>NZ_JARGEK010000220.1 GCF_029211165.1 Roseisolibacter sp. H3M3-2
CCCCACGCCGCCGCCGCGCGCCGGGTCGGCGGCCGCGGGGCCGGGGCCGTCGTCGCGCACCGTCAGCACCAGCGCGCCGGCGTCGGGCGCCGCCGTGATCTCGACGCGCCCCGGGCGCTGCAGCCGCGCCACCCCGTGCTCGAACGCGTTCTCGACCAGCGGCTGCAGGATGAACGACGGGACGAGCGCCCCCGCGACGCGCGGGTCCACCTCGCACCGCACCGACACGCGGTCGGCGAAGCGGATGCGCATGATCGCCAGGTAGCGCTCCAGCAGCGCCACCTCGTCGCGCAGCGGCACCTCGTGCTCGGGCTCCGCGCGCAGCGTCAGCCGCAGCAGCTCGCCGAGGCGCGTCAGCATCGCGTCGGCCGCGTCGGGGTCGCGGTGCAGCAGCGCGGTCGCGGCGTTGAGCGTGTTGAACAGGAAGTGCGGGTTGAGCTGCGCCCGCAGCGCCCGCAGCTGCGCGTCGGAGAGGCGGGCCTCGAGCACCGCCGCCTGCGTCTCGCGCTCGCGGTAGCGGCGGTAGAACTCCCACGCGTGCAGCACGCCGGCCACCGCGCCGAACGCGATCGTCTCGCCGATCATCGACCCGAGCAGCAGCCCCGCGAACGGGAGCTCGTTGGTGTCGGGGAGGTACGGGCGCACGAGGTGGAAGAGCGCCGTCTTGCCGAGCACCGCGGCCGCGATCACCCCGAGGTGCAGCGGGAGCCGGGTGGCGAGGTGGCGCCGGTCGAGCGGGCGGCGGCGCGTCACCCACACCAGCAGCGGGACGAACACGCCGCAGCAGTACCAGTCGGCGAGCGACCGCACGGCCACGTCGCCGAGCCGCAGGGGCGCGCCGCGGTACGACAGCCAGAGCGCCGTCTCGACGACGTCCAGCAGCGCCAGCGCGGTCCACAGCCCCGCGCCGACCAGCCACCCCACCAGGGTCCAGCGATCGGTGCGCACCGGCCCAATCAGCGCGCGGCGCCGGGCGCCGTCAATGCCGCCGCGGCGGGCCCCCACCCCACGCCGTCCGGGCCGCGCCCGGCGGCGTGGCGCGCCACCACGCGCCCCGCCGCCAGGTCGCGCACCGCCGCCGCGTCGCGGTCGCCGAGCGTGACGAAGGCGGTGCGCCCGTCGGCGGCGATCTCGACGCCGGTGGGCTGCCCGAGCCCGCCGATCGTCGCCTCGACGCGCGCCGCGGCCACGTCGAGCACGTGCGCCGCGCCGCACCGCGCGTCGGCCACCAGCGCGCGGCGCCCGTCCGGCGACACGGCGATGCGCACCGGCGTCGCGAAGCCGGCCACGGTCGCCCGCACCGCGCCGGTCGCGCCGTCGAGCAGGCGCACCGTCCCGTCGCGCAGGCTCCCCACCAGCACGGTGCGCCCGTCGGGCGTCACGCCGATCCCCTCGACCGGCGGCGCGCCGACCGCGCGCTGCCACGCGCGCGCCCCCGTCGCGCGGTCGAGGCGCGTCACCGTGCCGTCGATCTCGTCGACCGTGAAGACCGTGCGCCCGTCGCCGGTCACCGCGAGCAGGTGCGACCCGGCCGCGTCGGTGCGCAGCGTCCCCGCCACCGCCCCCGCCGCGAGGTCCACGTCGGCGACCGTGCGGCTGGTCTGCGCGGTGACCACCACGCGCCCGGGCGCGCCCGGGACGAACGCGACGTCGTGCAGCCCGCGGTGCGCGCCGACGTCGATCACGCGCGCCACGCGCGCCGCCGCCAGGTCGATCACGGCCAGCCGCCGGCCGTCGAAGTCCCACACCTCCTGCCCGCGCACGCGCCGCATCGCGCCGCGCGCGCCGAAGTCCGTCACGACGCCCCACCGCCCGTCGGGCGACACCGCGGCCTCGTGCGGGTCGCGGAGGTCGAGCGCGATCCGCGTCGCCGTGCCGGTCGCGAGGTCCACGACCGTCGCCGTGCGCGCCGACGGGTTCGCGACCAGCAGGCGCCCGGCGCGCGGCGTCGGCGGCGCGTCGCCGCCGGCCACGGGCGGCGTGGTCGGGAGGCACGCCGCCGCGCGCGCCTCGATGGCGGCGCCGACGTCGTCCTGCGCGTCGGGACGCCCGCGCAGCGCGGCCGCGGCCAGCGCGGCGCCGAGGAGCACGACCAGGGGGAGCACGACGCGGCGCCTCATTCCGGCGGGAGCACGGGCATCGCCACCAGGTCGTCGAACTCCGCGGGGCTGAGCAGCGTGCCGTGCGCGCCGGCGAAGGTGCGCACCTTCCACCCGCGCCTGCGGATCCACTCGGCGAGGTGCCGCGTCGTCTCGGCGTTCGCGCCGCGCTGCGCGACGCCGCGCGGCGCCTCGATCAGGTCGGCGTGGTAGAGGATCCCCTCCCGCGGCAGCCACGCCACCAGCATCTCGTCGGCGTGCGGGCTCGGCCCGACGTCGTGCAGCTCCACGGTGCGCGTCCCGTCGCCGAGCGTGCGGCGGCCGCCGGCCAGCACCTCCACGCGCGCGTCGGGCGCCGGCCGCCCCGGCCAGGCGCCGAGCGTCGACGCGGGGGCGGACACGACGCGGCGGAAGAAGTCGGCGTTCCCCGGCGTGACCAGCGTCGTCGCGCCGGCGGCGGCGAGGTGGCGCACCCCCTGGAAGTGGTCGTCGTGGTGGTGCGTCGGCACCGCGTACCGCACCGGCTTCCCCGGCGCGAGCGTGGCCAGCCGGTGCAGCACCTCGGGCGTCCCGCGCGGCGGCGCGTCGATCACCGCGACGTGGTCGGCGAAGGCGACGGCGAGCACGCTGCTCCCGCCCGCGCGGATCGTCCACACGCCCGGCGCGAGCTCGGCGACGGGATCGGCGGCCGCCGCGGCGGCCAGCGGCGCGAAGCCGGCCGGCGGCGCGAGCAGCGTGTCGGGCACCGCCTCGCCGAGCGACGCGGACACGTAGCGCAGCGCGCTCACCCGCTCGCCGCCGCGCCAGGTCGCCGAGCGCGCGGGGAGCAGCACGCCGCCGAGCGGGCGCCAGTCGTGGTACTCGGTCACGACCTCGGTGTCGCCGGCGAGCAGGTCGGGGGAGACGCCCATCGTCGCGCGCAGCCGCCGCGTCGCCGGGTCGAAGCCGAGGACGAGCTGCCCGCCGTTCTGCAGCCCGACGAGCACCGCCTCGACCACGCCGCCGCCGGGGAGCCGCCGCTCGCCCAGCCACTGCCGCCGCCCGAGCGCCTGCGGGTCGAGCGCCGCCGCGAGGAAGAACTGCGGCAGCAGGTTCAGGTTGCCGAGCTGCGTCTCGGCGGGCGGGTACTGCTCGGTCGAGTAGCGCTGCGCGCGCACGTCCACGTTGTAGTGGCGCGCGCTGTCGCTGACGAAGCGCGTGGTGTAGGCGAAGCCGCCCGGGTAGCCGCGCGTCTGCTGCTGCACCAGCCGCCCGCGCGCGAGGTCGAGCCAGAGCGCGTGGCGGCGCACGGTGCTGTCCCAGGGCGCGGCGGCGCGGCGGCTCTGGTGGCGGTGGTAGTCCCACCCCTCGAGCGTCACGCGCGCCGTGCGCGCGGCCCGCAGCGCGTCGGGGCCGCCGTGCGCGGCCAGCGCGCCGTCCAGCACCGCGGTCGCGCGCCGGTGCGCGTCGAGCGGGGAGGGGGCGGGGGCCTCCTGCGCCGCCGCGGCGGCGGGGAGGAGGAGGCAGCAGGCGGCGAGGAAGCGGGCGGGGCTCGGCACGGGTCGCTCCGGGGCTCGGGACGCCCCCACCGTGCGACGCCCGCCCGCCGCGCGCGAGGGGGCGCGGGACGGGCGCACCCCTCGGCGGGACGGGCGCGGACGGATCCTACTCGGGGACCGCCTGCGCCTTCTCGTCGCCGGCCGCGAAGAAGAGCGAGGTGCGCTTCTCGGCGGGCATGCGCACCACGACGGCGAGGTTCTGCTGGTCGCGGAAGTGCTCGAACAGCAGCGCGTCGCGGACCGCCAGCGCGCGCACCGGCCGCGCGGCCGCCATCTCGACCACGTACACCCGCATCGGCACCCCGCCGGCGTCGCGCTCGTCGCGCGCCTGCAGCACGCGCGCCGCCAGCCGCGCCCCGTCGGCCGTCACCGTCACCGCGCGCGCGAAGTAGCGCGCGAACGCCGAGTCCCCGGCCGCCGACGAGAGCACCAGCCGCGGCGCCCCCGCGTGCCTCCGCACCGCATCCTGCAGGTCGTCGTGGAACAGGCGGACTTGGGCGGCTACCGTCGCGCCCTCGACCACCAGGCGCATGTGGGAGACGTGGACGTCGTGACGGCCGGATACGGCGTGGTCCGATACGGCGTGGTCCGATACGGCGTGGGCAGGTACGGCGTGCACCAGCCCCGCCGCGACCATCAGCCAACGCCTCGTCTGACCACGCCTCATCGGATCACGCCCCATCGGATCACGCCCCATCGGACCACGCCGTATCTGGATCGTCAGCTTATCGGTCGCGCCTGCGCCGGCCGCCCCCACGCATTGTTCCCCCGATTCACGTCCGCGAACCCCTGGTCCGGGTCCAGCTCGACGCCCACCACCTCCTGGTCCGAGAAGAAGCCGTACTCGAACCGCTTCTCGTTGCGGCGCCACACGTCCACCGGGAGCTTCACGCGGCGCGTGCTGCCGTCGGCGAAGGTGAGCTGCATCTCGACCGGGAGCACGAGGCCCCCCTTGTTCTCCAGCGCCACGCGCACGTAGCGCCGCCCGCGGCTCGTGCTGCCCACCAGCGAGTCGGCCGCCTGCGAGCGCACGTCGGCCACCGCCTGGTCGTTGACGTGCGTCGTGTAGAACCAGCCGCGCCAGAAGTAGCTCAGGTTCTCGCCGGCGCCGTCGTCGAGCGAGCGGAAGAAGTCGCCCGGCTGCGGGTGCTTGAACATCCACCGCTGGCTGTACTCCTTGAACGCCGCGTCGAACAGCGAGTCGCCGAGCACCTTCTCGCGCAGCATCACCAGGCCGGCGGCCGGCTTGGAGTAGCCGTTGTTGCCGAAGTTCGCCTGGATGTCGTTCGACTCGGTCATGATCGGCGACTGCGCCGTGTCCTGCATGTAGCCGACGATGTTGCGCGCGGGGCCGCGGCGGCTCGGGTAGCCGCGCTGCCAGTCCTGCTCCGCGTAGTACTGGAGGAACGAGTTCACCCCCTCGTCCATCCACGTCCACTTGCGCTCGTCGCTGGCCACGACCATCGGGAACCAGTTGTGCCCGACCTCGTGGATCGTGACCGAGATGAGCGCCTTCTCCGTCGCGTCGCTGTACGTGCCGTCGGGGTTCGGGCGGGCGCCGCAGAACGCGATCATCGGGTACTCCATCCCGAACACCGGCCCGTGGACGTTCACCGCCTTCGGGTACGGGTACTCGAACGCCATCCGGCCGTACGTCTTCATCGTCTGGATGGTCGCGCGCGTGCTCACCTTGTCCCACAGCGGCATCGCGTCGCGCGGGTAGATCGAGTGGATCTCGACCACGCGCCCGTTCGTCGCGCCCCCCGGCGGGTAGCGGAAGCCGGCCGCGTCCCACACGTACGTGTTGCTCGACACCCAGGCGAAGTCGCGCACGTTCTCGGCCGTGAAGCGCCACGTCAGCGGGCCGCTGCCCGCCGGGCGCGACGCCGGCGTCATCACCTCGTCGGGGCGCACGATGAACACCGGCACCGTGTCGCGCAGCGCCTGCGCGAGCCGCGACCGCTGCGTCGCCGTCAGCACCTGCGCGGGGTTCTGCAGCACGCCGGTCGCGTCGACGATGTGGTCGCGCGGCACGGTCAGCGACACGTCGTAGTTCCCGAAGTTCAGGTAGAACTCCCCCTGCCCGAGGAACTGGTCGGTCTGCCACCCGTTGACGTCGTCGTACACGGCGGCGCGCGGGAACCACTGCGCGATCTCGTACAGCCAGCCGTCGCGCACCTTCTCCTTGGCGCCGCGCCCGTTCTGCCCGCCCTCGGGCACGAGGAAGCGCCAGTCGATCTCGACCACCGCCGTCCGCCCGGGCGCCAGCGGCGCCGCGAGGTCGACGCGCAGCATCGTGTTGTTCAGCACCCGGCGCGCGTCGCGCTTCACGCCGGCCGCGCTCACCGTCTGCACGCGCGACAGCGTGTAGCCGCCCTGGAACGGCTCGGCGGCCAGCGCGCGCTGCGCGGCGGGCGAGAGGCGCGTCCCGACCGCCGGCGTCGACAGGTTGGCGCGGCTCTGGGGGTCGTCGATGTTCTGGTCGAGCTGGAACCAGAGGAAGCGCAGCGTGTCGGGGCTGTTGTTGTGGTACGTGACGCGCTCGCTCCCCGTGACCGCCTGCTGCGCGGTGTCGAGCGTCGCGCGGATCACGTAGTCCACGCGCTGCTGCCAGTAGCGCGGCCCCGGCGCCCCCGACGCGGAGCGCGCCTGGTTGGCCGGCGGCAGCTCCTCGAGCGCGCGGAAGACCGAGCGGTTGGTGCGCTCTTGCTTCGCCGTGGAGTCGAGCCACTGCTGCGCCCCGAGCGGGGCCGCGAGGGGCGCGGCCGCCAGGAGCCCGGCGGCGAGCGCCGCGAACGGACGGAGGTGGGACATCGATCGGGTGGGGGAAGGGTGGAGCGGCGCGGGGGTCACGGTACCCCCGCGCCGCCGCGCAGTGCCGGGAGCCGCTGGAGCAGGAGGAGCAGCGAGAGCCCGGCCGTGGCCCCGCCGAGGAGCAGCACCCAGTCGCGCCGCGCCCCCATGACGCGCGTGACGACGGCGCCCGCCAGCAGCGTCGCGGCCACGATCAGCAGCTGCCCCGCCTCCAGCCCGAGGTTGAACGCCAGCAGCGGCAGCGCGATCGACGCCTCGGCGCCGAGCAGTGCGCGGAGATACGAGGAGAACCCGAGGCCGTGGACCAGCCCGAACCCCAGCGCGAGCGCGTACAGCAGCGGGCCGCCGCGCGGCCCCTCCGCGTCGCCCCCGCGGTCGCCGCCGCGCCGCCACCCGCGCGAGTCGTCGACCCGGCGCGCGAGCGCGATGGACACCAGCGCGGTGACGAGGATCGTCGCCGGGATCAGCGCCTCGACCACGCGCGCGTCGGCGACGACCAGGCGCAGCGTCGCCAGCGCCAGCGTCACCGAGTGCCCCACGGTGAACGCGGTCACCAGCACGACCAGCCGCCGCCACGCGCGCGCCGGGTAGGCGCCGGTGAGCGCGGCGACGAACAGCAGGTGGTCGTAGCCCGCGAGGTCGGCGATGTGCGCGACCCCGAGGCGGAGGTAGGCGAGGAACTCGGAGCCCATGCGCGGCGCGGGGGACGCCGCGTACGCTAGGCGCCGGCCGACGCGGGCGGGAGCGGCCCCGCGTTACCGATGCGTTCGGACGCGCCCGGGCGCCCTCAGGCCGCCGCGGCCTGCGCCTCGATCATCGTCGTCGAGAGGAGCGCGTACGCGTCGGTCCAGGCGGCGCGCGCCGGCGCGTCGAACCGGTCGCCGAGCCCCTGCTCCAGCGTCCAGAGGAGCGCCGCGCCGACGGTCGCGTAGTGCGACCGCTGCACGCCGTACCCCACGTGCCGCCGCCCCAGCGCCTGCACCGAGCCGACGATGCGCGGCAGGTCGTCGAGCCCCGCCACGACGACGGCCAGCGTCTGCATCAGCTTCAACCCCTGCGCCTGCATGTCGGCCTGCGCGAACAGCCGCCGCAGCGACGGGTCGAGCTCGAACAGGCGCCCGTAGAACAGCTCGGCGGCCTGCGGCGCGATCGGCGCGACGAGGTCCCAGGTGCGGCGGATGTGGGCGGTCTGGTCGGGACGCATGTCGGGACTGCGGGGGAGGAGGGTCGGGGAATACCCGGAGATGACGAGCGGCCGGCGGCGAGGTCATCCCGCCGCCGCGCGGGGCGCGCGCCTTGCCCCCTGCCGCCGCCATGACCGCCGCGCCCCTCCCCGCGCCGCGCGCCGCCGCCGCCCGCGCCCTCGCCGCGCTCCTCGGCGTGGTGCTCGCCGTCGCCGCCCTCCGCCTCGGGCGCCCCGTGCTGGTGCCCCTGGTCGCCGGCGCCTTCCTGGCCGTGCTCGCGCAGCCGCTGCGCCGGCGCGTCGCCCGCGCGCTCCCCGACTGGGCGGCGCTCGCCGGCGCGGCGCTGGCGCTGCTCGTCGGCGTGCTGGCGTTCCTGGGGGCGCTCGGGTGGAGCCTCGCCGAGGTCGGGCGCGAGCTGGCCGACCGGCGCGACGCGCTGAGCGCGGCGGCCGACCGCGTGCGCGCGTGGGCGGCCGAGCGCGGGCTCCCGGTGCCGGG
>NZ_JARGEK010000221.1 GCF_029211165.1 Roseisolibacter sp. H3M3-2
CCTTGGCTCACAGAACGACATGGCTACGATCCGACTTCGCGGCGCGGCGGCGCTCGGCGGCGCGCAGCGCCAGCAGCTCGCGCACGCAGCGGCGGCCGATGCGCGCCCACGTGAGCAGCCCCGCGAGCGACTGGTGCCCGGCGCGCCGCGCGAAGTGGCGCACGCGGACCTCGCGCACCCGGGCGTCGCCGCGGCGGGCGAGGATCGCGATCATCACCATCGGGATGAAGGCGTCGCGCGGGATGCGGACGAGGATCGGCTCCAGCGCGCGGCGCCGCATCAGCTTGAACGGGCAGTTCGCGTCGCGGACCCAGCGCTGCCAGACGGCGAGGTTGACCAGGCGCAGCACCCCCGACACCAGGGCGCGGAAGGCGCCGTCGGCGCGCGCGTCGCGGACGCCGAACACGAAGTCGGCGGCGTCGCGCCGCTCCCAGAGCGCCCAGAAGTCGTCGGGGGCGTGCTGGCGGTCGCTGTCGGTCTGGAAGACCCACTCGCCGGCGCACTGCTCGAGGGCGAGGCGCAGCGCCGGGCCGTGCCCCGCGTTGCGCGGCGTGCGCAGGACGCGCAGCGCCGGCAGCCGCTCGGCGAGCGCGGCGAGCCGCGCCCCGGTGTCGTCGGTGCTGCAGTCGTCGACGACGACCAGCTCCGCGCCCGGGACGGCGGCGACGACGCCGTCGTGCCACTCCGAGACCGACCGCTCGATGTGGGCGGCCTCGTTGTAGGCGGGCATCACGACGGACAGGGTCGCCATCGGGCGGTCGGGGGCGCGGGCGGGGAACGACGGCGCGGGCGTCGCGACGGAGCGGGCTGGCCGGCTCGGTCACGACACCCGACGGGTGGGTCCGCCATGAGATGCACCTCACGTGCCCGGGCCCGCCGCGACCCCCGTCACGTCGGGCGCCGAAGCGCGGGGCCGGGCGCCGTGGTGCGCTCCGTGCTCCTCCGGCGGGCCTCACCCCCACCGGCCGCCGCCCGATGCCGCTCCGCCGCCCCGCCCGCCTCCTCGCCCTCGCCGCCCTCGCCGGCGCCGTCGGGTGCGACGAGGAGAGCACCCTCCCCGCGCTCCGCTCCTTCGCGACCGCCGCCGTGCGGGTGGTCAACCTGCTGCCGTCGGCGCCGACGGCCGGGCTGTTCGCCGGCGGGACGGCGCTCGGCGGCGCGGTCGGCTTCGGCGCCGCGGGGGGCGCGTGCCTCGACGTCCCGGTCGGGGAGCCGCTCGCCTTCCGCGCCGCGGGGCAGGCGACCGACCTGGCGACGACCACGACGACGCTGGACGCGGGGCAGCGCTACACGGTCGTGCTGTACGGCACCGCCGCCGCGCCGCAGGTCGCGGTGCTGAGCGACGCCGGCGCGCCGTCGGCGGCGGCCGGGACGAACGCGATCCGCGTCTTCAACGCGACCGCGACCAGCGGGGACGTGTGGGTGACCGCCGCCGGCGCGGCGCTCGCCGGGGCGCCGACGGTGGCGGCGCTGGCGCCCGGGCAGGCGACGACCGGCGACGCGGAGTTCGGGCGCTACCCGACGGCGAGCACGCAGGTGCGCCTGTTCGACGTGGGCGCGACCGCCGGCGCGGCGCGCGCGACGACGACGGTCGCCGCGTCGGCGCTGTCGGCGGGGCGCGCGGGGACGGTGTTCCTGACCGACGCGACGCTGGCCGGCGGGACGAACGCCAGCGTGGTCGCGGCGCCGTGCCCGTGAGGGACGCCCGCGCCGGCGCGCGGCCGTGACAGCGCCGGGGGCGCGGGGTATGTTCGCGCCACCCCCGCCCCCCGACCGGTGACGACACCCCACGGCCCGTCCCGCCCCCCGCGCGACGACGAGATCGACGTGCACGGCCTCTCGCACCGCGGCAGCGTGCGCACGGAGAACCAGGACCACTTCCTCCTGGCGACGATCCACAAGCGGGTGCACGTCATCGCCACGAACCTCGAGGACGCGGGGCACCGGCTGCCGGTCGAGGAGCAGCGCCTCGCCTACCTCGCGATGGTCGCCGACGGCGTGGGCGGCGGCGTCGGGGGCGCGGAGGCCAGCGCGGCGGCGCTCGAGGCGGCGATGCACTACGTGAACGAGAGCACGGCCGTCTACTACGGCGCGCGCGCCGACGAGGCGGAGTTCACCCTGCTGCTGCAGGCGGCGGCGATGCGCGCCCACGAGGCGGTGCGGGCGCGGCGCGCGGCGCTGGGGGCGCAGGGGACGGTCGCGACCACGCTCACGCTCTACATCGGCGTGTGGCCGACGTACTACCTGCTGCAGGTGGGCGACTCGCGCTACTACGTCTGGAACGGCGGGCGGCTGCGCCAGGTGACGCGCGACCAGACGATGGCGCAGGACCTCGTCGACACCGGCGTGCTGTCGAGCGACGCGGCGAGCCGCACCCCGCTCGCCCACGTGCTCTCCAGCGCCCTCGGCTCCGACACCACGGCGCCCGTGGTGACGCGGCTCGACGCCGACTGGGGGAACGTCCACCTGCTCTGCTCCGACGGGCTCACCAAGCACGTGAGCGACGCGCGCATCGCCGAGGTGCTCGGGGCGATGACCAGCGCGCGGCAGGCGTGCGAGCAGCTGCTGCAGGACGCGCTGGCCGGGGGCGGGACGGACAACGTGACGATCATCGTCGGCCGGGCGCTCGCGCCCGCCACCGGCGGCTGACGGCACCGCGATTGCCCTTCCGACGCCTGACCATCAGGCGGAGGGCAGTCCCATGACGACCATCGAACGCGCGGCCCGGCGGGGGGCGGCCGCGCTGATCCTCGCCGCGACGACGGCCTGCGCGAGCGGCTCCGGCGGCGGCGGGCTCGGCGAGATCCTCGGCAGCGTCCTCGGCGGCGGCGCGACGGGCGGCGGGAGCAACGCCGCCCAGGTGAGCGGCGTCGTCCGCCAGGTCGACACGCGGTCGCGGCAGATCGGGCTCCAGCTGTCCAACGGCCAGACCGTCGGACTCGGCTACGACGACCAGACGCAGGTCGTCTACAACAACCAGCGCTACGCCGTGACGTCGCTCGACCCGGGCGACCAGGTCACCGCGCGGGTGCAGCAGGCGGGGAGCAACGCGTACTACACGGACCTCGTGCAGGTCGACCAGCCGGTGCAGGGGACGGGCGGGACGACCGCCGGCTCGGACGAGTCGGTGCGCGCGGTGCAGGGGACGGTGCGGCAGGTCGACCAGCAGAACGGCCTGTTCTCGCTGCAGACGTCGAACGGGACGCTCACCGTGTCGCTCCCGTACAACGTGAGCCGCACCGACCAGCAGCGCTTCCAGAGCCTGCGGCCGGGCGACTCGGTGCGGCTGTACGGCGTGTACCTGAACGCGACGCGCGTCGAGCTGCGCCAGTTCAACTGAGCGCGCCTCCCGCCCGGCTCAGCGCTGGAAGGTGACGCTGAGCCCGGCGGTGCGCGGCTGGTTGGTCAGGAAGCCGACGCGGGCGCGCAGCCCGCGCTCGCGGTCCAGCGCCAGCAGCGCGCGCTCGTCGGTGAGGTTGTTGACGAACAGCGCCGCCTCCCAGCTCGCCCGCCGCACCCCCGCGCGCAGGTTGAGCAGCGTGTACGCCGGCAGCTCGGGGTCGAAGGTGAACGTCCCCGCGCTCAGCGGCCCGCCGATCGTGTTGGCGCCGAACGAGCGCAGGTCCACGGTGCCGATCCCCGGCGTCAGGTCCTCGATCTGGGTGTAGCGCGAGCCGGTGTGCTGCAGCGCGCCGGTGAGGTAGCCGAGCGCGCCGCCGCGGAACGGACGGCGCACCGTCGCCGCGAGCGCCGCCTGCAGGCGCGGGACGCTGGGGAGGCGGTTCCCCGACTGGATCCCCGCGACGACGCTGGAGCGCCCCTGCGCGTCGGTGGAGGTGAGGGTGGAGCGCAGCTCGGCGTCGGTGAAGGTCGCCGACGCGGAGAGGTCGAGCGCCGGCGACGGGGCGAGGGTGAGCTCCACCTCCGCGCCGCGGCTCACCGCCTCGGGGACGTTGAAGATCAGGCGCGACGAGCACGAACCGGCGGTGACGGTCATCTGCAGGTCGCGGATGTCCATGGTGAACGCCGACACGTTGAGCGAGCCGCGCCCGCCGAGGATGCGCGCCTTGGCGCCGACCTCGTAGTTCCACGCCGTCTCGTCGCGCCAGGAGTCGCGTCCCTGGAAGGTGGCGAGGTCCTGCGCGGTGCAGAGCGGCACGTTGAGCGGGTCGTTGATCCCGCCGAGGCGGAAGCCGCGCGCGACCTGCGCGTTGAACGTCAGGTCGTCGGTGGCGCGGAAGCTGGCGATGGCGCGCGGCGCCAGCCCGTCGGCCTCGATGGAGCCGGGGCTGGAGACGAGCGCGGTGCCGTTGTCGTCGTTGCCGAAGATCCCGTCGAAGACCTGCTCGCGGTCTTCGTCGAAGCGGTAGTAGCGCAGCCCGCCCGTCAGGTCGAGGCGCGGCAGGACGGTGACGGTGGCCTCGCCGAACACGGCGAGCTGGCGCAGGTCGTAGCCGAGGTCGGAGTAGAACAGGACGTCGCGCGGCGCGCGCAGCCCCTGCGTGGCGACCCCCGACGTGGCCTCGAAGCCGGCGACGGTGAGGCGCTGCGCGTAGTCGCGCCGGTTGTCGCTGAAGAAGCCGCCGACCAGCCAGCGCGCGCGCCCCGCGCCGCCCGCGAGGCGGAGCTCCTGCGTGACCACGCGCGAGTCGGTGCGGTCGTCGAGCGGGGCGTCGAGGGTGTAGACGCGCTCGGGGAGCCCGACGCTCCCGCCGGTGATGCTCGACGTCAGCGCGCCGGCGTCGCGGACCACGCGCACGTCGCGCGTGGTGACCGACGTGACCGACGTCAGCGCCGCGGGGCCGAAGTCGTAGCGCACGTTCAGGTCGCCGACCAGCCAGTCGTCGGTGAACGGCTCCTCGATCTGCGTGAACTGCTGCCGCTCGCCGAGCGTGACGGCGGGGCGCGTGGTGGTGTACGGGTTGGCGAGGATGTTGAACGCGTCGATCCGGTTCCACCCGTCGGCGCGGGCCGCCTGGAAGACCACGCGCGGGGTGATGGTGAGCGCGTCGGTGGGGGCCAGGCGCAGCGCGGCGCGCCCGCCGGCGCGCGTCCCGGCGTTGACGTTCTCGCGCACCGCGAGCCCGGGCTGCACGGCGTCCATGAAGCCGGGGAGCCGGCTGAACCAGCCGGCCACGCGTCCGGCGGCGCGGGCGCCGAGGGGCACGTTGGCGCCGAGCTTCGCGACCGCGCCCGCGCCGCCGCCGATCACCGAGCTGGCGCCGACCTCGCCGAAGGTGGCGCGCACGCCGAGCTCCGGCTGGTTGGTGATGTAGCGGACGGTGCCCGACAGCGACCCGGCGCCGAACAGCGTCCCCTGCGGGCCGCGCAGCACCTCGACGCGCGACAGGTCGAACAGGTCGAGGTCGGGGGTGAAGAGCGAGAGCGAGATCGGCACGTCGTCGAGGTAGGCGCCGACCTGCTCCTTCACCCCGGGCTGGTCGCGCGCGATCTGCCCCGCCGAGGCGCCGCGGACGGCGACGGTGCTCTGCCCGGGCCCGAGGTTCTGCACCGTGAAGCCGGCGACGTTGGCCGCCACGGCCTCGAGGTTCTCGGCGCCGCGCTCGCGCAGCACCGTGGCCGTCGGCGCGGCGATCGAGAACGGGACGTCCTCGAGCGTCTGCTCGCGCAGCGTGGCGGTGACGACCACCGACTGCAGCGGGAGCGTCTCGAGCGCGAAGTCGGCGGTCGCCTCGCCGTCGACGCGGACGTCGGCGCGCGCGGCGCGGCGGTAGCCGATGAGCGACGCGGTGACGGTGTAGCTCCCCGGCGCGAGCCCGGGGATCGCGTAGCGGCCGTCGGCCCGCGTGGTGACGCTGCGGAGCGCGCCGCTGGCGGCGTTGCGCGCCGTCACGAGCGCGGCCTCGAGCGGGGCGCCGTCGGCGTTGCGGACGGTGCCGGCGAGGCGCCCCGCGGCCGGCTGCGCCGCGGCCGCGGAGGCGGCGGTCAGGAGCGCGAGCGCGGCGGCGAGGAGCTTCCGGGTGCGAGGCGAACGCATGACCCCTCCTGCGTGAGGGTGGGACGCCGATACCCCTGCGCCCCTGTCATGCGCCCGCCCGGCGGCTTTGTCAACGTGCGCGCAGGCGCCGCGGGAGCTTCGCCGGCGCACTGCGGTCGAGCAGCGCGGCGCCCGCGCCTGCCGCCGAGCCGCCGGTCACCGTCGCGGTGAGCGTGACCCCCGTGTACGCCTCGTAGCCGTGGATGGTGACGAACCACTCGCCGGCGGCAGGCGCGTCGAACGTGCACACCTCCACGTTCTCGAGGTCGTTCGACACGCAGTCCCACGTCGAGCCCTCGGGGGGCGCGCCGCGGCGCACGTAGACGTCGGCGTCACCCGTGCCGCCCGTGGTGCGGAACTCGACGCGCGCGGCGCCGGCGGGGACGGTGAGGACGAACGTCGTCTCGCTGTTCTCCGCGCCCGCGAGCCCCGGCACCGCGACGCCGCTCGTCAGCCGCGTCACGCCCGGCGGGGTGGTCGGCGTGGTCGGCGTGGTCGGCGTCGTCGGGGTCGTGGGCGTGGTGGGCGTCGTCGGGGTGGTTGGCGTGGTCGGCGTCGTCGGCGCGGTCACGGTGACGGTGGCGGTCGCGCTCTGGCTCGGGTCGGCGACCGACGTCGCGCGGATGGTCGCGGTGCCGGCGGCGACGCCGGTGACCACGCCGGCGGCGTTCACCGTCGCGACGGCGGTGCTCGACGACGACCAGCTCACGCCGGTCGCGTTGCTGCCGGTCACGGTCGCCGCGAAGCTGCGCGTCTCGCCGACCGCCAGCGTGGCGCTCCCCGGCGTCACGCTCACCGCGACCGTCGGCGTCGTCGGCGTGGTGGGCGTCGTGGGGGTGGTCGGGGTGGTGGGCGTCGTCGGCGTCGTCGGGGTGGTCGGCGTCGCCGCGGTCACCGCGATCGTCGCCGTGGCGACGACGTTGGGGTCGGCGACCGAGGTGGCGCGGATCGTCGCCGTCCCCGTCGCGACGCCGGTGACGACGCCGGCCTGCGTGACGGTGGCGACGCCCGGCGTCGCCGAGCTCCAGGTGACGCCGGTGGAGTTCGTGTTCGTGACGGTCGCGAACAGCCGCGTCGTCGCGCCCACCGCCACGGTGGCCGACGACGGCGAGACCGAGACGGCGACCGGCGGCGTGACGGTGACGCGGGCCGTCGCCGAGAACGACGTGTCGGCCGTCGACGTGGCGCGGATCAGCGCGGTCCCGGCGGCGACGCTCGTCACGACGCCGTCGGGCGCCACGGTGGCCACCTGCGGGTCGCTGCTCGTCCAGCGGACGGTGAGGTTGGTCGTGCCGCTCACGCTCGCGCTCAGCCGCACCGTGCGGTCGGGGCCCTGCAGCGTCGCGCTGCCGGGGACGACGCGCACGCGGATCGACGACGCCGGGCGCACCACGCCGCTCAGCGTCGCGCGCAGCGTGGCGTCGTCCGACAGGGCGAGCGTCGCCGTGAACGCGACCGCGGTGTCGGCGGTGGTCGACGCGGTGAGCAGCACGCGGTCGCCGTCGGCGGTGGCGCCGAGCAGCACGCTGGCGGGCGACGCCGAGACGACGACGACGCGCGACGGCGCCACGTAGCGCGACGTGGCCGGCGTCGCCGGCAGCGCCGACAGCCGCGCGGGGAGGCGCGCGACGAGCGCGCCGGCGCTGGCGGGGAGGTCGAGCGCCGCGGCGTGCACCGCGTCGAGGGCGGCCGTCGCGGGCGCGATGGCCGCGTCGCCCGCCTCGCCGCCCGACAGGGCGCGGGCGCGCAGCACGACGTCGGCCGGGACCCCGTGCCCGCTCACGAACTGCGTGGAGCCGAGCGACTGCACCGCGAGCCCCTCGGCGACGTAGCACGCCTCGGGGAGCTGCGCGACGTCGGCGATCAGCGACGGGAGCGCCCCGAGGGCGACGACGCCGCTGACGCCGAGCAGCAGCGCGTTGCCGGACGACGGCGCCGCGAGCCCGACGACCGCGCCCGAGAGCGCGGACTGGATGGCGCGGCTCGACTGCGTGGTGGCGCCGACCGCGCGGGCGCACGAGCTGGTGAACGCGGGCGCGGCGGCGGCGAAGGCGTGGCTCGGCGCCCACCCCAGCGTGCGGCGCGGCCCGCCGGCGACGGACAGCGCGTGGACGGGCGCCGCGGCCGCC
>NZ_JARGEK010000222.1 GCF_029211165.1 Roseisolibacter sp. H3M3-2
GCCGCCAGCACCGCGCCCGCGTCGAGGGCGCGCGCGGCGGGCGGGGCGGCGGGCGACGGGTGCGACGGCGCGGCGGTCACGAGGCGGGCACGAGGAGGGTGGCGGCGAGCGGCTCCACGCGCGCCACGAGCGGCGTGCGTCCGAGCAGCTCCCCGTCCGCCTGGGCCGCGCGCGACGGCGCGGTCTCCACGCGGAACTCCCGCCCCGCACGGTAGAGGAGGCAGCGGTCGTCGCGGAAGTCCCGGCGGGACAGCCGCCAGAGGACGCGGACCGCGTCGCCCACCGTGTCGGGGGAGAAGAGGCACAGGTCCAGGCGCCCGTCGTCGGCCTCGATCCCGGGGCCGAAGCGGAACAGGTCGCCCAGCACCGCGCCGAAGTTGACGATCATCACCGCCGCCGCGTCCCGCCGGATCTCCTCTCCCCCGTCGACGACCACGCGCACGGCGAACCGGTCGCGCGCCACGATCGCCCGGGCCGCCGTCAGGGCGTACGCCAGCACCCCGAGCCGGCGCTTCCAGCGGGCCGGCGTCTCCTCGATCATCCGCGCGTCGATCCCGACCCCGGCCGCGAAGGCGAAGCGCCGCGCCCCCGCCCCCTCCGCCTCGACGACCCCCAGGTCCACCCGCGCCACCCGCCCGCGCAGCAGCGAGGCGACGGCGTCGGGGACGGCGAGCGGCACGCCGAGCGTCCGGGCCACCAGGTTCCCCGTCCCCCCGGGGAGGATCCCGACCGGGACGTCGCCGTGGGCGAGCGCGCCCACCACCTCCATCGCCGTCCCGTCGCCGCCGAGCGTGAACACGGCGTCGACCTCCCCGCACGCCGCCGCCAGCTCGGCCGCGTGCCCGGCGCGCTCCGTCCGCCGCACCGCGCACGCGACGCCCGCCCGCGTGAACGCCCCGGTCGCCTCGGACTCGAGCGCCGCGGCCTGGCGGGCGGCGGGGTTGACGATGAGGAGGACGGAGGAGATCCGTGTGGCGACATCGCTCGACGCTCGACGCTCGACGCTCACGCGGCCGCCCGGACGAAGCGAGCGTCGAGCGTCGAGCGTCGAGCGTCGAGGGGCCGCGCGCCTCCTAGAAGCTCCACCGCCGGAAGAAGTCGATGCCGCCCTGCGTCGGCGTCTGCTGGTACGAGCGCGTCGAGCGCCCCGGCTGGCAGGCCTGCTGCACGGAGCCGGGCTCGAGGCCGACCTCGACGCTCAGCGTCGCCGTCAGGCGGCGCTCGATCTTGAACCCCAGCCCGCTCGCGAACAGCGAGAGCGCGCCGGCGTCGGTCGGCGAGTTGAGGCCGCAGAGCCCCGTCGTGAACGTGTAGAAGGTGCGGCGCCCCAGCTGCCCGCCGACGCCGAGGCGCGTGCGCGAGAGGATGCTGCCGCTGCTGCGCAGGAAGCCCGTGGCGTCGCTCGACGCGCCGGCCGTCTGCACCTGCACGACGTCGAACGGGCCGCCCTGCGTGAGCGCGCCCGACAGCAGGCTCCCGGCGAGGCGCAGCGCGAGCGCTGCGCCCTGCTCGCGCCCCTGCGTCTGGCCGAGCACCGCCGACGCCGGCTCGCCGGTGACGAGGTAGCTCACCAGGTCGGTGTCGGGGACGGGCGGCGTATCGGCGCTGGAGAGGCGGAGCGTCGGCTGGTTCAGCGTGCCGCCGATGTTGACCTGCACGCGCACGTCGGGGCGGTTGGTGACGCCGCTGCGCGCCTGCCGCACCACGTGCACCGCGCGCACGTCGAGCGTCGGGTTGAGGTCGGGCGTCCCGAAGAAGCGCAGCGTCCCCGGCTCGACGTCGAAGATCGGCTGCGCGAAGCCGAGGTTTAGCCGGTACGTCCCGCGCGTCACGCCGAGCGCGCCGAGGAGCGCCAGCTGCGACTGGTCGCGGCTGCCGACTCCGAGCCCCGGCCCGCGGCCGACGGCGCGCGTGACGGCCAGCGACCCGCCGAGCTTGATGTTCGCCTCGGGCGAGCGCAGCCAGACGTCGTCGCCGACCTCCAGCCGCACGTCGTCGAGCGTCAGCCGCTCCACGAACGCCGACGGCGCGGGGACGAGGCGCCGGTTCTGGCCGACGGTGGTGTCCACGACGTCGCGGTACTCGTTCAGGTCGACGATCCGCTTGTCGATCAGCTCGGGGATGTAGACGCGCCCGCGCTCGGCGCGCACGGCGCCGCGCACCACCGCGCCGAGGTACGGCCCCTCGATGCGCACGGGCTCCGGGGTCGAGAGCCAGAGCGTGGCGAGGCGCGGGCGGTCGATCGCGAGGAAGTTGCGCGCCGCGAGCCGCAGCCCGAACGTCGGGTTGTCGGCGCTGGTGAGCCGCACGAAGCCGGTGAGCGCGAGCGTGTCACCCGCCCCGCCGCTGCGCGCGAACACGCGGCGCACGGCCACGCTGTCCCCCTCGAGCGCGACGTCGGCGGCCAGCGCCTGCAGGCGGATCCCCGCGGGGAGCACGGTCGCCGCGCCGCCGTCGAGGTGCAGCGCACCGAACAGGCGCGGCCGCTCCCACGTCCCGCCGAGGTCCAGCCCGACGCGCATGCGCCCGGCGACGTCGCGCAGCCCCGGCACCACCGCGCCGAACAGCGCCAGGTCGAGCGAGTCGGCGCGCACGCTCCCCTTCAGCGTGTCGTCGGGGAGCCGCCGCGTCCCCGGCACGAGCGCGAGGTCCACCGGCAGCTCCGCGGTGGCGCCGAGCAGCCGCGCGCCGCCGCGGAAGAGCCCGAGCTCCGCGACCATGCGCCGGTCGGCGTAGCGGCCCTCCATCGAGACGCGCTCCACCGCCACGCCGACCAGCGTCGCGTCGCGCGCCTCGGCGCGGAGGTCGCGGTGCGGCGCGGCGCGCGCGCGGGCGAGCCGCGCGCCGAACGTCACCCGCCCGTCGTAGGCCGCGGCCGGAGCGGTGCCGGCGGTCCCCGGCGCCCGCGCCGCGGCGGCCAGCCCGGCGGCGTGCGCCAGGTCGGCGATCGGCACCGCGTCGAGCGCAAGCGCGCCCGAGATGGCGCCGGTGTCGCGGACGGCGGCGCCGAGGGCGATGCGCGCCCCCGCTCCGTCGCGCAGCACGAGCGAGTCGAGCGTCAGCTCGACGCCGGCCGCGCGCGCCAGCAGCACCGCCGGCACCGCCAGCCGGTACTCGTGCCGGTGCGCCACGGCGAGACGGGCGCTGTCCACCAGGACGACCGAGCTGTCGGTCGCGAGCCGCGCGCGGCCGCCCACCGCGAGCGCCGCGCCCGAGTCGCTGCCGGCGCGCACCGACCAGTCCCCGGCCCGCGACGCGTCGAGCACCAGCCGCCCCTCGGCGCGCGACAGCGCGAGGCCGCCGGCGAGCAGCGAGTCGCCGCTGGCCGTGAGCGAGAGCGTCGCCGCGCGCAGCAGGTCGCGGGCGTCGATCGCGACGTCCGCCAGCGCGGCGCGCGACGCGCCGTACGCCAGCTCCTCCCCCGACACGCGCGCCGCGAGCGCGAGGCCGGGCGACGCGGCCGTGGTGTCGATCGTGCCGACGAGCGTGCCCTCCAGGCGCAGCGTCCCGCCCAGCGAGTCGGCGGCGGCGGTCGCGACGCCGGCCGAGGCGAGGGAGGCCGGCATCAGCCAGCGGCGCAGCCCGCCCAGCGAGTCGGCGAAGGCGCGCACGCGCAGCGTGTCGGTGCGCGCGGCAGTGAGCCCCAGCGCGCCCGCCGCGGTGAGCCGCGCCGCCGTGCTCTCGACGTCGAGCGTGTCGACCAGCAGCCGCCCGTCGCGGAACGCCAGCCGCGCCTCGCCGCCGTACAGCCGCGCGCCGTCGACGACCGACCGCTGCAGCCGCAGCGCGAGCGTGCCGCCCAGGTCCGCCGCGGTGGCGCCGACCGCGTTCACCGAGCCGTCGGCCGTCAGCGACGTGACCGGCAGCGTCGTGTCGGCGAGCAGGCGGCGCAGGTCGAGCTGGGCGACGCCGAACGTCCCGGTGGCGCCGTACGCCGGCTCGTAGGCGTCGACGGTGCCGTCGAAGCGCAGCGTGCCGGCGTCGCCGGTGAGCGAGGTCGTCACGCGCAGCGCGTCGACGGTGCCGGCCACCTGCAGCGGCCCCGAGACCAGCCCGCGCAGCGGCAGCATCGGGTACGACCGCGCGAGCGCGTCGAGCGACAGCGGCTGCGCCTGCATCGCCAGGTCGTACGTCATGAAGACGTCGCCGAACGTCACGCGCCCGGCGCCGGCGAGGCGCGACGGCGCGGCCGGCCCGTCGACGTGCGTCAGCACCGCGTCGCGGAAGCGCACGTCGAGCCACGACGAGTCGAGCGTCGCGCGCCCCGCCACCGTCCCGCCGATGCGCGGGAAGTTCGGGTTGAGGTACGTCAGCGTCCGCAGGTCGAGCGTCGCCACGTCGACGGCCAGCCCGCGGAACTTGGTGAACGCGGGGAAGAGGATGTCGAGCCCCCCGCGTGCCGACCCGCGCGTCACCGCCCCGGGCACGTTGCGGTCGGCGTAGGTGAAGCGCGCGTCGTCGAGCTGCCAGCGGTTGAGCGGGCCGCCGCGCGCCTTCACGGTCCCGGTGATCGTCCCCTGCCAGTCGTAGGGGAACGGCCCGCCGGCGAGCGCGCGCAGCAGGTCGAAGTCCACCGGCTCGGCGCGCAGGTCGAGGTCCTTCACGACCAGCACCGGCCCGCCGACGCCGTACGTCATCGCCCCGCGCAGCCGCGACCCGGTCGTGCGCACGTCCATGTCGCTCAGCGCGTAGTCGATCACGCGCAGGTTCCGCGGGTCGTTGCGGATGGAGAGCCGCATCCGCCCGCCGCCGGTGCGCGGCAGCGTCGGGTACACCCACGCCACGTCGCGCAGCGAGACAGAGTCGCCGACCACGCGCACGTCGTAGCGCATGGGGAGGTCGCTGCCCCAGACGATCTTGGCGCGCCCGGTGCCGGTGGAGCCGGCGAGGTCCCAGTGCGGCACCTCGGCCCAGATGCTGTCGCCCAGCCAGCGCACGTCGCCGCGCACGTTGCGCCAGCGGAACGGCGGGTCGCTCTCGTTCACGTCGAGGCGCCCGATCACGAAGCGGCGCCCGGCGGTGTCGGGGTCGGCCAGCCGCACGTACGACAGCGCGACGGCGCCGTCGGTCCACTTCCAGGTGCGCGCGAAGTTCCGTCCGCGGCGGCGGATGTCGGCGTCCTTCCGCCCCAGCGCGGCGGCGACGGCGCTGTCGCGCCGCGCGCCCTTCAGCGAGTCGGCGGGGTGCCAGGGGAGGGTGAGCTGGAACGACCCGCCCGTGACGACCGCCGAGTCGACGACGATGTAGTCGCCGAACCCCCGCCCGCTCCGCGGCGCGCCCGGCGGCCCGCCCTGCAGCACCTGCTTGTAGTTCCACGTCCCGTCCTCGGCCTGCGACAGCCGCACCACGGGACGCTCGACCTCCACGCGCCGGAGGAGGACGCGGCGGTCGAGGAGGTCGCGCACGTCGTACCACACGCGCACCCGCCCGACGGCGACGAACAGCGAGTCGTCGGGGCCGCGCAGCACCACCGAGTCGACGGTGACGCCGCCGAGGAAGCTGCCGCTGATGCGCCCGACGTAGAGGGTGCCGCGGACGCGCGGGGCGATCACCTCGAGCAGCGTCGTGCGCACCCACTCCTGCCCGGCCCCCGACTGCGTCACCCCGACGACGAGTGCCACCGCCAGCACGCACAGGGCGAGCAGGCCGGCGGCGCTGGCGAGGGCGACGGTGCGACGGCGAGGCAAGGGGGGCGGCCGGGAACGGCGGGAGCGGGAACGGCGGGAGCGGGAACGGCGGGAGCGGGAACGGCGGGAGCGGGAACGGCGGGACCGGATACTACGCGAACGGCGGCGGCCAGTCTCGGGGCACCCGCGGTTTCCGCTCCCGTAGTATCCGTTCCCGCCTCATCCGTTCCCGCCGTCCCGGCTCCCGCCCGACCCGGTCGTCAGAACGCCTGCCCGATCCAGATGCTCGGGTTCAGCCGGCGGAAGAAGCTGCGCCCCCCGGGCGGCCGGAACTCGGCGGGACAGGCGCCGCGCTCCTGGACGGGGTAGACGTCGCCGGGGCGCGTCGGGCGGACCACCAGGTCGTTGAGCGGCGCCACGCAGTAGAGCTCCTGCTGCCCCGAGCCGTTGCCGCGCTCCCCCGACTCGGTGATGTAGTAGGCCGCCCCGCCGATCGGGTCGTACGGGTTGTAGCCCAGGTCGATCCGGATCGCGCCGAAGGGAGAGCGGATGCGCACCCCGGCGCCGGGGGTGAAGCGGAGGCGCCCCTGGACGTCGGCGGTCTTCACCTTCCGGTCCCACACCGCGCCGGCGTCGGTGAACACCGCCAGCGAGAGGAGCGAGGGCAGCACCGGGCTGCGGAACTGCGCCTCCAGGTTCGCCACGAACGAGGTGTTCCCCCCCACCGGCACCGTGCGGTCGACGCGGTCGTCGCGCGGGTCGGCCAGGTAGAGCGTGTCGCGGAGCCCCGGGATCGCCAGGGTGTCGTAGCTCTGCACGAGGTAGACGACCGGCCCCAGCTCGTTCTGGCGGAACCCGCGCACCGTCGTCGGCCCGCCAGCGAAGAGGCGCTCCTGCGGCGGCGCGCCGCCGAACAGCGCCCCGCCCTGCACGTGCGCGATGAGCAGCGACCCCTCGCCGAAGCCGCGGTACCACGACGCGTCGAGCACCGCCTTGTTGAAGCGCTGCGAGCGGTCGGAGCCGGTGAACGCCGACGAGTGGCGCAGCGTCAGCCGCTGCTGCGACCCGCCGGTCGGGTTGAGCGGGTCGTTGGTGCGGTCGCGCACCAGCGCGTAGCCGATGGCCCCGAGCGGCACCCGCCGCGCCAGGAAGTTACGCGCGTCCTGGTCGCACGCCGAGAACAGCGCGCAGAACACCGCGGCGTTCGCGGTCGTGCCGCCCAGCTCCAGCTGGTAGGTGAGCGTGCTCGGGAGCCGCGAGCCGGCGCGGCTGGCCACCGACAGCAGGGCGCCCACGACCGTCGTGCGGCGGAAGGCGTTGTACTCCGACTGGCGCGACGTGAACAGCGTCAGCGACGGGACGCGCCGCAGCCGGAACAGGCGCGGCTGCCGGACGGTCGCGCCGGCGTAGTAATTCAGCTTGTCGCTGTAGATGTCGTCGCGCGCCTGCGGGCACAGGTCGGGCACCCCGCCGAGCGGCTCCCCGATCCCGATCCGCGACAGCCGCGCGGTCAGCTCCAGCCGCTGCGCGCGCGGCAGGAAGTAGTAGCTGGTGAAGTCGCCCTGGGTGCGGAAGCAGTCGAGCGTCGCCCACCCGGCCGACACGCGCGCGGCGCGCAGGTCCCCCTCGGCGAGCGTCACCACCAGGTTCGCCACCGAGTCCGGCGTCCCCGACGCCGTGTCGACGCGGATCTCGACGCGGCGGTAGGCGTCGGTCTGGTAGAGCGTGCGCTGCGCCTCGACGATGTCGGAGGCGCTGAACACGTCGCCCGCGCGCAGCCCGAGCGTGCGGCGCACCACCGGCTCGGGGATGCGCGGCTGCCGCCCGCCGGTCGTGTCGACGACCACCGCGACCCGCCCGAGCCGCGTGAACGGCCCCGGGAGGAAGCGCACCGTCGCCGCCGCCGCCATGGTGACGGTGTCGGTCGTCCACTCGGGGAGCGCGTCGGCGCGCGGGTAGCCGGCGTCGCGCAGCCGGGTGAGGATCGAGTCGGTCCCCGCCTCCAGCAGGTTGCGGTCGAACACCGCGCCGCGC
The DNA here is from genome assembly GCF_029211165.1 of Roseisolibacter sp. H3M3-2. Taxonomy (GTDB): domain Bacteria; phylum Gemmatimonadota; class Gemmatimonadetes; order Gemmatimonadales; family Gemmatimonadaceae; genus Roseisolibacter. The sequence continues at coordinate 7,662 of NZ_JARGEK010000222.1, forward strand.
CGCAGCGGGAAGTCGCGCGCCATGGCCGCGCCGCCGCGCACGCCGTCGAGCCCCGCGATCCCCACCGAGTCGAGGCGCAGCGCCGACCCCTCCGCCACCGTGAACGTGACCGCGACCGCGCCCGGCGAGAGCGTGCGCACCGTCGTGTCCACCTTCACGCGCGGGTAGCCGCGGCGGCGGTAGTACGCCTGCAGGCGCAGCAGGTCGCGCGGGAACTCGTCGGGGTCGAGGCAGCGCCGCGTGCCGAGGATGCGCAGCCGGCTGGCGACCGACGACGGCGTCGTGACGACGACCAGCCCGAGCTCCTCGTCGCTGAAGGCCCGGTTCCCCTCGAAGCGCAGCGTGCGGACCTCGCGGTCCCCCGCCTCGCACAAGCGGTCCTGCGCGGCGGCCGGCGCCACCGGCGCCGCGAGGGCGAGGGCGGCGGCCGCGAGCGCGCGCCTCACCCGCCGCGTCGGCGCGG
>NZ_JARGEK010000223.1 GCF_029211165.1 Roseisolibacter sp. H3M3-2
CGCGCGCCACGCCGGCCGCTGCGCGGCCGCCGCGCCGGCGGCGCCCGCGCGCTCGTGAGGCCGCCCGCACCACCACCCCGCCCCCGGTCCGCGCCCCGGACGACCGGACCCGTCGCGATCCACCCCACGACACGGAGACACAGCATGACGAAGACCTCGCTCACGCGCCTCGCGGTCCTCTGCGCCGCGCTGTCGGCGTGCGCCGACGACGTCACGCGCCCGACGCTCGCCGCCCGGGACTCGGGCCCGGCGCGCGACGCGACGCCGGCCGACCTGCGCGGCGCCGCCACCGTCGACGGGCCGCCCGACGTCGCGCTCGGATTCGGCGGGTCGACGCAGATGGCCGCGTCGGCGCAGGCGGCGAGCGGCGGCCGCGCCTCCGGGCACGTCGCGCTCACGCTCGGCACCGGCTTCTTCACGAACGTCGCGAGCGAGCAGTACTCGTTCGTGGCGCTCCGCACCGACCCGGCGACGCCGAACGCGGCCAGGGGGCAGTACGACATGACGCTGACCACCGCGACGGGCGTGGTGCAGGAGTTCCACGGCATCGTGGTGTGCATGGGCACCACCGGCAACACCACGCGCGTCGCCGGGCAGCTCACGTCGGTCGTGGTCAACGGCATCCCGCGCGCGATCAACCCCGCCGCCTCGCACAACATCTGGAACGTGACGGACACCGGCGAGGGCGTGGGGGCGGCGGACACGGCGTCACCGATGATCTTCTTCCCCGCGGCGGTCGCGCCGCTGCACTGCGCCAACGACTTCATCCCGCCGCAGTTCGCCAACGAGGCGGGGAACGTCCAGGTCCGGCCCTGAGCACGCGACGCCCGGAGGGGCGGCGCGGCGGCGGACGACGCCGTCGCGCCGCCCCTCCGGGTGCGGGGACGCGGGGCGCGGGACGCGCGCGGTGGGCGCGACGGCTGGACCGGCCGTGCGCCGCGGCGTACGCTTCGGGCGCGCCCGGCCGGACGGGGCGCGCCACCGCAACGACGCCTCGCGAGGACCCGTGGACAGGCCCGACGATCTGCTGGAAGCGGCACAGCCCGAGCACGAGCGCCGCGCCGAGGCGGCCGAGGCGCTCACCGGCGTCGACCGCCGCGAGTTCCTCTTCGTCTCGCTCGTCACCGCCGCCGCGAGCACGTTCGGCGCGGGGCCGGCCCTCCTGGCCGCGCAGCCGCCGTCGCGTCCCGCCGGCGCGGAGCGCCAGCCCGCGGTGCCTCCGTTCCCCCTCGGCAACGGCGAGCCGCCGGCCGAGCAGTTCATGCCGTACGCCGGCGGCACCGGCGCGCTGATGGAGCGGCTCGTCCGCGAGCGCGGCGCCGCGGCGTTCGCGCGCGGGAGCTTCCGGGTCGCGCCGTGGACCGGCCCCGTGCCGACGAGCGACGAGGACCTCGCGTTCCTCCCCGCGCACCGGCTCGCGGCGCTGCTCAAGGCGCGGAAGGTCACCTCCACGCGCCTGACGCGGATCTACCTCGACCGGCTGCAGCGGCTCAACCCGACGCTGCTGTGCGCGGTGACGATCATGGAGTCGCAGGGGCTCGCCGAGGCGGCGCGCGCGGACGCCGAGATCGCGGCCGGGCGCTACCGCGGCCCGCTGCACGGGCTCCCCTACGGCGTGAAGGACCTGTTCGCGACGAAGGGCGTGCCCACCACGTGGGGCGCGCGCGACTTCGAGGGGCGCGTCATCGACGAGGACGCCGAGGTCGTGGCGCGACTCCGCGAGGCGGGCGCGGTGCTGATCGCGAAGCTCTCGACGGGGCTGTTCGCGCAGAACGACCAGTGGTTCGGCGGCCGCACCAACAACCCGTGGAACCTGTCGCAGGGGTCGAGCGGCTCGTCGGCGGGGCCCGGGTCGGCGACGGCGGCGGCGTGCGTCGCCTTCTCCATCGGCACCGAGACGCAGGGGTCGATCGTGTCGCCGGCGCTGCGCAACGGCGTGAGCGCGCTGCGCCCCACGTTCGGGCGCGTGAGCCGCGCCGGCGGGATGGTGCTCGCGTGGTCGCAGGACCGCGTCGGGCCGATGACCCGCACGGTGGAGGACGCGGCGATGGTGTTCCACGCGATCCACGGCGCCGACCCGAAGGACCCGTCGACCGTGACGACGCCGTTCCAGTACGACCCCGCCATCAGGCTCGAGTCGCTGCGCATCGGGGTCGACCCGAACGCGCCGAAGGAGTTCGTCGACGGGCTGCGCGCGCTCGGCATGCGGCCGATCGCGATCGGCGCCCGCCCCACCGTGCCCGGCATGGGCGGCGGCGGGTTGAACGTCGAGTACGCGGCGGCGTTCGACGACTACGTGCAGCGCAAGGCGAAGGAGATCGGGCTCGACCTCAACACGGTCGTCACGCCGACCACCGGCGGCGCCCCGTTCCCGGGCACGTCGCCGATGGCGAGCGCCGGCACGCCGATGGCGCCCGCGGACTGGAACCCGCGCTTCGTGAACGGGCGCACCGTGAAGGCGTTCGAGTTCCTGCAGAGCCAGCGGCGGCGCTATGTGCTCGTGTCGCGCTGGGCGGAGTTCATGAAGGACCTCGACATGTTCGTCGGCGCGCCGACGGCCGACGTCGCGCCCAACGCGCAGACGGGACACCCCTGCGTCGTCGTGCCGTACAAGTTCGACGTGCCGACGCCGCCGGGCGGTCCGGGCGGCCCTCCGGCGGGCGCCGCCCAGCCGCCGGCCGCCGCGACGCCGCTCAAGCCGCAGCCGGTCGGCGCCGTGATCACCGGCGCGCTCTACGCCGACGACCGCATCCTCTCGGTCGCGCACCGCTTCCAGGCGAGCACGGACGTCCACCTGAAGCGGCCGGCGATCCAGTGAGCCGGGCGCGCGCCGCCCCTGTGCGGGGGCGGCGTCGCGTCAGCCCCGCGCCGCGCCGGCGGCGGGCATGACGAGCGAGGGTCGCGCGTCCGCGGGGAGCGCCGCGCGGGCGCGCGACCTCGAGGTTGGCGCCGTGCCAGCTGGCCAGGACGACGACGTCGCTCCCCTGCACCGCCTCGCCGGGGATGCGCGCGACGGGGGTGCCCTCGCCGAGCGCCGCGGCGAGCGCCTCGGCCTTCGCGACGTCCACGTCGTGGAGGGTGACGCGCGCCTTCGCGGCGAGCAGGCGGGTGGCGATGCCGCGCCCCATGTTCCCGGCGCCGAGGATGAGGGCGTTCATGCGCGCAGCGGCGACAGCTAGCGTCGGGACAACGTTCGGAGAATGCGTGTTTTCACACACAACGTCAGCACATCCAAAACTGCACTCCGTGAACAGGTCGCGACTTGCCCATCACCCGCCCGCTCCGCATACATGCGCGACGCCAGTATATGCGTGACGCCAATATGCCGGAGAGGTCGCATGGGAATGGATCGTGACCGCCCGATCGAACGCTTCCTGCCGCTGCGGCCGGTGGAGTTCGACGTGCTGCTCAGCCTCGCCGCCGGCGAGCGCCACGGGTACGGGATCATCCAGGACGCCGAGGCGCGCGGGGTGACCGCGGTGCCCGACGTTGGGACGCTCTACCGCGCGCTCCGCCGCATGCAGGACCAGGGGCTGATCGGCGCCTCGGCGCGGCGCGAGGCGCCGGAGGCCGGGGAGGAGCGCCGGCACTACTACCGGATCACGGCGCTCGGGCTGCAGGTGGCGCGCGCCGAGGCGCGGCGACTGGCGGCGCTGATGCGCGCGGCCGCGGCGAGCGGGCTCATCGAGGGGGTGGCCACGTGACCCTCCACGTCATGCCGGGGCGGCGCGACACGCCGGCCGACGACGCGGGCGAGCGGCGGCTGGTGCGGGCGTCCGACCGCTGGCTGCGCCTCCTGCTCCGCCTCTACCCGGCCGACTTCCGCGACGAGATGGGGGACGCGCTGCTCGAGACGTACCGCGACCGCTGCCGCGCGGCGCTGCGCGACGGCGGCGTGGGGGCGCTGGCGGGGGTCTGGCTGCGGTCGCTGGCCGACTCCACGCGGAACGGGCTCGCCGAGCGCATGCGGCCGGCCGTCGGCTGGCGGCGGAGCGGCAACTGGGGGCGCGACACCGAGCGCGCCGTCCGGCGGCTGGCGCGGGCGCCGCTGTTCACGTTCAGCATGCTCGCCACGCTCACCGTCGGACTCGGCGCCTTCGCGATGGTCGCCACGGTCGTGCAGAAGGTGCTGCTCGCCCCGCTGCCGTACGAGCGCCCCGACGACCTGTACATGGTGTGGCGCGACTACGGGAAGGTGTTCGACCTCAAGCGCGGCAACCTGGCGGGGACCGACCTCGTGGCGCTCGCGGCGGCCGGCGGGGCGATCGAGGGCGCGGCGGCGCTCGACCTGGCGCAGCACACGATGACCGCGGCCGGCTCCGGGTCGGACGAGACGGCGCCGGAGCAGATCGGCGTCCTCTACACCACGCCCAACCTGTTCCGGATGCTCGGCGTGCGGCCGGCGCTCGGGCGGACGTTCGCGCCCGGCGAGGTGGGCAAGGGCCGGCCGGCGCTGGTCGTGCTCGGCCACGAGCTGTGGCAGCGGCGCTTCGGCGGCCGTCGCGACGTGCTCGGCACCGACGTGGTGCTCGACGGACAGCCGCACCGGGTGATCGGCGTGATGGGCGACGGCTTCCGCCTCGACGGGCAGCTGGCGGCCGACGCGTACGCCACGCACCCGGTGAACCTCGCCGAGACGGAGCCGGGCGCCGGCAGCTACAACGTCATGCTCCGCGCGCGCCCCGGCACGCCGCCGACGCTGGTCGCGTCGGCCGTCGGCGCGGTCGGCCGGATGGTCGACGAGCGCGACTTCGAGGGGAAGGGGATCAGCCTCTACCCGGTGGGGGTCAAGGCCGACCTGCTGGCCGCGGTGCGGGCGCCGCTGCTGGTGCTCGGCGCCGCCGGGGTGCTGCTCGTGCTCGTGCTCGGGGTGAACATGGCCACGCTGCTGCTCGTGCGCGCGGCGCAGCGCGAGCGGGAGTTCGCCATCTCGCGCGCGCTCGGCGCCAACCGCGTGGCGCTGGTCCGCGCGACGCTGCTGGAGGCCGCGCTGCTCGGGACGGCCGTCGCCACGCTCGCCGCGCTGGCCGGGGTGTGGGGGACGCGCGCGCTGGTCGCGCTCGCGCCCCTGGACCTCCCGCGGCGCGCGACCGTCGCCGTCGACTGGCGCCTCGCCGCGCTGGCCGCCGCCGCCGGCGCGCTGCTCGGCGCGCTGGCCGGCGCGCCGCCGGCCGGGGGGTCGACGCGCGCGCAGCTCGCCACGCTGCTCCGGAACGCCGCGGTGCGCGGCGGCGGCGGGGGCTTCGGGCCGCTGCGGCGCGCCATGGTCGTCGCCCAGGTGGCGCTGTCGCTGGTGCTGCTCAGCGCGGGCGGGCTGGTGGTGCGCAGCTTCGATCGGCTGCTGCGCGTCGACCCCGGCTTCTCGCCGGCGGGCGTGCTCACGTTCGGGGTGCCGGTCCCCGGCGCGCGCTACCCGAGCGACACGCTGGTGCTGGCGGTGCACGAACGGCTCCACCGCGAGCTGGCGGCGATCCCCGGCGTCACGGCCGTCGGCGCGGCGTCGGCGCTCCCGCTCGCCGGCGACCCGAGTCAGACGACGGTGCGATTCCCGAGCGCGCCGGGCAACACGGGCGACGAGGAGCGCGACCGCCCGCTCGTGGACTTCATGCCGACGCGCGCCGGCTACTTCGAGGCGCTCGGCATCCGCGTGCTCGCGGGGCGCGCGTTCGCGCCGACGCCCACGCGCGGCGTGCGCGAGGCGGTGATCGACCGGACGCTGGCGCGGCAGTTCTTCCCGACGGGCGGCGCGGTCGGGGCGACGTTCCGCCTCCTCGGCGACACGCTCCTCGTCGTGGGCGTCGTGGAGCACGCGCGCCTCCGCGACGTCCACCAGGACGGCCGGCCGCAGGTCTACCTGCGCGACGAGAACTACACGGACTACGGGCTGAGCTTCGCCGTGCGCACCGACCGCGCGCCGACCGGGCTGGTGCCCGAGGTGCGCGCCGCGGTCGCGCGCGTCGATCCGCAGCTCGCCGTCGCGAACGTCCGGTCGATGGACGAGATCGTGAGCGCGGCGGTGCAGCAGCCGCGCCTGAGCGCCGTCCTGCTGTCCGGCTTCTCGCTGGGCGCGCTCCTGCTCGCGGCGATGGGGCTCTACGGCGTGATCGCGGGGTCGGTGAGCCGGCGACGGCACGAGATCGCGGTGCGGCTGGCGCTCGGCTCCGACCACGGCCGCGTGCTCCGGCTGGTGCTCGGCGAGGGGGCGCGGCTCGTCGCGCTCGGGGTGCTGGTCGGCGCGCCCGGGATCTACCTCGCCAGCCGCGTCGTGGACGGGGTGCTGGTCGGTGTGTCCCCGTTCGATCCGCTGACGCTCGGCGCGGTCACCCTCGGGCTCGCGGCTGTTGCGGCTGTCGCGTGCTACCTCCCGGCGCGGCGCGTCGCCGCGATCGAGCCGGCGCAGTCCCTCCTCGAGAACTGAGCGTCCGCCCCCTGGCCCGGCCGGAAACAAACGGCTTGCCGCCCCCATTTCCCTCCCGTAGCATACGGCTCCCGCGTCACCCCATCGCCGCAGGACGTACCCGGCAGCACAGTCGTCGTGGCCCTTCCCTCCCGCGGCGTGACCGCGCTGCTCCACGCCTGGGCCGAGGGCGACCCGTCGGCGCCCGACGCGCTGCTGGCGGCCGTGTACGAGGAGCTGCGGCGGCAGGCGGCGTGGCACATGCGGCGGCAGGCGGGCGGCCACACGCTGGAGCCGACGGACCTCGTCCACGAGGCCTACCTGCGGCTGGCGCGGCAGCCGGGCGCGCGGTGGGAGGGGCGCGGGCACTTCTTCCGCGTCGCCGGCCGCGTGATGCGCACCGTGCTGGTGGACCACGCCCGCGCGCACGACGCCGGGAAGCGCGGCGGCGCGGGCGCGGTGCGCGTGACGCTCGGCGCCGCCGGCGCGGGGCGCGCCGACGCCGCGGGCGAGGTGGACGTGCTCGCGCTCGACGCGGCGCTCGGCCGGCTCGCCGCGATCGACGCGCAGAAGGCCCGCGTGGTCGAGCTGCGCTACTTCGCCGGCTTCACGATCGAGCAGACGGCGGAGGCGCTCGGGGTCTCCGCGGCCACGGTCAAGCGCGAGTGGACGGCCGCGCGGGCGTGGCTCCGGCACGAGCTGCGCGCGCCGTGACGCCGCCCGACGCGGCGCGGCAGGCGGAGGCGATGCGCGTCTTCCTCGACGCGCTGGAGCACCACGGGGTGGCGCGCGTGCGCTTCCTCGAGGCGGCGTGCGGCGACGACGCCGAGCTGCGCGGCCACGTCGAGGCGCTGCTGGCCGCCGACGACGACGCGGCCGGCTTCCTCGATCCCGCTGAGGGGGGCGCGCTGCGCGCCGCCGCCCTCGCGTCCGGCGCGTCGCCCGACGACCTCCCCGACCGCCTGCGCCGCGCGCTCGGCCCCGCGTACGCCGTCGAGCGCGAGCTGGGCGGCGCCGGGATGAGCCGCGTGTTCGTGGCCGAGGAGCTGCGGCTGGGGCGGCGCGTCGTGGTGAAGGTGCTGCCGCCGGCGCTGGCGCGCGCGATCGACGTCGCGCGCTTCGAGCGCGAGATGCGGCTCGCCGCCACCCTGCGCCACCCGCACATCGTGCCGCTGCTGGCGGCGGGCGAGTCGGGGGACGGGCTGTTCTACTTCACGATGCCGTTCATCGAGGGCGAGTCGCTGCGCGAGCGGCTGGCCCGCGAGGGGCCGCTCCCTCGGGCGGACGTCGCGCGCGTGGTGCGCGAGGTGGCGGGCGCGCTCGCGTACGCGCACCGCCGCGGCGTGGTGCACCGCGACGTGAAGCCGGGGAACGTGCTGGTCGACGGCGAGCACGCGCTCGTGACCGACTTCGGCATCGCCAAGGCGCTGGCGGGCGCGGACGAGGCGGACGCGCCGGCGGAGGGCGACGGCACGCCGGACGTGGCCGCGCGGCCGACGCTGACCGGGCGCGGGCGCGCGGTGGGGACGCCGTCGTACATGAGCCCCGAGCAGGCGCGCGGCCACGCGGTGGACGCGCGCAGCGACGTGTACGGGCTCGGGTGCCTCGCGTACGAGCTGCTGACCGGCCGCCTGCCGCCCGCGGCGGGCGAGCCGCCGCACGGGCTGGCGCCGGGCGTCGCGGCGGTGGTCGCGCGCGCCCTCGCGCGGG
>NZ_JARGEK010000224.1 GCF_029211165.1 Roseisolibacter sp. H3M3-2
TCGCGGGCGGGGGGCGGGCCGCCGGTGACGGCGCCGTTCAGCCGAGCGACGCGGCCGGATGCGCCCGCGCGCCGCGCAGCCACTCGGAGAGCCGCGCCGCGGCCACCCTGCGGGCGACCGGCGCCGCCCAGTACAGCCAGTGCGCCGCGTACGTCGCCGCCGCCACCGCGGGCCCGAGCGAGCGCGCGGGGTTCATCGACGCCCCGGTGAGCGCGCCCTGCAGCGCGCACAGCCCCACCGTGCCGCCGACGGCGAGCGGCGCCACGCCCGCCGGCGTGCGCGGGTCGGTGGCCACGGCGGCGATCACGAGAAAGAGCGCGAATGAGAACACGAACTCGACGCCGAACGCCACCACGCTCGGCACGCGCGGCACCGTCGCGCCCACCGACGCCACCGGACCGAGCGCCGCCCGCAGGGCCAGCGCCCCGACCACCGCCCCCGCACACTGCGCGGCGACGTAGGGGAGCACCTCTCGCCCTGGGAAGCGGCGCACCGACCAGAAGGCCACCGTCACCGCCGGGTTGAGGTGCGCCCCGGACACGTCGCCGAGGCACGCCACGAGCGCGGCCACGACGAGCAGGAACGTCGCCGCGATCCCCGTCGCGCCGAGCGCGCCGCCCGTGATCGCGTCGGTCATCACCGCGCCGGCGCCGAAGGCGACCAGGAGTCCCGTGCCGAGCGCCTCGGCGACGTACCGCCGGACGTCGCGCGTCACGGGCGCGCGGCGTCGTCGTGCACGGCCTGCGCCCGCGCCCGCAGCGCCTCGGCGTCCATCGACTCGAGCGGCGACGCCAGCAGCGCGTCCACCCGCGCGGCCAGCGCGTCGTACGTGGCGGCGAAGGCGCGCCGCGCGGCGTCGGGCGCGTCCTCGCCGGCGGGGTCGGGGAGCCCCCAGTGCGCCCGTGCGGCGGCGCTCGGGAAGTACGGGCAGGCGTCGCGCGCGTCGTCGCACACGGTCACCACCAGGTCGAACCGCTCGCCGTCGTACGCGTCGACGTGCCGCGGCGTGCGCCCCTCCCACGCGATCCCGTGTGCCGCCAGCACCTCGACGGCGTACGGGTTCACGCGCGCGGCGGGGCGCGCGCCCGCGCTCGCGGCCCGCACCCGCCCCGCGCCGCGCGTCGCCAGCAGCGCCTCGGCGATCTGGCTGCGCGCCGAGTTCCCCGTGCAGAGCACGAGGACGCGGACGGGCGCGCTCACGCGGCCGCCACCGGGCGCGCCATCGCCACCGCGGTCGCCGGGCACGCCTCGCGGAACTCCAGCGTGTCGGCGATCGCTGCCGGAACCGCGCCGCGCTCGACCCGCGAGAACCCGAACCGCGGGAAGTAGTGCTCGGCAGTCATCGTCAGCAGGTACAGCGCGCGCACCCCGCGCGCCTCGGCGTCGCACACGAGCGACTTCACCATCGCCCGCCCCACCCCGTGCGCGCGCCACGCCGGGCGCACCGCCACCGAGCGGAGGAGCGCGTCGTCGCAACACACCTCGAGCCCCGCGACGCCCACCAGCGCGCCGTCGGCCTCGGCGAGGACGAAGTCGGCCGCGCGATCGGCGAACAGCGCGTCGATGCCGGCGTCGGGGAGCGCGCTGTCGGCGAGGAGCGCGCGCACGGCGGGGAGGTCCGCCGGCGTGGCCGGGCGCAGGGCGTAGGGGGGCGTGTCCATGGGGTCAGGCGCAGCAGGTGGGACCGCAGCAAGAGGACGCCGGGGCGGGCGTCTCGACAGGCTTGGTCGCGCGGACGAAGCCGGCCATGAACGACGCCGCGTGCTCGCCGAGCCCGAGCTCCCGCGCGTCGTACACGCGCGTCGGCTCGATCGACGCGTCCTCGAAGCCGGCGTCGGCGAGCAGCGCGAGGAACTCGGACTCCTCCAGCGCGCCGGCGACGCAGCCGACCCAGAGCTCCATGCTCCGGCGCACCGCGTCCGGCACTTCGCCGCGCACGACCACGTCGCTCACCGCGAAGCGCCCGCCCGGCTTCAGCACGCGGAACGCCTCGGCGAGCACGCGTCGCTTGTCGGCCGACAGGTTGACGACGCAGTTGCTGATGATCACGTCGACGCTCGCGTCGGGGAGCGGGATCGCCTCGATGTGCCCCTCGATGAACTCGACGTTCGTCACCCCCGCCTCGGCGGCGTTCTTCCGGGCCAGCGCGAGCATGTCGGCGGTCATGTCGAGGCCGTACGCCTTGCCCGTGGGGCCGACGCGGCGCGCCGAGAGGAGGACGTCGATCCCGCCGCCGGAGCCGAGGTCGAGGACGACCTGGCCGGGCTCCAGCGCCGCGAGCGCGGTCGGGTTGCCGCAGCCGAGCGAGGCCAGCACCGCGGCCGGCGGAAGCACGTCGGTCTCGCCGCTGACGTACAGGTCGGCGGTGATCGGGTCGACGGTGCCGTCGAACGCGGCGGCGCCGCAGCAGGAGCTGACCGGGCCACAGGACGCGGCGCCCTCGGCCTGCAGCACGCGGCGCGCGGCGGCGCCGTACCGCTCCTGCACGATGTCGGTGATGGTGGGCGTGGTCGACATAGCAAGAAATGTTGATGGGTTGGGGCCGAGAAGAGCGAGGGTCAGCCGCAGCAGGTGCCGAGCACGCGGAGCCGCGGGCGCGCGCCCGCCGGGCGGTCGTCGCCGAGCGCGCGCACCAGGGCGTGCGCCTCGTCGAGCGCGTCGGCCACCGGCGCGTAGTACGACCACCGCCCCTCCTTCCGGTCGGTCACGAGGCCGGCCTCGCGCAGCACCTTCAGGTGGAACGACAGCCGCGACTGCGCGACGTCGAGCGCGTCCTGCAGCTCGCACACGCACCGCTCGCCGTCGCGGAGCATGGCCAGCACGGCCAGCCGCGTCTCGTCGGAGAGGGCGTGGAAGAGGCGCGCGGCGCGCGCGAGGTCGAGGGTCGGCGGGGCGGCGGTGGGCACGGCGCGAGTATACAACAACAAAAGTTGATGCGTCAAGAGGGACGGGGCGTCCGCCGGCGGGACGAGCCGAGTTGCGCCCGCGCGCCGGGCGTCGGATGCTGGAGGATCTTTCTCCGCGAGGACCCATGCTCCTGCTCACCGCGCTCCTGCTCGCCGCCGGCGCCGACACCGTGCGCCTCGAGGTCGGCGCCCCGCTCGCCGACGCCGGGGTCCTCACGCCGCACGCCGCGCGCGTCCGCGTGCGCGAGGGGAGCGACAGCGGCCAGGTGGTCGCCGAGTGGACCAACGCGCTCACCGTCGGCGACTCGGCGGGGGTCCCCGTGCACCGCTGGGTCACGCGCGGCACCGTGTTCGGCCCCGGCGGCGAGCGGCGCACCTGGGAGATCCTGCAGACCTACCACGCGCGCACCCTCGCCCCGCTCGGCTACCGCCGGAGCTCCAGCGACGGCGCGGGCGCGGAGCTGACCATCGACGGCCGGCGCGTGCGCGGCACCCGCCGCGGCCCGGGCGGCGCGGCCGCCGAGCCGGTCGACCTGCAGCTCGACCGCGCGGGGTTCATCGCCTCGGCCTCCGACCTCGTGCCGCTCGCCGCGGGGCTCGCGCCCGGGCGCGTGGTCGTGGCGCCGGTGTGGGGGCCGGGGATGACGGCCGCGCAGGGGCGCGTGTTCACCGTGGTCGGCGAGGAGGCGCTCACCGTCGAGGGCGCGGCCGTGCGCGCGTTCCGCGTCGACGAGCGGGAGGAGCGCGGCGGCCGGCTGGTCGCGTCGTGGTGGCTCACGCGCACGTCGCCGTTCATGGTCTACGGGAAGCAGTTCGGCGCCGACGGCAGCGTGCGCGTCATGTCGGAGGTCGCCGTGCCGATGGACCGCGTGACCGGGCCCGGCGCGCCGCGGTAGTGGGGGCATGGCCCCTTCACGACGCCTGCGCGCGGCCGCGCCGATCGTGGTGCCGCTCGCCGCGCTCCTGCTGGCCTGCGACGACGGCGTCGGCGGCCCGTCGGACGGCACGCGCGTCCGCGCCCGCAACACGACCGGCGTCGAGCTGCGGAACGTCGTGCTGCGCTTCCCGGGGGAGGAACGGCTGGCCGCGGCGCGCCTCCCCGCCGGCGCGACCACGGGCCACGTCGCCGTGCGCACGGCCTACCGATACGCGTACGTCGAGGCCGAGATCGCCGGACGGCGCACCGTGCTCCAGCCGATCGACTACGTCGGCGAGCGCCCGCTGGGCGCCGGCTGCTTCACCTACGACCTGACGCTGACCCCCGGCGGCGAGTCGCTGGGGATCGCGGCGCGCCCGGACCCCGACTGCTGACCGGCGGCAACCCCGGGCGCCGGGGCGGTGACTGAGGGAAGGTATACAATCTCCCTCACCCGCCCCGTCCCATGCTGCGCACCCTCGTCCTCGCCGCCGCCCTCGTCGCCGCCGTCCCCGCGTCGCGCCTCGCCGCCCAGGAGCAGGTGGTCAACCCGGTCCAGCTCGACCCGGCGTCGCCGCGCGCCAAGCTCGCGAAGGAAGCCGCCGACGCGGTCCTCGGCGGCGACCGCGCGAAGCTGGACGCCTGGCTCAAGGAGCACGGCACCGCCACGGTGTTCACCGAGAACCTCGACCGCCTGCTCGAGATCACGAAGACGGGCGCGCGCACCATCCTGCGCTTCGACGACCTCCCGAGCGGCAACGTCGGCGTCGTCCTCGCGGCGGACGCGAACGCGGAGCCCGAGCGCGCGATCATCGTGATGATGGAGAAGGACGCGCCGCACAAGGTGACGCGGCTCGGCCTCGGGCGGCTGAGCACGGGGGGGTGAGCCCTGCGACCTGCGACCTGCGACCCGCGACCTGCGAGAGCACCCGGTCGCAGGTCGCAGGTCGCAGGTTCAGTAGGTCTCCCACAACCCCGGCGTCGCCAGCTCCACCAGGTGCCCGTCCGGGTCACGCACGTAGAGACACGTCGCCCCGCGCTCGGCGCGCACTCGGCTCTCCACCGCCACGCCGAGCGCCGCGAGGTGCGCCTCCCACGCGTCGAGCGCGTCGGCGGGGATGGCGAAGCAGAGGTGGATCCGCCCGCGCGCGTCGTGCGGCGGGACCACGCCGCCGGGGACCGGGTTCTCGGCGTCCGACGCGCCGCAGCGGAAGAGCAGGAGCACCTGCCGCCCGGCCACGTCGAGCGCGCGCATGCGGTCCGCCTCGGCGAGCAGCGTGCGGGCGCCGAGCAGGCGCGCGTAGAACGCCTCGGCGCGATCGAGGTCGGCGACGTAGAGCGCCGTCTCCAGCACGCCGGTGAGCGCCGGCGCCTGGGGGCGCGCGCCGCTCACCGCCCCGCGCGCTCGGCCAGCGCGTCGGACGTCGCGCGCGCGGCGTCGAACGGGTCGGCGGGGACGTCGGGGGTGCGCGCCAGCAGCTGCTCGACGTACGCCGCCTGCGGCTCGCCGCGGTGCGCCTCCATCCACCGCTCGAACAGCGCGCGGCTCTCGGCCGCCAGCACGCCGCCCACGATGCGCGGCATCTGGCTCTCGGGGCTCTCGGGCGGGCGCACGCGCGAGGTGCCGCTGTCGGCCGGCGCCTGGAGCGCGTAGACGATCGTGTCGACCGCCGACTCCATCGCCGCCCCGGTGCACATCACGCACGGCTCGAGCGTGCTCGCCATGACGAGGTCGCGCGCGTCGAGCGGCACGCGCCCGGCCAGCGCGCGGAACGCCTCGACCTCGGCGTGCGCGGTCTTGTCCTGCGTCGCGTTCATGCGGTTGTACGCGCGCGCCAGCACGCGCCCGGCGCCGTCGGCGATCGCGCACCCGATCGGCGCCTCGCCGGCCGCCATCCCCTCCTCCGCGGCCGCCAGCGCCTCGCGCATCAGCGTCTCGAGCGCGCCGACCGTCAGACGCGCCGGGCCGGGGGACGCGGCGCGCAGCGCGTCGTCCAGCTCCGCGCGCAGGTGCGCGACGTCGCGCCACACGCGCCGCGCCCCCGCCTGCACGAGGTCGCGCGCCTCGAGCCCGAGCCCCGACGACAGCACGCCGAGCCCGATGACGCCCGCGCGCTTCGCCGACAGCGCGTCGTACGGCGTGTCGCCGACCATCGCGCACTCCGCGGGGGAGAGCCCGAGCTTCTCGACCGCCGCCAGCACCGCATCCGGGTAGGGCTTGGAGCGCGCGACGTCGCTCTTGCCGACCACCACGTCGACGCGCTCGCGCAGGTCGACGCCGGCGCTGCCGAACGTGGCGTCGAGGTGCTCGTCCCCCGACGAGGTGGCGAGCGCGGTGCGGATCCCGCGCCGCCGCAGCTCGTCGAGCAGCTCCGCCGCGCCGTCGAACACGCGGAAGCGCCGACCCTCCGCGAGCCGCAGGTACTCCGCCTTCGACGCCTCGCGCAGCGCCTCCCCGTCGCGCGCCTCCGCCTCCTTCCCCAGCACGTCGGGGACGAGGTTGTCGCCCCCCTTGCCGATCTCGGGCGCGATGCGGTCGGGGTGGAACCGGTAGCCGTGGCGGGCGAGCGCGGACACCCAGGCCTCGACGTGCGCGGCGTTGGTGTCGACGAGGGTGCCGTCGAGGTCGAAGATGAGGGCGGACAACATGAAGCGGCGGGAGTCGTGACTGCGGGAGTCTCCACGGCGGGAGTCGTGAGGGCGTCGACCCTCCACAGGCAGTAAGCGTTCCCCCTGCGCCCGTCGCCGCGTGGCGCCCTACGCCGTCACGACTCCCGCTCCCACGACTCCCGCGGTCACGACTCCCGCCGTCGAAGCGCTCGCGCTCGCCGGACACGCTCGATCACGTCCTCCACCGTGATGAGCCGCATCCGGTCGTCCGCCGGCGGATCGAACCGCGACGGGTCCGGCGCCGTCCCCGGGTCCGTGTAGGCATCGACCCAGAGCTCCTCCCACGCCCGGTACGGCCCGACGCGCCACGGGTTCGTGTGCCCGAACAGCCCGATCACCGGCACGCCGAGCGCGCGCGCGACGTGCAGCGGCCCGGTGTCGGGGGCGAGCACGAGCGCGCTCCGCTCCAGCACCCACGCGACGCGCCGCACGCCGTCGCCCATCGCCCACGTGAGCGGGTGGCGCGCCTGCTCGGCGATGGCGCGCGCGATCGCCGTCTCGCGGCCGCCGGGGCCGCCGACGAGCACGACCTCGTAGCCGAAGTCGCCGGCGAGCGCGTCGGCGACGCGCGCCCACCGGTCGGCCGGCCAGTCCTTGCGGTCGATCGCCGACGCGGGGACGATCGCCGCGATCGGGCGCCCGCTGCGCTCGGCGAGCCACGCCGCCTGCGCGGCGCGCTCCTCGGGCGTGAAGGTGATGCGCCAGTCGTCGGGCGCCGCGGGCGGGTGGTGCGGGACGCCGAGGTGCGCCAGGAACTCGAGGAACATGTCCTGGGTGTGCGACCGCGGGCGCGGCGGGACCGTGTCGTTGTACGCCAGCCAGATCCCGTCCTTCGCGCGCGTGCGGTCGAACCCGAGCCGCCGCCGGCCGCCGGCGAACAGCACCGGCCAGACGCTCTTGAAGTAGACGTTGAGGTTGATGGTGACGTCGAACGACCCGTGCGCGCGCTTGCGCGCCGCCAGCGTCTCGCGCAGCGCGCGCACGCCGGCCACCCCCTCGCGGCGGCGGTAGACCACGACGTCGTCGATGCACGGGTGCGGCGCCAGCAGCTGCGCCGGCATCGGCTCGGCGACCCACGTGAGGTGGCGCGCGAAGCCCGAGTCCCGGAGCGCCGTGGCGATCGGGAGGCCGTGCACCACGTCGCCGAGCCCCGTCAGCAGGACGAGGCAGACGCGCCGTCCGCCCGCGTCGCCGCTCACCCGGCGTACACCACGTCGCCGTCGGCGTCGATCCCGAGCTCCTGCGTCGTGCCGCAGACGCCGCACACGAGCACGGCGTGCCAGACCTCGCCCAGCGCCTCGTGCAGCGCCGGGGTCGACGGCTTCACGGCGACCTTGCGGTACGTGTACTCCTTGCAGCGCAGGCAGGCGTGCGCGCGGGCGATGCGCTCGGCGCGCTCGCGCGGGATCGGGGCGTCGGTCGCCACGCGGCTCAGCCCAGCCGGTCGTCGTCGCGCGGCGCGCCCGAGTCGGTCGGCGAGGGGCGCACGGCCGGCAGCTCGGAGCGCCCGACCGCGGGGAGCGGCGCGTCGGTCGACGGTGGGAACAGCCCGCCCGCCGCGCCGGCGCCGAGGCGCGGCTCGGGGCGCTCCCCCGCCGGCGGGC
>NZ_JARGEK010000225.1 GCF_029211165.1 Roseisolibacter sp. H3M3-2
CGCGCATGCTCGCGCGCGGCGGCGCGCCGGCCGGCGGCGGCGCGACGGGCGTCGGCACGGCGTACGTCGCCGTGACCGGCGGCGACGCAGGCGGCGCGGGCGCCGACGGCGCGGGCGCCGAGATTCGCGACTCGAAGCGCACGCGCGCCTCCGCGACGGCGCCCGCGTCCTGGGCGCGGCGCGTCGGCTCGCGGTCGAGCAGCGTCAGGAGCAGCGCGCGCAGCTCCTCGGGGAGCGCGGGCGTCGCGGGGAGGGTGACCGTCTCCGAGAGCCGGCTGATGATCAGCGCCCCCCCCGCCGCGTCGCCGCCGAGGGTGGTGCCGAAGAGCAGCCGGTACAGCATCGCGCCGAGGCCGAACAGGTCGGTGGCGGTCGACTGCCGCGCGCCGAGCAGCTGCTCGGGGGCCATGTACGCGGGCGTCCCGACCACGAAGCCGGAGCGGGTGAGTCGCCGGCCGGCGGCGTCCTCCTCCTCCAGCGCCCCCTGCACGCCGAAGTCCGCGAGCCGCGCCTCGGCGAAGGCCAGCCGGTCGCCGCGCCGCGGGATCATGACGTTGTGCGGCTTCACGTCGCGGTGGAGGATCCCGAGCGCGTGCGCGGCGGCGAGGGCGCGCGCGACGGCGGCGCCGACGGCGAGCGCGTCGGCCGGGGCGAGGGGGCCGCCGGCGTCCTGCACCACCCCCTCCAGCGAGCGCCCGTCCACCCATTCGAGCGCGAGGTACGCGCCCCCGTCGGGGAGGAGCCCGGCGTCGAGCAGGGTGACGACGTTGGGGTGCGCGAGGCGGGCGACGGTCCGCGCCTCGCGCATGATCCGGTCGGCGCCGTCGGGGTCGCCGCCGGCCAGCAGCTTGAGCGCGACGTCGCGTCCGGCGGCGCGGTCCCGGGCGCGGTACACAGCGGCCAGCCCGCCGTTCCCCACGCGCTCGCCGAGGGCGTAGCGGCCGGCCACCAGCGGCGGGTGGGCGCCCGCGTCGTACGTCGCCGGGGTCGGCCCCGCGTCGATCCGGTCGTCCGCCATGCGCCGCCTCCGCCACGGGCCCGGCGCGCGGCTCCCGCGGCCGCGCCTCGCGCTACACTGGCCCGCGCGGCGGCGGGCCGCAAGCCGCGGTCAGTAGCGCCAGCTCCGCAGGTCGGCCCCGGCGGGCGCGGTGCGCAGCATCCGCTCGACGGCCCACGGGAGCACCATCTGCGGGTAGCGCAGGCGCGAGTACGCGTTGGAGCGCGTGTGGTCGCCGTTCCAGCAGTGCTCCGCGCGGTCGCCGTAGTCCACCACCGCGTCGGCCGGCGGGTCGGCCTCGCGCAGGAACTGCTCGGTGAGGTAGACGGCGTTGTTGAGGTAGTAGTTGTCCATGTCGCCGACGTAGATCCGCAGCTTGCCGCGCAGCTTGGGGCCGAGGGTCTTCCAGTCGCGCCGCAGGATGTGCGTGAGGTCGAAGTGCTCGCGCCAGTGCGCGGCGACCGCGCGGTCGATGGTGCCGGTGCGCTTGTCCCAGATCGGCTTCGGGTAGCCGTCGGCGCCGACCGGGGAGAAGACGGACTGCCAGACGTCCCACTGGTCGCCCGAGCGGCCGCGCGAGCCCAACGCGAGCTCGCGGTGGTTCATCTGCTCGAGCGTCGCGTCGACGTGGCCGAGCCAGTTGCGGTGGCCGGGGCGCGGGACGCGCTTGAAGGGGCCCGCCTGCCAGTAGGCGTTGGTGTCGGCGTAGATGTCGACGGTCGTGTAGGCGCGGAAGTCGATGGGGTCGGGGCACGCCACCCACGCGCCGTTGTACTCGTCCGGGTAGAACGTCTGCACGGCCAGCGCCTCCCACCCGCCGGTGGAGCCGCCGTACGCGAAGCGCGCCCACCCCTCCCCGATGCCGCGGAAGCGCCGCTCGATCTCGGGGAGCAGCTCGCGCTGGATGGCGTCGCCGTACGGCCCGTTGTTCGCCGAGTTGACGGCGTACGAGTCGTCGTAGAACGGCGTGGCGTGCTGGATCTGCACGAGCAGGACGCGCGGGAAGCCGGGGCCGGTCCAGTCGCGGTAGAGCTGGTACGACAGCTCCTGCTGGATGCGGTTGTAGCCGCGCAGGTTGAAGCGCGCGCTGAAGTCGGGGGCGAGGGTGCTGTCGGGGGGCGTCTCGCGCCACCCGTCCACCCCCGACGGGAAGTGCCCGTGGTTGACGACCAGCGGGTAGCGCGCGCCGGGGTGCGCGTCGTACCCCCACGGGAGTAGCACCCACGCCGCGAGGTGCATGTCGCGCCCCCAGAACCTCGACAGCCGCTCGCTGCGGATCCGCACGTACTTCACGTACGGCGTCTCCTTGGCCGCGAAGTCGGCGACGGGCGGGATCTCCTGGTCGAGCGTGAGCGCGATCGGGGTCCCCGCGCCGACGGTCACGGCCTGCGGGCGCGAGTACAGGTTGCCGGGCTTCGACGCCCACTGCTGCCCCTCGCCGCGGTCGGGCGGGAGCTTGACGGTGTGCCCGTCGGCGCGGCGGAAGGTCTCGTACCGGTTGACCAGCGCCTGCACGCGGTAGCGGCCCGGCTTCAGGTCTGACAGCGCGGGGAGCGGGTAGCCGAACGCGGTGCCGTCGACGGTGCGCGCGGTGCCGGGGCG
Organism: Roseisolibacter sp. H3M3-2; assembly: GCF_029211165.1. GTDB lineage: Bacteria > Gemmatimonadota > Gemmatimonadetes > Gemmatimonadales > Gemmatimonadaceae > Roseisolibacter. The sequence goes on from NZ_JARGEK010000225.1 coordinate 2,600, forward strand.
CCAGCCCTCGACGTCCATGCCGTAGACCTGGGCGGTGCGGACGGCGTCGCTGACCTGGTTGCGCGGCTCGCCGGCGGTGTCGGCGGAGACGAGGAAGAGCAGGCGCCCGTCCACCGGCGCGGCGGCCCGGCCGGCGGGGAGGGTGACGGTGACGCGTGGGGGCTGCGCGGCCAGTGCCGGCGCCAGGAGTGCGACGAGGAGGAGGGCGCGCATGGGGGTGGGTTCGGTGCGCCCATCCTGCATCCGTGCGACCCGATCGTCAAACTGCCAGGAGAACGGATGAGACGGATCAGATCTGATCCGTCTCATCCGTTCTCCTGGTCGTTCCGAAGTGCGCGACCCGGTAGAACCGCGGCTCCGGTCCGAAATGGAAGAGGAGCCCGGTCTCCAGGCGTGTCGCGTGGAGATAGTTGTACAGCTGCCGGGTGGCGGACGCGTGCAGCGCCGACGTCGACTTGATCTCGATCACCAGCTTGGAATCCACCACCAGGTCGAGGCGCTGGGTGCCGATCGGCCGACCCCTGTAGCACACCGTCACAGGGAGCTCACGGTCGACCCGGTGGCCGCGGTCGCGCAGCTCGTGCTCCATCGCCGCGCTGTAGAGCGACTCCAGGAAGCCGTAGCCGAGCGTGTTGTAGACCGCGTAGAACGCGCCGATCACCGACCGGCTCAGCTCCTCGTGGCGCAGCGACATCCGCCACGATCGCCGACCGTCCTCCGGACGTCGCGGTCCGTCCGACGCGGCACGGGTCCGCGGAGCGCCCCCCGTGGCCCCGCCCGCGCCGCCCCCCCATTCTTCCGGCGGACCCCTCGCCCCCGCCCCGCCATGAGTCAGCAGGACCTCGCCGCGCGCTTCCGCGCCCTCCACGCGCCCGGCGCCCACCGCCCGCTGGTGCTCGTCAACGCCTGGGACGCGATGACCGCGCGCCTGGTCGAGGCGGCGGGCGCGCCGGCGCTCGCCACCACCAGCGCCGGCGTCGCGTGGGCCCTCGGCCGCCCCGACGGGCAGGCGGTCACGCGCGAGGCCATGCTCGACGCCGTGCGGCTGATCGCCGGCGCGGTGCGCATCCCCGTCACCGCCGACGTCGAGAGCGGCTACGGGAGCGGCACCCCGCAGGACGCCGCGGCGACGGCGCGCGGGGTGCTCGACGCGGGCGCGGTCGGGCTCAACCTCGAGGATGCGCCCGGGAAGGACGGCGCGGTGGTGGTGGACGCCGAGTACCACGCCGAGCGGATCGCCGCCATGCGCGCGGCCGCGGGGCCGGCGCTGTTCATCAACGCGCGCACCGACGCCATCCTGCGGAAGGTCGGCGCCGACGACGCGGCGCGGTTCGACGAGGCGGTGCGGCGCGCGCGGCTGTACGTCGAGGCGGGGGCCGACGGGATCTTCGTTCCCGGCGCCACCGACGCGGAGCTCATCCGCCGCCTCGCCGCCGCGGTGGGCGCGCCGCTCAACGTGATCGGCGGCCCCGGCGTCCCGACCATCCCCGAGCTGGGGGCGCTGGGCGTGGCGCGCGTGAGCGTCGGGCCCGGGCTCGCGCGCGCCGTCATGGCGCACGTGCGCCGCGCCGCGGCCGAGCTGCTCGGCGCGGGCACGTACGGCGAGATCGGCGACCAGGTGCCGTCGCCCGAGGCCAACGCCCTGTTCGCGGCGCGGCCCTGATGTGGGAGCTGTCCCAGTGGATCGGCGACGCGCTCCAGCTGTCGAAGTTCGCCGAGCTCGCGATCATCATCTTCGGCGCCTACCAGTTCTACAAGGGGCGCAAGGAGCGCAACGAGGCCGACGCGGCGGCCGCCGAGCGCGCGAGGATCGACTCGAACTACCAGGCCTGGCAGGTCATCAACAGCGCGCAGGGGAAGGGCGGCAGCGGCGGGCGCATCGAGGCGCTCGGCGACCTGCTGCGCAACGGCGTGTCGCTGAACGGCATCCGCCTCGACGACGCGTGGCTGGAGGAGGTGCAGCTGCCGCGCGCGCGCATGGTGCGCAGCTCGCTGCGCGGCACCAACTTCACGCGCGCCAACCTCGCGGGCGCCAACCTGGAGGGCGCCGACCTCACCGACGCCGACCTGCTGGCCGCCGACCTCACCGGCGCCAACCTCCGCGGCGCGACGCTGGTCGGCGCGCGGCTCTCGGCCTCCACGCTCGACGGCGCGGACCTGCGCGAGGTCGTCGGCTGGCAGGACGTCCGCTCGATGGGGCACGCCAGCGTGGTCGGCGTGCGCAACGCGCCGCCGGGCTTCCTGCAGCTCGCCCGCGGGATGGGCGCGGTGGACGCGGAGATGAAGGCGGCGGCGGAGGACGGGACGCTGGAGTACTCGCAGCACTTCCGCGCGATCTGACCGGCTAGCGTCGGCGCCGGCGGGCGATCCGCGCCGCGTCCTTCAGGAAGTCGCCGCTCGGCGACAGCGCCCCCTGCGGGCGGTCGTTGAAGTACGTCACGCAGCGCACGACCGCCGGCGCGTCGTGGAAGACGTCGCCCGGGCGGCGCGCCTCGCGCGTCGCCGCGTCGGCGGCGTCGAGCACCACGTCCACCGGGCGCCGCTCGTACCACACCGGGTGGTGCTCCAGCTCGTCCAGCGCGGCCAGCGTCGGCGCGTCCACGGCGTACACCTCGCCGCGCACGTGGTGCACCGGCGGGTGCTCGGCGAGGTACGGGTGCCCCTCCACGAACATCGCGTGGCGGGTCGCGGTCCGCCCCGCGCCGACGTAGCGCGCGGTCGCGAGGCGGAAGTGGTTCTCCTGCCCGCGGCGCAGCGTGCCGTAGACGAAGAGCAGCGTATCGGTCATCGGGAGCCGGTGAGCGTCACGGGGCGCTAAGATGAGCGCGTGACCGCCGCCCCCGCCACCCGGCCGACCGCCGAGCCCCCGGCCGCGCCCCCCGTCGTCCCCGCGGCCGTGCTGCGCGTGGACGTCGCGGTGATCGGCGCCGGCCAGGCCGGGCTGTCGGCGGCGTACCACCTGCAGCGGCTCGGGCTCGCGCCGGTGAAGGGTTTCGTGGTGCTCGACGCCGAGGACGGGCCGGGGGGCGCGTGGCGCCACCGCTGGCCGTCGCTCACGCTGAGCACGGTGAACCGCCTGCACGACCTGCCGGGGATGCGCTTCGACGAGGTGGTGGACCCGCGGCAGGCCGAGGTCGAGGCGGCGGAGGCGGTGCCGCGCTACTACGCCGCCTACGAGCGCCGCTACGCGCTCCCCGTGTACCGTCCGGTCCGCGTCGCGGTCGTGTGCGAGCGCGAGGGGCGCTTCCGCGTCGAGGGGGACCGGCTGCACGTCTCCGCGCGCGGGCTCGTGAACGCGACGGGGACGTGGGAGAAGCCGTACGTCCCCGAGGTCCCGGGCGCCGCGCGCTTCCGCGGGCGCCAGCTGCACACGCGCGACTACCGCACCGCCGAGGAGTTCCGCGGGCGGCACGTGGTGGTCGTGGGCGCCGGCATCTCCGCGCTGCAGCTGCTCGACGAGGTGTCGCGCGTGACGACGACCACCTGGGCCACGCGCCGCCCGCCGACCTGGCGCGCGGGCCCGTTCGACGAGCAGGCGGGGCGCGCGGCGGTGGCGATGGTCGAGGAGCGGGTGCGCGCGGGGCTGCCGCCGCGCTCCGTCGTCTCGGTGACCGGCCTCCCCGTGACGCCGGCGGTCGAGGCGATGCGCGCGCGCGGCGTCCTGGAGCGCGTCCCGATGTTCGACCAGATCGTCGAGGACGGCGTGCGGTGGGCCGACGGGACGGTGCAGCGCGCCGACGTCATCCTCTGGTGCACGGGCTTCCGCAGCGCGCTCGACCACCTCGCGCCGCTCGTGCTGCGCAACGACGACGGCGGGATCGTGATGACGGGGCGCCTGGCGACGCAGGTCGCGAAGGACCCGCGGGTCCACCTGGTCGGCTACGGGCCGTCGGCGTCGACCGTCGGCGCCAACCGCGCCGGCGCCGCGGCGGCGTCGGAGCTGCTGGCGCACCTCGGGCTGCGCTGACCGGACCTCGCCGGCTCAGCGCCGCGCGACGCGGAACACGAACGGCTGCCGCACCACGATCCCCACCGCGTGCGCGCGCAGTTGCGCCGGCACGAAGCGGAGCCGCGGCAGCACCCCGCGCACGGCCTCCGTGAAGCGCTCGTCGGTGCTCTGCACCACGTGCAGCGACCCCGGCTCGACCGCCCCCGCGCTGTCGATGCGGAACTCGACCACCACGCGCCCGCCGACGCTCGCGCGCGCCAGCGAGGACGGGTAGGCGGGGCGCGGGTTGCCGAGCAGCGGGATCGGGAGGACGTCGACCAGCGCGTTCGCGCGCGCGGCGGTGAGCGACATGGCGGCGTCGTGGTCGGCCAGCCACTCCCCCGGATCGGTCGGGCGCATGCGCGTGAACTCCTCGGGGCGCGCGACGGTGCGCGACGGGTCGGGCGCCGCGGCGAGGATCCCCGCCACCAGCGTCGTCGCCGCCTCGGGGAGCGCGACCTCGGGGAGCACGACGTCGGCGAGCGCGGTCGCGCTGCGGAGCGGGGCGGGCGGCGCGATCGGCGGGAGGCGGTCGGCGGGCGCGTCCCCCGCGGGCGCCCCCGTGCGCGCGCCGCCCCCGGGCGCGCCGCCGCGCAGCCCCCGCCGCCCGGGGACGACGTAGGCGTGCGGCGCCAGGGCTCCCGGGGTGCGCACGCCCGTGCCCTCCCCCTCGCCGATGCCGACCCAGTGGAGCCGCTCCCCGCCGCCGCCGCACGCGACGGCGGCGCCGAGGAGGGCGGCGTGGATGGTCAGGCTCAGGACGGGGCCGGCGGGAGTCGCCGGCAGGGGGCGCGGCAGCGCGCGCAGGTGGTGCAGGGCCATCGGGACCTCGCGTTCCGGGACTGCCTCGCGTGCACGAGCCGCGCCGTCGCCGCCCGCGATCGGGCGCCGCGTCAGCGCAGCTCGGGACCGCCCCGCCGGTCGTCGGGCACGAAGTGCCGCCGCGCCGCCAGTTCGACGCGCGGCAGCGACCGCGCGTCCATCACCGCCGTGCGGGGCACGGCGCCGTTCTCGGCGAGCAGCCACGCCACCACGGCGTACGTCTCGTCGGGCGTCAGCGAGCCGGGGCGGTCGTACGGCATCGCGTGGCGCACGTAGTCGTACAGCGTGGTCGCGTACGGCCAGTACGTGCCGACGGTCTTGGGGAGCTTGTGGTCGCGCGCGAACGGGAACGAGTCGCCGGCGAACCCCGCGGTCCCGGGCGCCTGCACCAGCTTCGGGAAGGCGCCCTGCCCCTCCCCGCGCGCGCCGTGGCACGCCGCGCAGCGCGCCGCGTACACGCGCGCGCCCGCGTCGTACCCGCCGCTCCCCGGCGGGAGCCCGTGCCCCGACGGGTCGACGTCGCGGTCCCACGCGGCGACCTCGGCGCGCGTCGCCGGCGGCCCGAGCCCGAGCCGCGCCCGCGCGCCGCCGACAGCGCCGAGAAGGCGGTCAGTCGACCGCGAAGAAGACGCGTCCGTCGGCCTCGACGTCCCACGCGC
>NZ_JARGEK010000226.1 GCF_029211165.1 Roseisolibacter sp. H3M3-2
CTCCCTCCGCGCGGATGGAGCCTCCAATCTGCTACCAGATCTTTGATAATCGCCCGGATCTGATCCGTCTCATCCGTTCTCCTGGTAGTTCTCGACGGACGCCCCCTCGGAGGGGGTGCACACGTACACGGAGGGCCGGATGCCGACCTCGCGCTCGTAACGCGACGCCACCTCGCTCGCGAGCGATTCGGCGGATTCGGGAGCGACCAGCGCCACCGCGCACCCGCCGAATCCGGCGCCGGTCATGCGCGCCCCGAGGCACCCCTCCTGCGCCCGCGCGATCTCGACGATCACGTCCAGCTCGCGGCGCGACACCTCGAAGTCGTCGCGCAGGCTGGCGTGGCTCTCGTCCATGAGGAGTCCTGCCGTCGCCGCGTCGCCGGCGGCCAGCGCGTCGGCGGCGGCCAGCGTGCGGGCGTTCTCGGTGATCACGTGGCGCGCGCGGCGGCGCGTGACGTCGTCCAGCTCCCCGGCGCGCCGCTCGAAGGTCGCCAGGTCCACGTCGCGCAGCGCGCGCACGCCGAAGTGGCGCGCCGCCGCCTCGCACTGCGCGCGGCGCTCGTTGTAGGCGCTGTCCACCAGCCCGCGCCGCGTGCCGGTGTCGAGCACCACCACCGCCTCGCGCCCCATCGGCACCGCGCGCGTCTCCAGCGACCGGCAGTCGATGAGCAGCGCGTGCCCCGCGCGCCCGGCCGCCGAGATCATCTGGTCCATGATCCCGCTGTTCACGCCGACCCACGCGTTCTCGGCGCGCTGCGCGATGCGGGCGACGCGGGCGGGCTCCCACGACGCGCCGCGGTCCGACGCCCACGAGAGGGCGCGCGCCACCGCCAGCTCCAGCGCCGCGCTCGACGACAGCCCGGCGCCGACCGGGACGTTGCCGGCCATCACCCCCTCGACCCCGCGCGGCGTCGGCACCCCGCCCTCGGCCAGCGCCCACGCCATGCCGGCCACGTACTCGGCCCAGTGCTTCCGGCGGTGCTCCGGGGCCGCCAGGTCCACCTCGGCCGCGTCGCCGAAGTCGAGCGAGTGCAGCACGACGCGGCGGTCGTCGCGCGCGCGCCCCGCGATCCACACCGCGCGGTCGATCGCGACCGGGAAGACGAAGCCGTCGTTGTAGTCGGTGTGCTCGCCGATCAGGTTCACGCGCCCCGGCGCGCGCGCCACGAAGTCGGGGGGCGCGCCGAAGCGCTCGGCGAAGGCGCGGACGGCGCGCGCCCGCGGCGTGTCGTCGCTCGTCACGCGCTCACGGCTCCAGCAGGGAGGTCTCGGGGGCGCCGCGCAGCCGCTCGGCGGCCGTCTCGGGCGTCAGGTCGCGCTGCGCCTCGCCGAGCATCTCGTAGCCGACGAGGAACTTGCGCACGGTCGCGCTGCGCAGCAGCGGCGGGTAGAAGTGCAGGTGCAGGTGCCACTCGGGGTGCGGCGCGCCGTCGGTCGGCGCCTGGTGCAGCCCCGCCGAGTACGGGAAGGAGACGTCGAACAGCCGGTCGTAGCGGCGCGTGAGGCGGCGCAGCACGTCGGCCAGCGCGTCGCGCTCGGCGTCGTCGAGCGCCGCCACGTGCGGGGCGGGGCGGCGCGGCACCACCAGCGTCTCGAACGGCCACACCGCCCAGAACGGGACGAGCGCCACCCAGTGGTCGTTCTCGACCACCGTGCGCTCGCCGCCCCGCGCCTCGAGGGCGAGGTAGTCGGCGAGCAGCGTGCGCCGGTGGCGGGCGTGGTGGTCGCGCTGCCGCTCCAGCTCGCGCGCGGCGTGCAGCGGGAGCGAGCGCTGCGCCCAGATCTGGCCGTGGGGGTGCGGGTTGCTCGCCCCCATCGCCTCCCCCTTGTTCTCGAAGATCTGGACGTGCCCGATGTCCGGGTCGGCGCCCAGCTCCTCGTACTGCGCGGCCCACAGGTCCACCACGCCGCGCAGCGTCGGCAGGTCCATGTCGGGGAGCGTCAGGTCGTGGCGCGGCGTGAAGCAGAGCACGCGCGCCCGCCCCGACTCGGCGCGCGCCACGAGGAGCCCGTCGACGTCCATCCCCGCGTCCACGCGCCCCGGCGTGAGCGCGGCGAAGTCGTTCTCGAAGACGAAGGTCGTCGCGTAGTCCGGATTGCGCTCGCCGCCGACGCGCGCGTTGCCGGGGCAGAGGTAGCACGTCGGGTCGTACGCCGGCCGGCGCGCCACCGCCGGCGTCTCCACCTGCCCCTGCCACGGCCGCTTGGCGCGGTGCGGCGACACGAGCACCCACTCGCCGGTCAACGGGTTGAAGCGGCGGTGGGGGGCGTCGCGGAGTACGGGCGGCAGCGTCGGGTCGGAAGTCGTCACGCGGGCGGGCGACCGCAGGAAGCCGGCCACCGAGATGCTGCGGGCTGCGGGCTGCGGATTCGGAACCCGCAGGCCGCAGCCCGCAGCGCACGCTCAATTCTTGGGGATGACGGAGACCGTGAACGGCAGCACCGGCGGCGTCCCCGCGCTCCGCGCGTCGAACTGCGAGTTCACCACCAGGTACCGCCCGCGCGCCTCCACGAACGTCGTCGGGTAGCGGAAGGACGGGTCCGTCGTCTGCGACACGATCTCCCCCGCCGTCCCGCCGTCGCGCAGCCGGATCTCGACCAGCAGCTCCTCCTGGTTGCGGAGCACCGTCAGCCGGTTGCCGCCCGTCACCTCGAGCCCGTCGCCGTTGGTGAGCGCGGCGCCGCCCAGGTCGACCTGGGTGACGGCGCGCGTGGCGACGTCGATCGCGAACAGCTCGCCCGTGTTCGACTGCACGACGTAGAGCGTGCGTCCGTCGGGGGAGGCGGCGATCCCGTTGAGGTTGAAGCCGGTGGTGTACTCGATCAGCGTGCCGGCGAGCGGGAGCCAGGGCTCCACGACCCAGCCAGTCGGGCCCTCGTACACCCGGTAGATGACGGGATTCTGCGAGTCCGTCACGTAGGCCGTGTCGCCGCGCACCACCGCGACGTCGTTGACGAAGGTCGGCGTCCCGGACGCGGCCTGCAGCGCGGCGAGCGTCGCGCCGTCCGGCGACAGCACGAACACCCGCCCCGTCGCCCCGCCGGCCACGAACAGCTCGCCGTCGCTCCCGACGTCGATCCCGATCGCCGTCGTGCGCCCGTCGACGCCGCCGGGGATGCTGTCGGCGAGGGTGGCGTCGCGCAGGTCGCCGTAGAAGATTGCGCCGCTGGTGGTGCTGGTGACGTAGACGCGCTGCCGGCGCGGGTCGACCGCGATCCCCTCCGGGAAGACGCGCGTCCCCGGGAGGACGTAGGCGTCGGGGAGGCCCCCGGCGGCGGCCGCCTTCCCGGCGCGCGGGGCGTCGGCGGGGGCCAGCGGGACGACGTCCTGGCAGGCGGCGGTCAGGGCGACGAGCGCGGCGAGAGCCGCGCGCGGCGCGGCGGGGGTGGGGCGACGGGACATCCGGAACGGCCTCGAGGGTGAGGGAGCGGGCGCCGTGCGCACGCGCGGCGGTGGCGCGGGGGCAGGATGCGCGCCGCCGCGCGACCGGTGCGGGGTGGCGCGCTCAACGTCCGCCGGTTCCCTTTGCGTTAGAGAAGTGCGCGACCCCCCGTCGCCCGACGTCCGCCCCGCCCCCCCCACTCCCCCGGAGATCTTCGGCGTGCACCCACCGTTCGTCAGACGCGCCCTGTTCGGCGCCCTCGCCCTCGCCGGAGCCGGCGCCTTCCCGGCCCAGGCGCCGGCCCAGGCGCCCGCGCGCCCGCGGCTCGCCGCCCCGGCCCCGGAGCCGGCCGCGCGCTTCGTCGCCGGCCAGGCCGTGCGCTTCGACACCCTCGCCTTCGCCGGGCTCCGCTGGCGCGAGGTCGGGCCGCCGCGCGGCGGCCGCTCGGTCGCGGTCGCCGGCAGCGTCCAGCGCCCGCTCGAGTACTGGATGGGGACCACCGGCGGCGGCGTCTGGAAGACCACCGACGGCGGCGCGAACTGGGCCCCGGCCTCCGACCGCTACTTCGGCGGCACCATCGGCGCCATCGCCGTCGACCCGTCCAACCCCGACGTCGTCTACGTCGGCGGCGGCGAGACGCAGATCCGCGGCAACACCTCGCACGGCGACGGCCTCTGGAAGACGACCGACGCCGGGCGCACCTGGACGATGCTCGGCTTCAAGGACGAGTACATCTCCACGCTCCGCGTCCACCCGACCAACGCGAACGTCGTCTGGGCCGGCGTGTTCGGGCGCGTCTTCTCGGCGCACCCCGACCGCGGCGTCTACAAGAGCACCGACGGCGGAAAGACCTTCCGCAAGACGCTGTTCGTCAACGACTCCACCGGCGCCATCGACATCGCGCTCGACCCGTCCAACCCGGACGTGCTGTACGCCGCCATGTGGCAGGCGTACCGCTCGCCGTGGAAGCTGTCGAGCGGCGGCGTGCACTCGGGGATCTGGAAGAGCACCGACGGCGGCGAGCGCTGGACGAAGCTCACCGGCACGGCGCGCGGGCTCCCCACGGGCGTCGTCGGCAAGATCGGCCTCGCCGTCTCGCCGGCCAAGCCGAGCCGCATCTGGGCGCAGATCGAGCACGACTCGGGCGGGGTGTACCGCTCCGACGACGGCGGGCAGTCGTGGGAGTACATCAACCGCGACCGCAAGCTGCGCCAGCGCGCCTGGTACTACTCGGGGCTGTTCGCCGACCCGCGCGACTCGAACGTCGTCTACGGGCTGAACGTCGGCATGTACCGGTCGCGCGACGGCGGCCGCACGTTCAACGAGACGATCGGCACGCCGCACAGCGACAACCACGACCTGTGGATCGCGCCGAACGACCCGAACCGCATGGTGCAGGGGAACGACGGCGGCGCCAACGTCTCGTTCAACCGCGGGCAGACCTGGACCGACCAGGACTTCTCGACGGCCCAGTTCTACCACGTCAGCACGACCAACGAGTTCCCGTACAAGGTCTGCGGCGCGCAGCAGGACAACTCGACCCTCTGCGGCCCGAGCCGCAAGGAGGGCGGCGTGTCGATGGCCGACTGGTACGACGCCGGCGGCGGCGAGTCGGGCTACGTGACGCCGCACCCGACGCGCCCGGACGTGATCTTCGCCGGCAGCTACGGCGGGCTCCTCACGCGCAAGGACCGGCGCACGGACTTCGAGCGCAACGTCACGGTGCACCCCGACAACCCGATGGGGTACTCGTCGGAGGACATCGCGGTGCGCTTCCAGTGGACGTTCCCGATCGTCTTCTCGCGCCACGACCCGGGCGTCCTGTACGCCGGCGGCAACTACCTCTTCCGCTCCACCGACGAGGGGCAGAGCTGGACGCGCGCCTCGCCCGACCTGTCGCGCCGCGACCCGGCGACGATGGGCCCCTCGGGCGGCCCGATCACGCGCGACCAGACGGGCGTCGAGACGTACGGCGTCATCTTCACGTTCGATGAGTCGCCGCTGCAGAAGGGGCTCCTGTGGGCCGGCACCGACGACGGCTACGTCTGGGTGTCGCGCGACAACGGCGCCAACTGGAAGAACGTGACGCCGAAGGACATCGGCGACTTCACGCGCGTCTCGATGATCGACCCGTCGAAGTACGCCGCGTGCGGCGCCTACCTCGCGGGGAACCGCTACCAGCAGGACGACAAGCGGCCGATCCTCTACAAGACGACCGACTGCGGCGCCACCTGGACGGCGATCACCACCGGCATCCCGGAGACCGAGTTCACGCGCGTCATCCGCGAGGACCCGGTGCGCCGCGGGCTGCTCTACGCCGGCACGGAGCGCGGCGTGTGGGTCTCGTTCGACGACGGCGCCAACTGGCAGTCGCTCAAGAAGAACCTGCCCCCGGTCCCGGTCCACGACCTGGTCGTCAAGGACGCCGACCTGGTGATCGCGACGCACGGCCGCTCGTTCTGGATCATGGACGACGTGTCCGCGATGCGGCAGGCGACCCCGGAGCTCGTGGCGCGGACGCACCTCTACAAGCCGCGCGACGCGTACCGCACCAACTGGGGCGGCGGCGGGTTCGGCGGGCGCGGCGGCGCGCAGGCGCCGTCGGGGGTGAGCGTGTACTACAACCTCGCCCGCGCCAACCAGCCGGTGCGCATGGAGTTCCTCGACGCCGCCGGGAAGGTGATCCAGTCGTTCACCAGCGCCCAGGACTCGGCCACCGCCGCCGACAGCGTGCGCGCCGCCGAGCGGCAGACCGCGCGCGTCGACTCGCTCGTCCGCACCGGCCTCGCGCGCGACTCGGCGATGAAGCTGGCGCAGCGCAACGAGGGTGGCGGCCCGGCCGCCGGGATCGACTTCGAGGCGCTGGCGCGCTCGGGCCCGCGGCCGCCGCGCGTCCCGAACCGCCAGGGGCTCAACCAGTTCTCCTGGAACCTGCGCTACCCCGACGCCGTCCGCTTCGACAACCTGATCATGTGGGCGGCCGGCACCACCGGCCCCATCGCGCCCCCGGGCACGTACGCGGTGCGCATGACGGTCGAGGGCGAGGCGCCGGTCACCCAGCAGTTCGCGGTGCGCAAGGACCCGCGCTCCGAGGCGACGCTGGCCGACCTGCAGGAGCAGTTCCGCTTCCTCACGCAGATCCGCGACCGCGTGAGCGACGCCAACAACGCGGTGCGCACGGTGCGCAGCGTGCGCGGCCAGGTCGACGACCGCACCAGGCAGATCGCCGGCAAGGCGCAGGAGGCGGAGTTCAAGCAGGCCGCCACGGCGCTGATGCAGGAGCTCTCGCAGCCGGAGGAGTCGATCTACCAGGTCCGCAACCAGAGCTCGCAGGACCCGCTCAACTACCCGATCAAGCTGAACAACAAGATCGCGGCGCTGACGGGGATCGTCGCCAGCACCGAGGCGAAGCCGACGAAGCAGAGCTACACGGTCTTCAACCAGCTCTCCGGCGCGCTCGAGGTCGAGCTGCAGAAGGTGCGGCGCTCGCTCAACTCGTCGCTGCCGCGGGTGAACGAGATCCTGCGCGCGGCCGGCCTCCCGATCATCGTCCCCAACACCGCCGAGCGCCCGCGCCCGGCGACGGTGATGGACGACGAGGAGAACATGCTCGGGTACAAGATGAAGTGGTGAGCCGCCGGCGTTGAGCGAGGGGGGACGGGTCCGAACGGGCCCGTCCCCCCTTTCTCATTCCACCCGCAATCCCATCAGCTCCAGCAGCGCCAGCGCGTTGGCGCGCGTCGCCGGCCCGGGGCGCGCCACGTAGTCGAACTCCAGCGCCAGCGCGCCGTCGTCGCCGCGCCGCACGCGCCCGTCGAAGTGCACGGCCTGCGGCGGCGGCTCCGCGCCCGGCGGCGCGATCTCGGGGTCGTGCGTGGTGACGGCGCCGGCCGCCCCGGCCGCGCGCAGCGCCGCCAGCACGGCACGCGTCGCCACCCGCCGGTCGCCGGCGTTGGTGCCGTGCAGCACCTCGTCGAGCAGGAAGAGCACGGGCGCGTCCGAGGCCGCCTCCGCCTCGCGCACGACGTCGCGCAGCCGCGTCACCTCGGCCATGAAGAGCGAGACGCCGCGCCCCAGGTCGTCCTCGACGCGCACGCTGCTGCGCACGCGGCAGCGCCGCAGCCGCAGCGACGCGGCGGGCACCGCGCCGCCGGCCTGCGCCAGCAGCGCCGCCAGCCCGAGCGCGCGCAGGAAGGTCGTCTTGCCGGCCATGTTCGGCCCGCTCACCACCAGCACGTCGCCCGGCGCGCGCAGCGTCGCGTCGCTGGCCACCGCCGCCCCGGGGGCGAGCAGCGGGTGCACCAGCCCGCGCGCCTCCAGCCGCGCCCCCGCGTCGTCGTGCACCGCCGGCACGGTCCACGCCGGGTGCTCGGCGGCCAGCGTCGCCAGCACCAGCAGCGCCTCGACGTCGGCCGCGTCGTCGAGCCACGCCGCGGCGTGCGCGCGGTGCGCGAGGCGCCACCGCGCCAGCGCCCCCGCGAGGTGCACGTCGAACGCGACGGCGGCGTTGAACGCCCAGTGCGCCATCGGCGAGCGGTGCACCTCGTTCCACTCGAGCAGCCGCACCAGCGCGCCGAACGCCGCCACCACGCGCTCGTCGCGCACGCGGCGCTGCACGGCGCCGGCGCGGCCGGGGGCGTCGGGCTCCGCGGCCAGCCGCGCCAGCACGCGCACCACCCCCG
>NZ_JARGEK010000227.1 GCF_029211165.1 Roseisolibacter sp. H3M3-2
GTGCGCGCGCGCTGCCACGACATCTCCTCCCACCGCGAGACCGCGATGCGCCGCCGCGAGCTGTTCTCCTCGGTCCGGCAGGACGTCGTGTACGCCGTGCGGGGGCTGCGGCGCGCGCGCGGGTTCACGGCGGTCGTCCTCCTCACGCTGGCCCTCGGCATCGGCGCGACGACCGCGATGTTCTCCGTCGTCCGCGGCGTGCTCCTGCGCCGGCTCCCCTTCCCCGACGCCGAGCGCGTCGTGCGGCTCTGGCCCGGCAACCCGAAGGTGGCGGTCGAGGGCCGCGTCGTCAGCGCGAAGGAGCTCGAGGACTGGGAGCGCGAGCTGCGCGGCTTCGAGGCGGTCGGCGCGTTCGGCGTGATCCCCATGGGGCACGTGTTCGGCGAGGGGGGCGCGGAGCCGGCATACGCGCGGACGTCGTACGTCTCGCGCGGATTCTTCCCCGCGCTCGGCACGCCGGCGCGCCTCGGGCGGACGCTGCGCGCCGAGGAGCACGTCGAGGGCGCGAACCGCTTCATCGTGGTGAGCGACGCGTTCTGGCGCGTGCAGCTCGGCGCGGACCCGAAGGTCCTCGGCCGCGTGATCCGACTCGACGGGAAGCCGTACTCGGTCGTCGGGGTGATGGGGCCGGACTTCGCGTTCCCGGACCGGGGCATCTCGGTGTGGATGCCGAGCACCGTCATGGACCCCGACGACGCCGGATGGCGCGGGCGCGAGCGGCGCTGGCTGAGCGTCGTCGGGCGGCTGCGCCCGGGGGTCACACCGGCGCAGGGGCGCGCGGAGGCCGAGGCGCTGCTGCGGCGGCTCGCGACGACGTTCCCGCAGACCAACGCCGGGTGGACGTCGGTGGTGGCCGAGGACGTGCGCGACTCGATCGTCGGGCCGGTGCGCCGCGGGCTGCTCGTGCTGCTCGGCGCGGTGGGGCTCGTGCTGCTCGTCGTGTGCGCGAACGTGGCGAACCTGCTCCTCGTGCGCGCCACCGGCCGCGGGCGCGAGATGGCGCTCCGCGCCGCGATCGGCGCGGGGCGCGCGCGCGTGGTGCGGCTCCTCCTCACCGAGAGCCTGCTGCTCGCCCTCGCCGGCGGCGCGCTCGGCGTGGCGCTCGCGTGGTGGGCCGTGCGCGCGCTCGTTGCGCTGAGCGGCCACTTCCTCCCGCGCGCCGCGGACGTGCGGCTCGACCTCGGCGTGCTCGGGTTCGCGGTCGGCGTCACGCTGCTCACCGGGCTCGCCTCCGGGCTGTGGCCGGCGCTGCGCGCCTCGTCCGCGCGGCTGGCGGGCGCGCTGCGCGAGGGCGCCCGCGGGAGCTCCGGCGGCGCGGCGCGGCACCGCGCCCGCGCGGCGCGCGTCGTCGTCGAGGTGGCGCTGGCGGTGGTGCTCGTGGCCGGCGCGGGGCTCATGCTCCGCAGCTTCCAGCGCCTCACGAGCGTGGACCCCGGGTTCCGCCCGGAGGGGGCGCTGCTCGCGCGCTTCCACCTGGAGGCGGACGGCCCGCCGCCGTGGCCCTTCCCGGAGGAGCGCCGGCGCGTGATCGAGCGGGTGCGGCGGATCCCGGGGGTGACGGCGGCCGGAGCGACGTCGTTCGCGCCGCTCACCGACGGGCAGGGGGATCCGCGCCCGTTCAGCGTGCCCGGGCAGCCCGCCCCGCCTCCCGGCGAGGAGCCGCTCGTCGTGATGCTGCCGGTGAGCACGGGCTACCTCAGGGCGCTCGGCGTGCCGCTCCTCGCCGGGGAGGACATCGACGCCGTGGCCGGCGACTCGACGGCGCCGCCGTCGGCGATCATCGGCAAGCGCATGGCGGACCGCTTCTGGCCGGGGCGCAACCCGGTCGGCGAGTCGTTCCAGGTCGGCCCGCGCGCCGTGCGCGTGATCGGCGTCGCCGGCGACGTGCGCAGCACGCGGCTCGACTCGATCGCCGGCTACACCGCGTACGTGTCGGAGCGGTTCCTGCCGCGCGTGCACGTCTCGCTCGTCGTGCGCACCGACGGCGACCCGGCGCTCCTCGCGGGGCCGGTGCGCGCCGCCATCCGCGAGGTGCTGCCGCGCCGGCCGATCCTCCAGATCGCGCCGATGGAGGACCGGGTCGCCGCCGCTGCGGCGACGCCGCGCTTCTTCACGACGTTGGTGAGCGTGTTCGGCGCGCTCGCGCTGACGCTGGCCGCGGTGGGACTCTACGGGGTGGTGGCCTACGTGGTGCGCCAGCGCGAGCGCGAGATCGGCGTGCGCGTGGCGCTCGGCGCCCCGCCGGGGCGCGTGGTGGCGCTCATGCTCCGGCGCGGGATGGCGCCGGTGCTCGCCGGCCTCGCGATCGGGATCCCGCTGGCGCTCCTGGCCACGCGCCTGCTGCGCTCCCTGCTCTACGAGGTGAGCGCGAGCGACCCCGTGACGTTCGCCGGCGTCGCGGGGTTACTCGCGGTGGTGGCGTTCGTCGCGAGCTGGCTGCCGTCGCGGCGCGCGGCGCGCATCGATCCCACGGTCACGCTGCGCGCGGACTGACCGCGTCCGGGGCCCTCGCGCCGAGGGCGGCGTCGGGCGGTTCCCTGCCGATCACCTTCGAGCCCGCGGATGCGAAAACAGGAGCCCGCGATGCGCCGCGCCCCGCTGCTCGTCGCGCCCGCCGTCGCGCTGACCCTCGCCTGCGACGGCGGCGCGACGCCGCCGGACGGGACGCCGCCGCCGGCGGTCCGAGTCACCGCCGTCGACACGCTCCGTCCGGGACAGGTCGGGCGCGTGCACGGCACCGGCCTCGCCGCCCTGCGCTCGCTGCGGCTCGACGGGGTGGCGGCCACGGAGCTCGTCGTCCGCTCGGACAGCGTGGCCGAGTTCCGCGTGCCGTCGCTGCGCGCGTGCGAGACCGACATGCGGACGGTGCAGGTGTCGGCGGAGGGCGCGGCCCCGGTCGGCGCCGTGGTGCGCGTGGCGCCGAGCCTCGCGCTGCGCCCGGGCGAGTCGCGCGTGCTGACACCGGACGACCTGCAGTGCCTGCGCCTCCCGGCGGCCGACGAGGACTACGTGCTCAGCGCGGCGAACCTGGCGATCCCCACCGCGGAGGTGGAGTCGCCGCGGACGCTGCTCGCCGTCCGGGTGCTCGGCACCGGCGACGCCGCGGCGGCGGGGGCGGCGGCCGGCGCGGGCGGGGCGGCCGCGGCGCCCGGGGGCGGGCGCACGCCCAACCTCGACCAGTTCACGCTCGACCTCACCGCGCGCGCCCGCGCCGGGAAGATCGACCCGGTGCTGGGGCGCGACTTCGAGGTGCGGCAGGTGGTGGACATCCTCACCCGGCGCCGGCAGAACAACCCGATCCTCGTCGGCGAGGCGGGGGTCGGCAAGACGGCGGTGGTCGAGGGGTTCGCGCGCCGCATCGTCGAGGGCGACGTCCCCGAGCCGCTGCGCAACGTCACGCTCCGCACCCTCGACCTCGCGCTGCTGCAGGCGGGGGCCGGCGTGAAGGGGGAGTTCGAGAACCGCCTCAAGGGGCTGATCGAGGAGGTCAAGAACTCGCCGACGCCGATCATCCTGTTCATCGACGAGGCGCACACGATGATCGGCGCCGGCGGCGCCGCGGGGCAGAACGACGCGGCGAACCTGCTCAAGCCGGCGCTCGCCCGCGGCGAGCTGCGCACGATCGCGGCGACGACGTGGGCGGAGTACAAGAAGTTCTTCGAGAAGGACCCCGCGCTCTCGCGCCGCTTCCAGCTCGTCAAGGTGGAGGAGCCGGGCGAGGACCAGTGCCTCGTCATGCTGCGCGGCGTGGTGCCCGCGCTCGAGGCGCACCACGGCGTGCGCATCACCGACGACGGGCTGGACGCGGCGGTGCGGCTGTCGCACCGCTACCTCCCCGACCGCCAGCTGCCGGACAAGGCGGTGAGCGTGCTCGACACCGCGTGCGCGCGCCTGGCGCTCGGGCAGCAGGCGACGCCGGCGTCGCTCGAGGCGGCGCGGCGCGAGCTCGACGACCTCGCGGTGCAGGAGCGCGTGCTCGGGCGCGAGGCGACGCTCGGCGTGGACCACCGGGAGCGGCTGGGCGCGATCGCCGCGCGCCGCGCGGCGCTCGAGGCGACGCTGGCCGGGCTGTCGGACCGCTGGACGCAGGAGAGCGCCCTCGTGGCCCGCATCCGCGAGCTGCGCGGGCAGATCGAGCACGCGCACGCCGCCGAGGGCGCGCCGGGCGACGACCTGCCCGCGCTGCGCGCCGAGCTGGCGGGCCGGCAGGCGGAGCTCCAGGCGCTGCAGGGGGAGACGCCGCTCATGCGCGTCGAGGTCGACGCGTCGATCGTCGGCGAGGTGATCTCCGGCTGGACGGGCGTGCCCGTCGGCAAGATGCTGCGCGACCAGCTCGGGATGATCCTCGCGCTCGAGCGGCACCTCGGCGAGCGGATCATCGGGCAGGACCACGCGCTCGAGATCCTCAGCAAGCGCGTGCGCACCACCGCGGCCAAGATCGAGGACCCGAACAAGCCGAAGGGCGTCTTCATGCTCGTCGGCCCGTCGGGCGTCGGGAAGACGGAGACGGCGCTGGCGCTCGGCGACCTGCTCTACGGCGGGGAGCAGAACCTGGTGACGATCAACATGAGCGAGTTCCAGGAGGCGCACACCGTCTCCACGCTCAAGGGGTCGCCGCCGGGGTACGTCGGCTACGGCGAGGGGGGCGTGCTCACCGAGGCGGTGCGGCGGCGCCCGTACTCGGTGGTGCTGCTCGACGAGGTCGAGAAGGCGCACCCGGACGTGCTGGAGCTGTTCTTCCAGGTGTTCGACAAGGGCGTGATGGAGGACGGCGAGGGGCGGCAGATCGACTTCCGCAACAGCGTCATCCTGCTCACGACCAACGCGGGCACGGACACGATCATGAAGCTCACCGCCGACCCCGAGACGGCGCCGATCCCGGAGGCGCTGGTCGCGGCGCTGAAGCCGGAGCTCGACGCGGTGTTCAAGCCGGCGTTCCTCGGGCGCATGGTCCTCATCCCGTACTACCCCGTGCGCGACGAGAACCTGAAGCAGATCATCCGGCTCAAGCTCGGGAAGATCGCGCGCCGGCTGCAGGAGACGCACCGCGTGACCCTCGGCTACGGCGACCCGTTCGTGGACGCCGTCGCGGCGCGCTGCACGGAGGTCGAGAGCGGGGCGCGCAACGTCGACAACATCCTGTCGAACACGATGCTCCCCGAGATCTCGCGGCTGCTGCTCGAGGCCATCGCCGGCGGCACGCTGCCGGGCGCGGTGCGCGTCGGCGTGGACGACGCGGGCGAGCTGACGTACGCGCTGGCGCCGGCGGTGCGCGACGCCGGCTGGTCGCTCGCCGACGCGCCCGCGGCGGCCGAGGTCCGCTGAGCATGGCCGACCCCATCACGCTCGACCAGCACGGGCGGGTGCTGCAGGTCACGAGCGCCCCGCTGCCCAACGACGCGCTGGTCGCGGTGCGCCTGGCGGGGTCGGAGGGACTCTCCCGCCCCTTCCGCTTCGTCGTGGACTTCGTGTCGACGAAGGCGCAGGTCCCGCCGGCGGACGTGCTCGGCAAGCCGCTCGGGCTGATCGTCTACGGCAACGTGATCGGCAAGGACGTCATCTCGACGCGCCTGATCCACGGGCGCGTCGCGCGCTGGGCGGAGCTGGGCACCAACGGGGTGACGAAGCTGACGCGGCACCGCGTCGAGCTGGTGCCGTGGCTGTCGATGCTCGCCCTCTCCTCCACCTGCCGCACGTTCGAGGACAAGTCGGTCGAGGAGATCTGCACGATCGTCTTCAACGAGGCCGGCTTCCGCGGGCTGTACAAGTTCCGCTTCACGACGCGGCCGCCCAAGCTGCCGTACGTCGTGCAGTACCAGGAGAGCGACCTGGCGTTCGTGTCGCGGCTGCTGGAGGAGGAGGGGCTGTACTACGCGTTCGAGTTCCAGAGCGACCGGCACCTGCTCGTGATCTCGGACAGCGTGGGGTCGGTGATCCCCGAGGGGTCGGTGGCGACGCTCACGCTCGGGACGCGCGCCGGCCGCCCGCCGATCGCGCAGGTGCCGATCATCGGCCCGCTGATCGGGCCGGCGGGGGCGCTCGGGCAGCAGGGGCTCAAGGCCGGCGCCGCGAAGGGGAAGGAGGAGGCGGTCGCGGGCGCGCGCAGCGTCATCGGCACCCTCCTCGGCCCGCTCGGGGCGGGGATCGCGACGGCGGGGGGCGGGCTGGCCGGGGCGGCCGTGGGGGGGCTCATCGACGCGTTCGTCGACTGGCTCCTCACCGACTCGACGCCCCTGCCGGCGAACTGCGTGACCGAGGTGGTGCGGGAGCGGGCGGTGCACAGCGCGACCGTCGCCGCGAGCGACTTCCACCTGCTGCGCGCGCCCGACGCCGTGACGGCGACCAGCCGGCACCCGGGGGCGCAGGGCGGCGCGTACGAGTACCTCGGCGACCTCGCCGGCACGGCGGCGGCCGGGGTGTCCGACCCGGTCACGAAGCGGCGCATCCGGCTGGCCGAGGCGGGGCACGACGTGGTGCGCGGCGCGAGCCAGGCGGTCTCGCTCACGCCGGGCACGCGCGTCACGCTCGCCGCCGGGCTGCTCGGCGCGGCGGCGGTCGAGGTGCACGTGACCGAGGTCGCGCACGTGATGGAGGCCGCCGACCCGTACGGGGGCGAGGCCTCCAAGACGCCGAAGTACGTCAACGAGTTCACCGCCATCCCCGTGGGAACGCCGTTCCTCGCGCCGCGCGAGACGCCGCGCCCCTCCGTGCGCGGCACGCAGACCGCGAAGGTCGTGGGCGCCGGGGACGAGGGGGCCATCGACGTCGACGCGAACGGCTGCGTCCTGCTGCAGTTCCCGTGGGACCACGGGGACGGCAAGGAGGGGAAGTCGCAGCACCGCGTGCACGTCGCCTCGCTGTGGGCGGGGGCGGGGTGGGGGGAGGTGCACCTGCCGCGCCTGGGGCAGCTGGCGCTCGTCGAATTCCTCGAGGGCGACCCGGCGCGCCCGATCGTCACCGGGCGCGTGTACTCGCAGAACCACCCGCGGCCCTACGCGCTCCCCGACGACAAGACGCAGAGCGGGATCCGGTCGCGCACGGTGGGCGGCGGCGCCGAGAACTTCAACGAGCTGCGCTTCGAGGACAAGAAGGACGCGGAGCTCGTGTTCGCGCAGGCGGAGCGCGACCTCACGACCAAGGTCAAGCGGAACGAGACGCGCACCGTGGGCGTCGACCGCACGACCACCGTGCAGCACAAGGACCACCTGACCGTCGTCGGCGGCAGCGGGGACAAGAAGGGGGAGATGCTCTACGAGGTCACCGAGGGCGACCAGACCGTGAGCGTGACGAAGGGCGACCAGCTCTTCCTCAACACGGAGGGGCAGCAGACGCTCCGCGCGCAGAAGGGCGACCAGCACTTCGTGGTGGACCAGGGCGCGCGCAAGATCGAGGTGAAGCAGGGCGACAACACGCGCGCGATCAGCGGCGGCGACTCGACGGACTGCGACACGCAGAAGGTCACCGCGCAGCAGACGATCACGCTGACGGCCAACACCAAGATCGAGCTGAAGGTCGGCGGCAGCACGATCACGCTGGAGCCGGCGAAGATCGAGCTCAAGACGGGCGCGTCGAAGGTCACGCTCGACCCCTCGGGGGTGAAGGTGGAGGGGCCGATGGTGGGGGTGAAGGGCACCGCCCAGGTGAAGATCGAGGCCCCGATGGTCGACGTGGCGGCGCAGGCGATGGCGCAGGTGAAGGGGGCGATGACGCAGATCACCGGAAGCGGGCTGCTGAAGCTGGGCGGCGGCGTGACCATGGCCGGGTGAGGCGGACGCGATGACGGCTCCCGCTCAGACATCCGCGGCGCCCGGCGGCGCCTACGTGCCGCCCGCGCCCGCGCCGGCGCAGCTCGCGCCCCTGCTCGCGTGGCTGGTGGAGCGCGCCGGGATCGACGCCGAGCTGCTGGCGGCGGTCGCGCAGGCGGCGCCGGACGCGGTGGCGCCCGGCGCCGCCGACCCGGCGCGCCTCGCCGACGCGCTGGCCGCGCTCCACCAGCCGTTCCACGCGCTCGCGC
>NZ_JARGEK010000228.1 GCF_029211165.1 Roseisolibacter sp. H3M3-2
GCGACGTGCAGCGCACGCTGCGCGAGGAGGGGCGCGGCGCCAGCGAGGGGCGGCGCTCCGGGCGCCTGCGCGGGCTGCTGGTGGCGGGGCAGATCGCGCTCTGCGTGTCGCTGCTCGCCGGCGCGGGGCTCCTCACGCGCAGCCTCCTCGCGCTGGCCGCCGCGCCGCTCGGCTTCTCCCCGGCGGGCGTGCTGACGGCGACGGTGCAGCTCCCGCCGGGCGGCGGCTACGACGACCCGGCCGCGCGCGTGCGCTTCATCGAGCAGCTGGAGCAGCGGCTGCGCGCCATCCCCGGCGTCGCCGCGGCGGCGTCCACCGGCGAGCTGCCGACGCGCGTCATGAACCGCAACGGCTTCGCGGTCGAGGGGGCGACGCGCCGGGCGGGGGAGGCGCAGCCCTCGGCGCTCTTCATGACGGTCACCGACGACTACTTCCGCACGCTCGGCGTGGCGCTGCGCGCCGGGCGCGTCTTCGGCCCGCAGGACGCCCCCGACGGGCCGCCGGTCGTGGTGGTGAGCGAGCGGCTCGCGCGCCGGCACTGGCCGGGCGCCGACGCGGTGGGGAAGCGCCTGCGCTTCGGCGGCGACGAGGCGCCGTGGCTCGAGGTCGTGGGCGTCGTCGGCGACGTCGCCAGCGACGCCGGCCGCGCCGACCCGTACCCGGCCATCTACCTCCCGATGCGGCAGTCGCCGTGGATCGGCCCGGTCGTGCTGGTGCGCACCGCCGGCGACCCGGCCGCCCTGGTCGCGCCGCTGCGCCGGGCGGTGGCCGCGGTCGACCCGCGCGTCCCGCTGCGCGACGCGACGCCGATGGCCGCGATCATCGACGCCGACCTGTCCGGGCGCCGGCTGCCCGTGCTGCTGATGTCGGCGTTCGGCGCGCTGGCGCTGGTGCTGGCGTCGGTGGGCGTCTACGCGATGTTCGCGGCGATGGCGGCGGCGCGCGAGCGCGAGTTCGGCGTCCGCGTGGCGCTCGGCGCCCGGCCGTCGGGGATCGCGGCGCTCGTGCTCCGCCAGGGCGGCGCGTGGATGGCGCTCGGCCTCGCCGGCGGCGCGCTCGGCGTGGTGCTCGTGTCGCGCCTCGTGCGCGGGCTCCTCTACGGCGTCGGCGCGTTCGACCCGCTGGCCGTGGGAGCGGCGGTCCTGCTGCTCGCGGTGTGCGCGGCGCTCGCGCTGGCGGGGCCGGTGCTGCGCGCCACGCGGGTCGATCCAATCGGCACGCTGCGCTGAACGGCAGACACGGATGGACACGGAAACCGGGGGAGAGACTCCAGGCTCGAGCCTTTCCCCCGGTTTCCGTGTCCATCCGTGTCCACGCAGGTCGGACGGCCTTGCGCCTGCGGCGATCCTGTCGGACGCTTCACGCTCGCGGCGTATTGACGGATGCACCGGACGTCCGCACTCTAGCCAATGTCGCGGCAGCGTGGTCGGTCCCGCGACCGTACGGCGCGCCATCGCCGTGCCTTCTCGCGGGAGATGCTCGGATGTCTCCGCGTTTCGTCTCCAGACTGGCCGGTGCGCTCGCCCTGGCCGCCGCCGCCGGATGTGATGGGAGCGCGCCGCTGGCTCCCGGCGACGCCCCGGCGTCGGATCGGCTTGCCGACGTCGCGCATCTGGTCGACGTGTCCTCCGCTCGGGCGTCGCCCGACGCCGCGCTCGATGATGCGCAGGCCCGTCTGGTCCCCGCGCTCGGCGCGCGCGGCGCGGCGCTGCGCGGCGCGCTCGCGCGCCTGCAGGCCGCCCCCGACGCGCGGCTGCGCGTGGTCGCGACGCGCGAGGTGGTACTCGCCCTCGATGAGCTGCACCGGTCCGCGCCTGCGGCGCTGCTGGCCGACGTCGCCGCGCTCCGCCTCGACCTCGAGGCGACGTTGACCGGTCGCGAAGTCCCCACGCCCTGATCGGAGGACGTCTGCGATGCGCCAACGAACCGCCCTGCCCGCACGCCTCGCGCTGTCCACCGCCGCCGCGCTGCTGTCGCTGGGTGCCCTCGGCCGACCCGCGTCGGCGCAGTCGGTGCCCGATCCCGGCACCCTCTTCGCCTGCTACGTCCCCGGGAGCGGGACGATGTACCGCATCAAGACGACGGACACGCGCGAGGCGTGCGCGTCGAAGGACCACATTCCGTTCAGCTTCTCCATCACGGGCCCCGCTGGTCCCGCTGGCCCCGCTGGCCCCGCTGGCCCCGCTGGCCCCACGGGCGCCACTGGCCCCGCCGGACCAGAAGGCCCCGTGGGGCCTGCGGGACCCACCGGTCCGGTGGGCCCTGCGGGTCCGGTCGGGCCCACGGGTCCCACGGGTCCCACGGGTCCGGTCGGACCGGCCGGGGCGAACGGCGTGTCGGGGCTGGAAGTGATCCTCGCCACCGGGACCCTGACGACCACCGCGCGAAACGGCACCGTCGTCGCCACGTGCCCCACGGGCAAGCGCGTGCTGGGCGGCGGCGGCGACTTCACGATCCGAGTGAGCGATGCCACCGGCGCTCCGCAGAACACGATCTTCGCGTCGTTCCCCTCGACGAACGTCTCGGGCGGCTTCAACCAGTGGACGGTCCGGGCCTTCAACAACACGCTGAGCGACCGCGAGCTGCGCGTCTGGGCGATCTGCGCCAGCGTCGCGCCGTGAGCCGCCGGCACGCGCGCACACACGGCCCGGGACGGGCCACCCGCGTCGCGCCGATCAGGGCGCTGCGGTGAACGGCAGACACGGATGAACACGGAAACCGGGGGAGAGACTGAAGGCTGCAGTCCCTCCCCCGGTTTCCGTGTTCATCCGTGTCTGATCAGGTCACACCGCGCGCACTGCCACCGGTCCCCGCGCTGGACCACCATCCCGCCGCACGCCTCGCACGGCGTCGCCCGCCGCCGCGCGCCGACGGGAAGCGCGAAGCTGCACGCGCGGTCCGCGCACGCCCAGTACGGCGCGCCGTCGGCCGGCGTGACCACGTCCAGCGTGCTCACCGCGCACCGGGGACATAAGCGCGTCGTCGCGTCGCGCGTCGCGGGGCGCGCCGCCACCACGCGCGCCGGCGTCGGGCCCTTCCTCGGCTTGCGCTCCGGCTTCGGCTCCTGCGCCGCCGCGCTCCAGTCGGCGTAGGTGCACGGGCGCTCCGCCGCGCCGTAGCGCACGCACCCCCAGAACGGGTCGCGCTTCCCGATCTTCTTGCGGATCAGCGCCGAGCCGCACGTCGGGCACCCGCCGGGCTTCACCGGCGCGCGCACGTCGCGCGTCATGCGGCACGACGGGCAGGCGAGGAAGCTCCCCTTGCCCCCCTTCCGCGCGACCTTCCGGTAGTTCGCCTCGCCGCAGCGGTCGCACGGCGTCGTCGTGTCCTCGGCCGCGCCCCCGCCGCCGCGCGGGCCGCGCGACCGCAGCCCGTGCGCCGCGCGGTACTCGGCGCCCAGCGTCTGCGCGCGCCCCATCGCGGCGCGGAAGCCGTGGTACCAGGCGCGCAGGTACTCGGGGCGCGTCGCGTCGCCGCGCTCGATCGCGTCGAGGCGCGCCTCCATCTCGGCCGTGTACCCCTCGGTGACGAGGTCGGCGAAGGTGTGCGTCAGCAGCCCGTCCACCTGCATCCCGAACTCGGTCGGCTGGAGGAGCTTCTTCCCCTTGCCGCCGGTCGTCTCGCGCACATAGTCGCGCTTGAGCAGCGTGTCGATGATCCCCGCGAACGTCGCGGGGCGCCCGATCCCCGAGGTCTCCAGCTTCTTGATCAGCGCGCCCTGGTCGTAGCGGGGCGGGGGCGTCGTCTCCTTCTGGTGCACGACGAGGTCCGTGGGCGTCACGACCTGCCCCGCGCGCAGCGGCGGCAGCTCGACGTCCTCCTGCCGGACGTACGGCCCCCAGAACACCAGGAACCCCGGCTCGCGCAGCACCGCCCCCTCGGCGACCCACGCCACCGGGCCGCTGTCCACCCACACCGTCGTGCGGTCGACCACGGCGGGCTTCGCCTGCGACGCCAGGAAGCGCGCGCGGATCATCGCGTACAGCTTCGCGGCCTGCGGCGGCGGCGCCTCCGCCCCCTGCAGCGCGGTCGGGCGGACCGCCTCGTGCGCGTCCTGCGCCCCCGCCTTGCCGCGCGCGCGCGGCGCGCGCTCGGGGAGCGTCTCCGGGTGGTGCGCCTGCAGGTACGCGCGCGCCATGTCCGCCGCCTCGTCCGAGACGCGCGTCGAGTCGGTGCGGTGGTAGGTGATCAGCCCCGCCTCGAACAGCGCCTGCGCGGCGTCCATCGCCTGCTTGGCCGACAGGCGCAGCTTCCGGCTGGCGTCCTGCTGCAGCGTCGAGGTTGTGTACGGCGGCGGCGGGCGGCGCTCGGTGCGGCGCCCCTCGACGGTGCGCACCACGTGGGCGTGCCGCCGCGCCTCGGCGAGCACCGCCTCCGCCTCCTCGCGCGACGCGAACTGGCGCGGCACCAGCCGCCCCGTGCGCTCGGCGTTCTCCTCGCCCTCGGCCGCCGGCTCCTTGCTCTCCTTGGCATCGGCCGGCACGAACGCCTGGAACCCCTCGGCGTACGTCGCCTCCAGCGTCCAGTACGTGCGCGCCGCGAACGCCAGGATCTCGCGCTCGCGCTCGCACAGGATGTGGAGCGCCGGCGTCTGGCAGCGCCCCGCCGACTGCGCGCCGGCGGGCCAGCAGATCTCCTTCGAGCAGTCGAAGCCGACGATGCGGTCGAGCACGCGGCGCGAGCGCTGCGCGTCCACGCGGCGCAGGTCCACCGGACGCGGCGCCGCGACCGCGGCGCGCACCGCGGCCGCCGTGATCTCGCGGAACTCGATGCGCGACGCGGCGCGCGCCGGGAGCTTGAGCTGCCGCGCCAGGTGCCAGGCGATCGCCTCCCCCTCGCGGTCGGGGTCCGACGCCAGCAGCACGCGGTCGTAGCCGCCCCCCTGCACGGCGGCCCTCAGCTGCTTCACCACGTCGGCGCCCCGCCCGCGCAGGACGTACTTCTCCTCCAGCGTCTCGAGGTCGACGCCGTAGTCCTTGGGCGGCAGGTCGGCCACGTGCCCGAACGACGCCTTCACGACGTAGCCGGGGCCGAGGAACGCGGTGAGCTTCTTCGCCTTGTTGGGCGACTCGACGATGACGAGGGTGCGCGACACCCGTGTGCTACCCCGCCGCGGCCCCGGAGGTCGCCGTCGGCGCCCCGTCGAGCGCCGCCCGCACGCGCGGCAGCAGCGTGTCGGCGGTGAACGGCTTGGCCAGGTAGTGCGCGTCCTCCAGCAGCGCCCGCTCCGCCTCGTCGCGCCCCAGCGAGTAGCCCGACATGACCAGGACGGGCAGCCCCGGGCGCTCGGCGCGCAGCCGCGCCACCAGCGTCGGCCCGTCCATCGCCGGCATGCGCAGGTCGGTGATGAGCAGCGCCACCGCCTCGCGGTGCTCCGCCCACGCCAGCAGCGCGTCGCCGCCGTGGCGCGTGGCGAGCACGCGGTAGCCGTAGCGCTGCAGCAGCCGCGTCGCCGTCTCGCGCACCACCGCCTCGTCCTCGACCAGCAGCACCGTCTCGGTCCCGCCGGGGAGCGACGGGCGCGTCCCCGCCGTCACCACCTCGGCGCCCCCCTTGGCCGGCGGGAGGAGGACGGTGAAGGTCGCGCCGGCGTCGGGCGCGCTCTCGGCGTGCACCGTGCCGCCCCCCTGCGCGACGATCGCCAGCACCGTCGCCAGCCCGAGCCCGGTGCCGCGCCCCTGCGGCTTGGTCGTGAAGAACGGCTCGAAGATCCGCGCCCGCGTGTCGGCGTCCATCCCGGCGCCGGTGTCGCGCACCACCAGCGCCGCGTACGTCCCGGCGGGGAGCGGCGCGCCGGCGGGGCGCGCCAGCCGCGCGTCGCCGGCGCGCAGCGCCAGCCGCTCGACCCCCAGCGTCACCACGTCGGCGCGCTCGGCGCGGGCGTCGCCGTCGACGCGCTCGCGCGCCGCCAGCACCGCGTCGCGCGCGTTGACGACGAGGTTCATCAGCACCTGCTCCAGCTGCCCCGGGTCGGCCTGCGCCACCACCGGGTCGCCCTCCACCGCGAGGTCGAGCCCGACGTCGTCGGGGAGGAGGCGGCGCAGCAGCTTGGCGCTGTCGCGCACCACGTCGCGCAGGTCGAGGCGGCGCGGCTGGCTCACCTGCGTGCGGCTGAACGCCAGCAGCTGCCGCGTCAGCTGCGCGCCGCGCTGCGCCGCGCTGCGCACGTCGTCGAGGTCGCGCGCCAGCTGCGTCCCGTCGGGCGCCTCGAGGCGCGCCAGCTCGGCGCCGCCGATGATCGCGCTCAGCAGGTTGTTGAAGTCGTGCGCCACGCTCCCGGCCAGCAGCCCGAGGGCGTCCATCTTCTGCGAGTGGCGCAGCTGCTCCTCCAGCCGCCGCCGCTCGGTGATGTCGCGCGCGATCCCGACCGTCCCCGCCACCGCGCCGTCGGCGTCGTAGTACGGCGCCTTGACCGTCTCGTACCACCGCGGCGCGCCGTCGGGGCCCGTCTCGCGGTGCTCGATCATCAGCGGCCGCCCCGACTCCAGCACCGCGCGGTCGTGCGCCAGCCGCCCCGCCACCACCTCGGGGGCGAAGATGTCGGCCGCCGTGCGCCCCAGCACCTCGGCGGCGCCGAGGCCGCGCGCGCGCCACGCCGCCTCGTTGAGCGCGACGTAGCGCCCGTGCACGTCCTTCAGCCACGCGGCGTCGGGGATGTTCTGCAGCAGCGCCACCTGCTGCTCCTGCGACAGCCGCAGCGCCGCCTGCGCCGCGCGGTGCTCGGTGACGTCCTGCACCGAGCCCACCAGGCGCACCACGCGCCCCGTCGCGTCGGTCACCATGCGCGCCCGCACGTACACCGTCACCGCCGCCTCGTCGGGGCGCGCGATGCGGTGCTCCAGCTCCACCGTGCGGCCGGTGGACATCCCCTCGCGCAGCGTCGCCAGCACGCGGTCGAGGTCCTCGGGGTGCACGAGCGCCGCGAACCGGTCGAGCGTCGGCGGCACGTCGCGCGGCAGCCCGGCGATGCGGTACAGCTCGTCCGACCAGGTGACCGCGTCGGTGCGCAGGTCCCACTCCCAGCTGCCGACGTGCGCCAGCCGCTGCGACTCCTCGAGCCGCGCGCGCTCCGCCTCCAGCGCCCGCCGCGCCTCCTCGCGGTCGGTGACGTCGACGATCAGCCCCTCGAGCACGCGCGGGCCGCCCCCGCCGGCGCCCGGCACCTCGCGCCCGTGCTCCCACACCCACCGCTCGCCGCCGTCGGCGCGCCGCATCCGGTACGTCACCTGGAACGGCTCGCCCGCGTCGAGGCGGGCGCCGATCGCGGCGCGCACCCGCGCGCGGTCGTCGGGGTGGATCAGCGCCTCGAACGTCACCCCGCCCCCGGGCCCGAACGCCGCCGCCGGGTGCCCGGTGAGCGCGAGCGTCCCCTCGCTCACGAACTCCGCGCTCCACGCCGCGTCCTCGCGCACGCGGTAGGCGATGCCGGGGATGTTGGCGAGCAGCGTCGCCAGCCGCCGCTCGCTCTCGCGCAGCGCGTCGTGCAGCGCCACCTGCTCGGTGACGTCGCGCCCGATGGCCACCGCCGTCGCCACGGTGCCGCACGACGCGCGCTCGGGGAGCATGCGGTACTCGACGTGCCGCGCCGCCCCGTCGGGGCCGCGCCGCGCGATCGCGAACGTCGCCGCCTCGCCGGTCGCGAACACGTGCGCCCGCGCCTCGGCGAAGCGCGCCGAGATCGCGGGGTCGACCTCGGCCTCGGCGGCGGGGCGGCCGAGGAAGTGCGCGGGCGGGCGCCCGGTCGCCGCCTCGATCGCCGCGTTGACGTAGCGCACCACGCCGTCGCGGTCGTAGCGCAGCACCACGTCGGGGAGCCGGTCGAGCGTCGCCGCCGCCTCGCGGTCGAGCGGGTCCTCGTCGGCGGCGCCGACGGTCACCAGCAGCGCGTCCCCCGCCGGCACGGCGCGCACCTCGAGCGCCCCGCCGCCGGCGCCGCGCGCCACCGTGCGCGA
>NZ_JARGEK010000229.1 GCF_029211165.1 Roseisolibacter sp. H3M3-2
AGTTGAGACCACGATTTGTCTTCCTAAGACCGCTTGGCCTCCGACTTCGCGGCGGCCGCGGGGCGCGCCCCGCTGTCCGGCCGCGTGGCCGGCTGCCCCGGCGTGCTCACGTCGAACAGGCTGCGGAACTGGTCCTCGCGGAAGCGCGGCGCGCGCGGCACGAGGTCGACGCGCGCGAGCTGCCCGCTCTCGGTGCGCTGCCCCGACACGAGGTAGAGCGTCGTCCCGTCGGCGCCCCACGCGACGCTGCCGGTGAACGCGTTCGGGAGGAAGCTCACCTGGCGGGCCTCGCCGCTCCCATCCGCCCGCACGACGAACGCGTTGGAGAAGCCGCGGTCGCCCGCGCGCGCCACGTACGCGATCCACTGCCCGTCGGGGCTCCACGCGAGGTCGCCGCCGTCGGCGAACGGCGGGCGGTCGAAGCGCCCCGCGGCCAGCCGCCGCGCGTTCCCGCCGCCGGCGTCGACGACCATCAGCTCGCGCCCGCCGCGCACGAACACCACGCGCGCGCCGTCGGGCGACCAGCGCGGCGCCACGTCGAGCGGCCCGTCGGTGAGCGGCGTCTCGCGGCGCGCGGCGAAGTCGTACGTGAACAGCCGCCAGCGCCCGTCGCGGTCCGACGCGTAGGCGAGCCGGCGGCTGTCGGGGCTCCACGCGAGGTGCTGCTCGGGGCTCGGCGTGCTCGTGTCGCGCGCCGCGTCGAGCGGGCCGCGGCCGCCCGCGCCGCCGGCCGCGCCGCCCTCCGGCGCGCGCGACGCGGCCGCGAACACCTCGCCGCGCATCGCCACCGCGAGCTTCCGCCCGTCGGGCGCCAGCTCCAGCTCCTGCAGCGGCGTCGCCGACGCGGCCAGCCGCTCGACCCCCGGCGCCGCCGGCGCGCCGCGCAGCGTGATCGCCAGCCGCCGCGGCTCGCCCCCCGCGAGGTCGACGCGCCAGATCCCGAAGTCGCGCTCGAACACGATCGCGCGCCCGTCGTGCGACACGCTCGGCCACAGCACGCGCCCGTCGGCGAAGCGCGTGACCTGCCGCGGCGCCCCCTCCGCGCGCCCGCCCGCCACCGCCTGCGTCCACAGGTTCTCGGCGCCCGAGCGGTCGCTCATGAAGTGCAGCGCGCGCCCGTCGGGCGCCCACATCGGCCACGCGTCCTTCGCGCCGCCGCTGGTCACCGCGGTGTACGCGGGCGCCGCGTCGGCCGCGCCGGCGCCCGGGCGCACCAGCCAGATCTCGCTCTCGTCGATGTGCGAGTGGCCGCGACGCCACCACTGCCCGCTCACCAGCCCGCGCGCCGTGATCGCCAGCGTCTCGCCGTCGGGCGCCGGCGCGCCCCAGTACTCGCTCGCGTACCGGTCGCCGGCGACGACCATCGGCGTCCCGCCGTCGGCGCGCACGCGCAGCACGTCCTGCATCCCCGCCACGTCGCGCGACGACGTCGAGAGGTACAGCCAGCGCCCGTCGCGGCTCCACGCGTCGAGCGACTCGGCCGCGTCGTCGTACGTCACGCGCCGCAGCGCGCCCGTCGCCAGCTCCAGCACGTACACGTCGCCGCCGCCGGTGCGCGTCGACACGAACGCGAGCCGCGTCCCGTCGGGCGACCAGAGCGGGCGGCTCTCCTGCGCCGGGTGCGACACCAGCAGCCGCGCCTCGCCGCCGTCCGCGGGGGCGGTCCACACGTCGCCCCCCGAGACGAAGGCCACCTCGCGGCCGTCGGGGGACAGCGAGGGCTCGGCGAGGGCGGGGCGCGGCGCGGGGGGCTGCGCGGCGGCGAGGAGAACGAGGGGCAGGAGCATGGGAACGGCGTGGTCTCGAACGGCGTGGTCTGGTACGGCGTGGTCCGATGGGGCGTGGTCGGACGCTGCGTGCGGGGAGTCTACCCGCCGCCGAGCCGTCGGCAACGCGCGCGGCCGTTGACGCTCCATCAGACCACGCCTCAACAGACCACGCCGTACCCGACCACGCCCTACCTGGTCTCCTCGATCTTCGACTCCGGCGCCAGGACGCCGGCGATGAGCAGCCCCGCCGCCAGCGCGACCGCCGTCAGGATCATGCTGAACGCCGTCTCGATCCCGGCCAGCGTGCGCCGCTCCAGGAACGACGACAGGCTGCGGTAGCCGACGCTCCCCGGCACGAGCATCAGGATGCCGGGCACCAGCACCACCGCGGCGGGGCGGCGGCGCCAGCGCTCGTAGGCGCTGCTCGCCAGCGCGACCACGAAGGCCCCCGCGAACGTCCCCAGCTCGACGCCGAGGCTCGACGCGCCGAGGCGGCCGCCGGCGACGCCGAGGATGCCGGCGGCGACGATCCACGGCGCGTCGCGCGGGGCCGCGCGCAGAATCGCGACCGACGCCAGCGGCGCCAGCGGGAGCGTGGCGAGCCCCACCCACCCCGGCGTGCCGGGCGGCGCCACGGGCACCGGCGCGCCGAACAGCGCGGTGCCGAGCCGCGTCCCGAGCGCGACGCCGAACACGATGCCGAGCAGCGTCATGAAGGCGCCGCTCATGCGCGCCGTCGCCGACGCCAGGTTGCGCGTCGCCAGCTCGCTGATCGCCGTCGTGAGCGTGAGCCCGGGCATCAGCACGATCAGCCCCGCCAGCGTGGTCACGAACAGCGACAGCGGCCCCGCGGCCCACGCCAGCCCCATCGCCGAGGCGCTCACGAGGAACGCCGCCAGCGGCTCGAACACGCGGCCGACGCGCGCGTGCCGCCCCGCCTCCCGCGAGAACAGCCCGAGCCCGAGCCCCAGCGCCGCCGCCGCCGCGATCTCGCGCCCGCCGCCGCCGAGGAACTGGCAGACGGCGCCCGACAGCACGCCGTGCGCGAGCGTCACCAGCCCGGGCCCGTACGCCGACGGCGCGGCGTCGATGCGCGCGATCTCGGCCGTCCCCTGGTCGGGGGAGACGCGCCCCGTCGCCACGTCGGCCGACAGGCGCTCCAGCTCCGCGAGCTTCCCGAGGTTCACCTCCCCGGGCTCGACGCGCAGCAGGTGCGCGCGCTGCCGCGCCTCGGGACCGAACGCCGCCATGATCGACGTGGGCGTCGAGAAGAAGCGGTGGCCGACGAGCCCCAGCCGGTCCGACACGGCGCCCAGCACGTCCTCGAGGCGCGGCGCCGAGTGGCCGTGCACGTGCAGCGCGCGGGCGAGGCGCAGGACGAACGCGACCGCCGCCGGATCGGGCTCGCCGGCGCGGCGCTCGACGGGGATTTCGTCGGTTCGGTGGGGCGTGGTCAGGTGAGGCGTGGTCCGGTACGGCGTGGTCAAGAGAGGCGTGGTCGGAGAGGGCGTGGACGCAAGCTAGAAGGTCCCGCCCCATCCGATCACGCCCCACCCGACCACGCCGTATCCGAGAACGCCGTATCCGAGAACGCCCTACCTGAGAACGCCGTCTCTGAGAACGCCCTACCTGACCACGCCGTATCAGGCCACCAGCAGCGTCGGCGTCGGCATCAGCGCCGGCGCGTCGACCGTGAGCCGCATGACCTGCCACGCCCCCTCGTCGCAGGCGCGCCCGGCGCCGGCGGCGAAGCGCAGCCCGCCGGCGCGGCGCGCGGCCAGGTAGCGCTGGGCATCCTGCCGGAGGCGCGCGGCCACCGCGGCCGACGCGCCCTGGCGGACCGTCTGCGCGGCCGCGCCGATCTGGCCGGCCAGCAGCGTCGCCGAGTCGCGGTCGATGGGCTGGCCCTCGGGGAGGGTGAGACCGAAGAGGTCGATCATCGTGACATCCGTCCTGTTCTGGGGACGCCGGAGCTGCGGAGCGCGGCCGGCGAGGCTGCCCTCCCGTAGTGCCAGCGCCGCGCCGGCTCCCTCCGCCACCCTGGCACCCCGCCGTCCCCCCTGTGGCGCCCCGGCCTGCCAGGGGGTCACCCGCCTGCCGCCGCGGCATCCCTTCGCCACCCGGCTAGTTTGCCCCCGTCGGCGCGCCCGCCGGGCGCCATCCGTCCCCCTCGCCGCCCCGCCCCGTGGCCACCGCCACCGCCCCCACGCTCGACCCGGCGCTCGAGAAGCGCTGCATCGATACGATCCGCACGCTGGCCATGGACGCCGTGCAGGCCGCCGAGTCCGGCCACCCCGGCACCCCGATGGCGCTGGCGCCGCTGGCGTACCTGCTCTTCACCCGCCACCTGCGCCACGACCCGAAGGACCCGCACTGGCCCGACCGCGACCGCTTCGTGCTCTCGGTCGGCCACGCGTCGATGCTGCTCTACTCGGTGCTCCACCTCTCCGGCTACGACCTGTCGCTGGAGGAGCTGAAGCAGTTCCGGCAGTGGGAGAGCCGCACCCCCGGGCACCCCGAGTACGGCTACACCCCGGGCGTCGAGACGACGACGGGCCCCCTCGGCCAGGGGATCGGCAACGCGGTCGGGATGGCGGTCGCCGAGGCGCACCTGGCGGCGACGTTCAACCGCGAGGGGCACGCGGTCGTCGACCACCACACCTACTTCATCGCCGGCGACGGCGACCTGATGGAGGGGGTGTCGCACGAGGCGGCGAGCTTCGCCGGGCACTTCGGGCTCGGGAAGCTGATCGGCTTCTACGACGACAACCAGATCACGATCGACGGGCGCACGGACCTGACGTACAGCGACGACGCCGGCAAGCGCTTCGAGGCGTACGGCTGGCACGTGCAGCACGTCGCCGACGTCAACGACCTGGCGGCGCTCGACGCGGCGATCGCGGCGGCGAAGGCGGAGACGGCGCGCCCGTCGCTGATCATCGTGAAGACGATCATCGGCTTCGGGAGCCCGAACCGCGCCGACAGCTCGAAGGCGCACGGCGAGCCGCTGGGGAAGGAGGAGGTCGTCCTCACCAAGCGCGCCTACGGGTGGCCGAGCGAGCAGCCGTTCTTCGTCCCCGACGACGCGCGCGAGGCGTGGCTCGCGGCCGGCCGCCGCCAGGCGGAGGCGCACGGCGCGTGGACGGCGCGGTGGGACGCGTACCGGGCCGCCGAGCCCGCGCTGGCCGCCGAGTTCGAGCGCCGGCTCGCGAAGCGCCTCCCCGACGGGTGGGACGCGGCGGTGCCGTCGTTCACCGCGGAGAACGGCGCGGTCGCCAGCCGCGCGGCCAGCGGCACGGTGCTCAACGCGCTCGCCGCGAAGCTGCCCGAGCTGATGGGCGGCTCGGCGGACCTCGCGCCGTCGAACAACACGGCGCTCAAGGGGCTGCCGGCCTACTCGGCGGCGACGCCCGGGGGGCGCAACATGCACTTCGGCGTCCGCGAGCACGGGATGGGCGCGATCATGAACGGGATGGCGCTGCACGGCGGGATCGTCCCGTACGGCGGCACCTTCCTCGTGTTCGCCGACTACATGCGCCCGGCGATCCGCCTCGCCGCGCTGATGCACCAGCAGGTCCTGTACGTCTTCACGCACGACTCGATCGGCCTCGGCGAGGACGGCCCGACGCACCAGCCGGTCGAGCAGCTGACGGCGCTGCGCTGCATCCCGAACCTGACGGTGATGCGCCCCGCCGACGCGAGCGAGACCGCCGAGGCGTGGAAGGTCGCCGTGGCGCACCGCGACGGCCCGGTGGCGCTGGTGCTGACGCGCCAGAAGCTCGGCTACATCGACCGCACGAAGTACGCGTCCGCCGAGGGGGTGGCGCGCGGCGCCTACGTCCTGCGCGATGCGGACGGCGGGGCGCCGCAGGTGGTGCTGATGTCGAGCGGCTCCGAGGTCGCGCTGGTGCTCGAGGCGGCGCGCAAGCTGGAGGCCGAGGGGATCCGCGCGCGCACGGTGAGCGTGCCGTCGATGGAGCTGTTCGCGAAGCAGGACGCCGAGTACCAGCGCGCCGTGCTCCCCGCCGGCGTGCCCCGCGTGGCGATCGAGGCGGCGCACCCGATGTCGTGGTACCGGCTGGTGGGGGACCGCGGGACGGTGCTCGGCATCGAGCGCTTCGGGGCGTCGGCGCCGTACCAGCGGATCTTCGAGGAGCTGGGGCTGACGGTGGATCGGGTGGTGGAGGCGGCGCGACGTGTGGTGAAGGGGTAGCGCAACTTCTTTCGACAGGACTACAGGATTCGGCAGGATTGACAGGAGAAGTGTCGTTTCCAGTCAATCCGGCTCAATCCTGTAATCCTGTCGAAGGCAGTTCCCTCACCTTGCGTCGCACCTCCAGGCTGCCCGCCCCGAAGTTGATCAACAGCCCGAGATCGTATCCGGTCGACTTGAGGTAGCTCACCAGCTGCGCCTCGTGTATCGGATGAAGCCGCTCGACGGCTTTCAGTTCGATCACTACTCGTTCGTCGACGATCAGGTCGGGAACGAACACGCCGACGTCGCAGCCGCGGTAGCGCACGACGAGCCGCCGCTCGACGTCGACCGGCAGCCTGGCCAGGCGAAGCTCCCACGCGAGCGCCCGCTGGTAGACGGACTCCAGATAGCCCGGCCCCAGCGTCCGGTGCACGCGCATCGCGCCGCCGATGACGGCGCCGGTGAGCGCCTCGTGCTCCATGCGGCACGCTGCAGCCGCGCGTCGCGCCCCGCCGTCCCGCGCCGGGGAGGAGGCGTACGCCGGGCGGAGGACGTAGCTTGGCGCGCATGCTCCGCTCCCTGCGCGTCCCCGAGCGCCTCTTCGCGCTCGCCACGTGGGCCGTCTCGGTCCTGTTCGCGGGCTTCCTGATCGGGCTCGGGGGGAAGCTCGTCGCCGACCTCCCCGGCGTGCGGCAGTCGCTCGCCCTCGAGCAGTTCGCCGACACCGCCGCCCTCGCGCGCGTGCGCGCCGGGCGCGACACGCTCGTCCGCCGCGAGCGCGTGGAGAGCGACGCGCGCGAGCGGGCGCAGCTCGCGCAGACCGCCGCCGAGAACGCGTACCAGGCCGCGCGCGCCGGCTTCCAGAACTGGGTCGCCACGCGCACCGCCACCGTCGACCCGCGGCAGGACCCCGAGGTCGTGCAGCGCACCCGCGCCCTCGACCAGCTGGGCGCCGCGGCGCGCGAGACGCAGGCCGAGGTCGAGCGCCTCGACGCCGCGATCCTCCGCCTGCAGCAGGCGCGCGTCGCCGCCGACGACCGCGAGGGGGAGCTGCTGCGCGTCGCCACCACGCGCTACGAGCGCGCCCGCTTCTGGCAGGAGCTGCGCGTCTTCCTGATCCGCCTCGCCCTCACCCTCCCGCTGCTCCTCGTCGCCGGCTGGCTCGTGGCGCGCAAGCGGCGGAGCGAGTACTGGCCGCTGGCGCGCGGCTTCGTGCTGTTCGCGCTGTTCGCGTTCTTCGTCGAGCTGGTGCCGTACCTGCCCAGCTACGGCGGCTACGTCCGCTACGGCGTCGGCGTCGTCGCCACCGCGGTCGCCGGCGTGTGGGTGATCCGCGCGATGCGCCGCTACCTCGCGCGGCGCGCCGAGGTCGAGGCGCAGTCGGAGCGCGAGCGGCGGCGCCGGCTCGGCTACGAGGAGGCGATCAAGCGGCTGAACGCCGGCGTCTGCCCCGGGTGCGAGCGCCCCGTCGGCGCCCCCGCGACGCCGGGCGCACCGGCCGGCCCCACCGCCGCGAACTACTGCGTGCACTGCGGCATGCACCTGTACGACGAGTGCCGCGCCTGCGCGACGCGCAAGAACGCGTTCTACCCCTACTGCCCCACCTGCGGCGTCTCGACCGCCGAGCCGCCGGTCGAGGACGCGGCCGGCGTGCCCGCGCCGACTCCTGCGCCCGCCGCCTAGCTCACCCGCGCAGGCGCATCGACAGCCAGGTGCGCGCGCGGCGCCAGTCGCGCTGCGCCGTGCGCCCGCTGACGCCGAGCACCTCCGCCGTCTCGTCGTCGGAGAGGCCGCCGAAGACGCGGCACTCCACCACGCGCGGCAGCCGCGGGTCCACCAGCGCCAGCTCGGCCAGCGCCTCCTCGAGGGCGATCGTGGCCAGCGCCCACGCGTCGCGCCCCGGCGCGCGGTCGGCCGGGCCGTCGGCGGGCACGCGGCCGGCGGCGCGCGCGGG
>NZ_JARGEK010000023.1 GCF_029211165.1 Roseisolibacter sp. H3M3-2
GTGTCGGCGGGGGCGGACGCGGCGGGGGTGGGGTGCGCCGGGTCGCGGAGGGCGGCGGCCAGCTGGCGCGTCAGCCGCAGCCCGTCGAGCGCCACGCCGGCGGCGGCGAAGGTGTCGCGCGTCTGGGCCACCGCCTCGTCGGCAATCGCCGCCAGCACGTCGCGCGACAGCTTGAGGCGCGTGCCGTAGCGCTCCAGCACCGCCGCCACCCCCTGCCGCGCCGGCCCGGGCTCCTCGCGGTAGATCGCGACCGTGAGGTCGTGCGCGAACGCCGTCAGCAGCTCCAGCTCCCCCTCCCCGCGCTCCCCCGTCGCGCGCATGCCGAGGCAGACCGCCGCGGGCATCCCCCAGTCGCCGGCGATCGCGACGCCGATGTCCTCCAGCGAGCAGCCGAGCACCTGCGTCGCCCCGGCCTCTCGGGCGCGGCGCGAGTCGCGCGTCGCGCGCCCGCCGGCCGCGCGCAGGATCGCCGCGTTCTCGGCCGGCAGGTGCGCGGCCACCAGCACCTCGCCGAGGTTGCGGAACATCCCGCACAGCTGCGCCGTCTCGGGGTCGGCCATCCCGAGGCGCACCGCCGCCTCGCGCGCGTGCCCCGCCGTCAGCAGCGAGAGCAGCATCAGCTCCTTGAGCCCGGGCGAGCGCCCGCGGTAGTGCTCGAACAGCAGGAGCGCGCTGGCCAGGTCGCGCACCGTCTGCGCGCCGAGCAGCATCATCGCGTGCGTGGCGCTCTGCACGGGGCGGCCGGTGCGGTTGTAGTGCACCGTGTTGGCCGTGCGGATCACCTTCACCGTCAGCGCGTAGTCGCGCAGCACCAGGTTGGCGAGCCGCTGCGCGGACGCCTCCCCCTCGCGGAGCGAGTCCATCAGCTCGCCCATCTGCCGCGAGAACGACGGCATGTCGTCCGCCACGAGGATGCGGCGGACGTAGGCGCCGGGGCGGTCGGCCTCGGCGGCGCGTGCGGGGAGGGCGGCGGGGAGGGTCACGGGGGCGCGTCGGGGGACTGCCGACGAGTGTCGGCACCAGGCGCCCCGAACTGTGGCCCCTTCCCTGCCCAGGGGGCCGGCGGGTACCATCCGCGACCCGCAGCCCCCGCCCGTGGAGACCATCCGAGACCCGCTCTGGAACAACGTCCGCGTCGAAGACGCCGCCCTGCGGCTCGTGGACACGCGCGTCTTCCAGCGGCTGCGCTACGTCCGCCAGCTCGGCCTCGCGTACCTCGTGTACCCGGGGGCGACGCACTCGCGGTTCGAGCACGCGCTGGGCGCGTACCACCTGGCCCGCACCACGCTCGGGCTGCTGGCCGAGCGCGGCGAGCTGCGGCGGGTCCCCGACGAGGAGCCGGCGATCGTCCGGGCGGCCGCGCTGCTGCACGACGTCGGACACTACCCGTTCTCGCACGCGCTGGAGGAGATCGGCGTCCCGCACCACGAGGACGTCGCGCGCCCGCTGATCACCGAGGGGGAGGTCGCCGACATCCTGCGCGAGACGGTGGCGCCCGACGCCCCGGCGCGCGTCTACGCGCTGGTGTGCGGGCGGGGCGAGAGCCCGCTGCAGGGGCTCATCTCGGGGTCGCTCGACCTCGACAAGATCGAGTACCTGAAGCGCGACGCGCTGATGTGCGGCGTGCCGTACGGCGAGATCGACGTCGACCGGCTGCTCAACGCGCTCGTGCTGGTGGACGACCCGAAGACGGGGCGGCCGGCGGTGGGGATCCGCGAGAAGGGGCTGTCGGCGCTCGAGTCGCTGCTGTTCGCGAAGTACCAGATGTACCGCAACGTCTACTGGCACCACGCGGTGCGCGCGGCGACGGCGATGTACAAGCGCGTCGTGGACGTCGCGCTGCGCGGCAGCGTGCTGGAGGCGCGGACCGTGGCGCGCCTCACCGACGAGGGGATCCTGCACGCGCTCGAGTCGGCGGCGCCGGTCGAGCCGCAGCTGTCGATGCTCGCCGGGGCGCTGCGCGCGCGACGGCTGCACAAACGGTCGCTCGAGTGCCCCGCGGCGGCGTTCGACGAGAGCTTCGGCGACTGGATGGTGCGCGACCGCGCGCTGACGGTGGCCGTCGAGGATCGGCTGGCCGCGGAGCTGGGGCTGGAGCCCGGCGAGCTGCTGCTCGACTACCCGGCCAAGACGCAGATGCTGGGGCTCGACCTGCCGGTGCTGCGGCGCGCCGGGGGCGTGGTGCGCGTGACCGCCGCCGGGTGGGAGGGGGCGATCAACCTGACGACGCTCGCCGAGCAGCTGTACCGGTCGGCGCGGTGGCTGCGCGTCTTCACCGCGCGGCGGGTCGCGCTCCCGCAGGACCGCCTGCTGGCGGCGCTGCACCTCGACCCCGACGCGCTGCGCGCGCGGCTGGCCGGGGGCGCGGCGCTGCTGTAGCCCGGGTCAGCCGGCGCCCTTCTCGCGCCCGCGGGCCTCGGCCAGGCGGCGGGCGATCCCGCGGTAGAACCCCGCGTCCTCGCGCCGCCCCTGCTCCTCGAGCGAGAGGGCGGCCAGCTCCAGCGCGTAGAGGATGTTGCCGAGGTACAGCCCGGCGACGTCGCCCACCGTCCCCTCGCCGGGGTCGGGGGCGGTCACGCGGCGGTCATCCGGCGGCCGGGACGCTGTCGACCCCCTCGCCCGTGAACGAGGGGACCGGCGCCACGCCGTGCACCTGCACGAGGATCGCCGTGATGTTGTCGAGCCCCCCGCGGCCGTTGGCCTCGGCGATCAGCGCGTCGACCACGCGGGCCGGGTTGGCCTTGGACGCCATGAGCTGCTGGAGGCGCCGGTCCTCGACCATCCCGGTGAGGCCGTCGCTGGCGACCAGGAAGACGTCGCCCGGCGCGATCGGGCCGGCGAAGAAGTCCGGCTCCACCGACTCGTTGGCCCCGACGCAGCGCGTGATGACGTTGCTGTAGGGGTGGTAGCGCGCCTGCTCCGGGGTGAGGTACCCCGCGTCGACCTGCTCCTGCACGTAGGAGTGGTCCTTGGTGAGCTGGCGGAGCTGCCCCTCGCGCAGGAGGTAGATGCGCGAGTCGCCGACCTGGCCGATCAGGTAGCCGGCGTCGGAGAGCATGAGGATGGACGTCGTCGTCCCCATCCCCTGCTTCTCGGACTCGCTGATGGTGCGGTCGTAGATCGCCCGGTTGGCGTTGCGCACCGCGAGGGCCATGCGCTCGACGGCGCCCGGCTCGTCGATCGACTGGAGCGGCTCGAGCTCCTCGGCGATGATCTGCACCGCCATGGAGCTGGCCACCTCGCCGGCCGCGTGCCCGCCCATCCCGTCGGCGACGATGAAGAGCCCCCGGCTCTCATTGGCGACGGCGTAGAGGCTGTCTTCGTTGCCGGCACGGATCCGTCCGACGTCCGTGCGGGCGGCCACGGAGAGCTGCACTAGCGAGAAGGCACGAGAAGGCGCGTGGTCGCGGGTGCCGGACGCGGCGGGGATGGACGGACGGAAGGCCGCCCCCGCTGACGGCCGGGGCCGGGTCGGTCGAAACTACCCGGGGCCCC
This sequence comes from Roseisolibacter sp. H3M3-2, assembly GCF_029211165.1. GTDB lineage: Bacteria > Gemmatimonadota > Gemmatimonadetes > Gemmatimonadales > Gemmatimonadaceae > Roseisolibacter. Next base: position 3,496 of record NZ_JARGEK010000023.1, read on the forward strand.
ACTGGGGGGCAAGCGTGGCGCGCGGGCCACGCCGGGACGCTCAGGCGGCGGGGCGCGCGGCCTCCGCCGCCTGCGCGACCTGCAGCCGGTAGAGCCGCGCGTACAGCCCGTCGCGGGCCAGCAGCGCGGCGTGCCGCCCGCGCTCGACCACCTGGCCGTGGTGCAGCACGAGGATCTGGTCGGCGGCGACGATGGTCGAGAGGCGGTGCGCGATGGCGATCGTCGTGCGCCCGCGCATCAGCGTCTCGAGCGCCGCCTGGATGCGCGCCTCGGCCTCGCTGTCGACGGCGCTCGTGGCCTCGTCGAGCACGAGCAGCGCCGGGTCGGCGGCCACCGCGCGCGCGAACGCCAGCAGCTGCCGCTCGCCGACGCTGAGCGACGCGCCGCGCTCGCCCAGCTCCTGCCGCCAGCCGTGCGGGAGGCGCGCGACGACGCGGTCGGCCCCCACGCGCGCGGCCGCCGCGGCGACCTCCTCGTCGGTCAGCGGGGCGCCGAGCCGCACGTTGCCCGCGACGTCGCCGGCGAAGAGGAAGATGTCCTGCTGCACGAAGCCGACGCGCGAGCGCAGCGCGTCGAGGCTCAGCTCGCGCACGTCCACGCCGTCGACCAGGATGCGCCCGCGCTGCGGCGCGTAGAACCGCAGCAGCAGCGACACGATGGTGGTCTTCCCCGCCCCGGTGTGTCCCACCAGGGCGAGCGTCTCCCCCGGCGCGACGCGGAAGCTGACGCCGCGCAGCACCCACTGCGGGTCGGCGGCGGCGGGGTCGCCGTAGGTGAACCAGACGTCGTCGAACTCGACGGTCAATCCCTCGCCGCTCGACGCTCGACGCTCGACGCTCGCCCCGGCCGAGGGAGCCAGCGTCGAGCGTCGAGCGTCGAGCGGCGCCCCGTACTCCTCCACCGGCTCGTCCAGCAGCGCGAAGATCCGCTCCGACGCCGCCATCGCGCCCTGCAGGATGTTGAACTTCTCCGACAGGTCCTGCAGCGGCTGGAAGAAGCGGCGCACGAGCTGGAGGAACGCCGCCACCGTGCCGACGGTGAGCGTCCCCGCGCCGACGCGCGACGCGGCGGCGACGATGAGGCTCGCCAGCGCGACCGTGGTCAGGATCTCGATCGCCGGGAAGTACAGCGCGTAGATCCGGATCGAGCGCAGGTGCGCGTCGAGGTGGTCGTCGTTCAGGCGGCGGAAGCGCGCGCGCTCGTCCCCCTCGCGCCCGAACAGCTGCACGATGCGCAGCCCGCTCAGCCGCTCCTGCACGAAGGCGTTGATGCGCGCCAGGCGCGTGCGGATCTCGCGGTAGGCGCCGCGCACGCGCGTCTGGAAGAGGCGCGACGCCAGCAGCACGAACGGCATCACGGCGAACGCCGCCAGCGCCAGCTGCCAGTCCACCACCAGCATCATCACGCCGATGGCGACCAGGGTGAACAGGTCGCCCAGCCCGGCCACCACGCCGGCGGTGAACAGCTCGTTCAGCGCCTCGACGTCGGAGGTCACGCGCGTGACCAGGCGGCCCACCGGGCTCCGGTCGTAGAACGCCACCGGGAGGCGCTGCAGCCGCGCGAACAGCTCGGTGCGGAGGTCGCGCATGACGCGCTGCCCGAGCAGCCCCGTCAGCACCGTCTCGCCGTAGCCGGCGACGAACTGCAGGACGAGCGTGCCGGCGAGAATCAGGGCGGCACGCGTGACCCCGGCGGCGTCGCCGGCCGGCAGGGCGACGTCGATGACGTGGCGCGTCAGCACCGGGCCGACCAACTGCAGCCCGCCCTCGACGCACAGCAGCACGACGGCCGCCGCGACCAGCCCGCCGTAGGGGCGGACGTAGCGCAGCAGGCGGCGGGCGAGGCGCGCGTCGTAGACGCGCCCCATCACCTCGTCGTCGGCGGGCGGCGGGGGCGGCGACATGACAGGAAGGTAAGCGGGCCCGCATTGAACGGGCCGGCGCCGCCGAGTGTTTCGCATGGTACGCGCGTTGCACTCCCGGCCCGCACAACCGCAGTCGTCCTTACCCTGTGGAGGCGCAAATGGGTATTCTCGCTTGGATCATTCTCGGGCTCATCGCCGGTGCCATCGCCAAGGCGATCATGCCCGGCCGCGACCCGGGCGGCTTCATCGTCACGGCCCTCATCGGTATCGTGGGCGCGGTGATCGGCGGCTTCCTGGGCAACATGATCTTCGGGATCGGCGGCGTCTCGGGCGTCGACATCCGCAGCATCCTGATCTCGGTGGTGGGCGCGCTCCTGCTGCTCTGGATCTACCGCATGGCCACCCGCCGCTCGGCGGTGTAACGGCTCCTCCCGCCCCGGCGGGTTCGGCGCGGGGTGCGGGGTTCCCTGGAACCCCCGCACCCCGCGTCGCGTCTCACCCCGTGGCCCCGCCCGCTTCGGGACGTCTTCGGTTAGATTCCGGCCGTGAAAGATCGCATCGTCATCCGCGGCGCCCGTCAGCACAACCTGAAGGGCTTCGACCTGGAGATCCCGCGCCGGAGCTTCACGGTCATCACGGGCCCGTCGGGCTCCGGGAAGAGCTCGCTGGCGTTCGACACCATCTACGCCGAGGGGCAGCGGCGCTACGTGGAGTCGCTGTCGGCCTACGCCCGGCAGTTCCTCGAGCGGATGGAGAAGCCGCTGGTCGACGCGGTCGAGGGGCTCTCGCCGGCGGTGGCGATCGAGCAGAAGAACCCGACCAAGACGTCGCGCTCCACCGTCGGGACCGCCACCGAGGTCTACGACTACCTGCGCCTCCTCTGGGCGCGCGTCGGCCGCAGCTACTGCCCGGTCTGCGGGCGCGAGCTGCGCCCCGACACCCCGCAGTCGGTCCGGGCCGCCATCGAGTCGCTCCCCGAGGGGACGCGCTTCTCGATCGCCTTCCCCCTCCGCCTGTCGGCCAAGGTCACCCACGCGGTGGTGGTCGAGAACCTCCGCGCGCAGGGCTTCGTGCGCGTGGCGATCGCCGGCGAGCCGTTGCACCTCGACGACGTCGAGGCGCGCGGGGTGGACCTCACCACGGCGCCGGACCTGATGGTGGTGGTGGACCGCCTCGCCATCGGCCCCGACGTCGGCGGGCGCCTCGGCGACGCGCTGGGGACGGCGTTCCGGGAGGGGGACGGCGACGCGGCGGTGCTGTTCGCGTCCCCCGTCGCGTCCCCGGTCCCGGTGGCGACGCCGCACGGGCTCCAGGCCGGGCAGCCGGTGACGGTGCTCCGCTTCACCGAGCGCTACGAGTGCCCGAACGACGGCACCCGCCTCCCCGCCCCGACGCCGCAGCTGTTCAGCTTCAACAACCCGCGCGGCGCCTGCGAGACCTGCAACGGCTTCGGCGCCATCCTCGAGTACGACGAGGCGCTGATCGTCCCCAACCCCGAGCGCACGCTGCGCGACGGGGCGATCCAGCCGTGGACGATGCCGCGCTACGAGGCGGAGCGGCGCAAGATCGTCGACTTCGCGCGCAAGGAGGGGATCCCCGTCGACGCGCCGTGGCGCACGCTCTCGCGCAAGCAGCAGGAGCTGGTGCTCCACGGCAAGGCGCGCGGCTTCCTCGGCGCCTTCCCCTTCCTGCGCAGCAAGGAGGAGAAGCGGTACAAGCAGTACATCCGCGTCTTCCTGCGGCAGTACCAGACGGCGCAGGAGTGCCCGACCTGCAGGGGCGCGAAGCTGAAGCCGGAGACGCTGCAGATCCGCGTCGGCGGCGCGAGCATCGCCGAGGCGGCGGAGATGCCCGTCGACCGGCTCACCGTGTGGCTCGACGCGCTGGCGCTGTCGCCGTCGGAGAAGCAGATCGCCGAGCACATCCTGCTCGAGGCGCAGGCGCGCGTGCGCTTCCTGTGCGACGTGGGGCTCGGCTACCTGTCGCTCAACCGCGCCACGCGCACCCTCTCGGGGGGCGAGGCGCAGCGCATCGGGCTCGCCAACTCGCTGGGCGCGCAGCTGGTCGACACGCTGTACGTGCTCGACGAGCCGTCGATCGGGCTGCACTCGCGCGATATGCAGCGGCTCCTCCGCCTCCTGCACCGGCTGCGCGACGGCGGCAACACGGTGCTGGTGGTCGAGCACGACCCGGAGGCGATCGAGGTCGCCGACTACATGGTCGAGCTGGGGCCGGAGAGCGGCGAGAAGGGGGGCTACGTCGTGTTCGCGGGGCCGATGGCGCGGGTGAAGGAGAGCCCGCTCACGGGGCAGTACCTCACCGGCGCGCGATCGATTCCCGTCCCCGCCGAGCGGCGGCGGCTCGGGCCGCGGTGGCTCACTCTCACCGGGGCGCGCGAGCACAACCTCAAGGGCGTGGACCTGCGCGTGCCGCTGGGCGCGATGACGTGCGTGACCGGCGTGTCGGGCTCCGGCAAGAGCACGCTCGTGCACGACGTCCTGTACCGCGCGCTGGAGCAGAAGCTCACCGGCGAGCACTCGGCCAAGCAGCACCTGGGCGAGAAGGTCGGCCGCTACGACGCGCTCACGGGGTGGGAGACGCTCGACGACGTGGTGCTGGTGGACCAGAGCCCGATCGGCCGCTCGCCGCGCTCCAACCCGGTGACGTACGTGAAGGCGTACGACGAGATCCGGCGCATCTTCGCCGCGCAGCCGCTGGCCAGGCAGCGCGGCTTCACGGCGTCGACCTTCAGCTTCAACTCGGCGGGCGGGCGCTGCGAGACCTGCGAGGGGGCGGGCTACCTCGAGGTCGAGATGGTGTTCATGGCCGACGTGTTCGTCCCCTGCGACCAGTGCGGCGGCAAGCGGTTCAAGCCCGAGGTGCTGGAGGTGACGGTGCACGGGCGGACGATCCACGACGTCCTGCAGCTCACGATCGACGAGGCGATCCGCTTCTTCCCGCGCGAGGAGAAGCTCGGGCAGGCGCTCTGGCAGCTGCAGCAGGTGGGGCTCGGCTACCTCCGGCTCGGCCAGCCGGCGACGACGCTCTCGGGCGGCGAGGCGCAGCGCGTCAAGATCGCGCGCGAGCTCGCGCTGTCGGCCAAGTCCAAGGGGCGGAAGCTCTACGTGATGGACGAGCCGACGACCGGGCTCCACCTGGAGGACATCCGCAAGCTCGGCGACGTGCTGGACCGGCTGGTGGACGCGGGGCACACGCTGGTGCTGATCGAGCACAACCTCGACGTCATCAAGCGGGCGGACTGGGTGGTGGACCTGGGTCCGGAGGCCGGCGTGGGCGGGGGGGAGATCATCGCGCAGGGGACGCCGGAGGAGATCCTGGCGGAGCCGCGCTCGCACACCGGGCGGTTCCTGCGACGGGTGCTCCCGGGCCCCGACGCCGCCCCCGCCCCGGCCGCGGCCAAGGCGCCCGCCAAGCCGCGCCGCCCCCGCGCCCGGGCGGGTTGACCGAGCCGTCCGGCCCGTTTAAGCTCCGAGTCTCATTCCCGCGTAGCTCAGTTGGTAGAGCAGACGACTGTTAATCGTCGGGTCGTAGGTTCGAGTCCTACCGCGGGAGCTATGGACCTCCGAGTGCCACCCAACCCGAAAACGGTTGGCGAGCGCTCGGAGGTCTTCGTTTTGGCTGCACTCGTCCGCGCGGGATACGAGGTGCTGATCGCGCCCTTCACGGACAACCGGCGCTACGACCTCGTCATAGACGACGGGAGCCGCTTCCTCCGCGTCCAGGTGAAGACCGGACGGTTGCGCGGGGGGGCGGTGATCTTCCCGACCTCCAGCTCGCAGGCCCACCGCGGGCGCGGGCGGCAGTCGTACCGCGGCGCGTGCGACCTGTTCGCGGTCTACTGTCCGGACAACGAGGCGGTCTACCTCGTGCCGGTCGACGAGGTCGGCGAGATCAAGTGCCGGCTGCGCGTCGCGCCGGCGGCCAACGGCCAGCGGGCCGGCGTGCGCCTCGCCGAGGACTACCTGCTGCGCCTCAGGGCGCCGGCGCCGTGACAGTGACCGCCGAGTCGAGCGCGTCGAGGGACTGCGCGCGCAGGATGCGGCGGCCGTCGGGCGAGAGGAGGAAGTCCACCAGCGCGCGGGCCTCGGCGGGCCGTTCGGCGGCGCGCGGGACGGCCAGGGCGTAGGCGATCGGCTCGCCGCGGAAGGTGACGGAGTCGCCGAGCCGACGCCCGGGGACGCGCACCGCCGCCGCGGCGTAGGCCGCCGAGTCGGGGATCGAGCCGAGATCGACCGCCGGCGGCAGGACGCGGTACGGGAGGCGAGCCGCGCGCGCGAGGTTCTCGTAAGTCCAGACGTAGTCCAGCTCCCCCGTCTCGACGAGCGCGATCTGGTCGGCCTCGCGCGGGCGCACGTTGCGCGGCGGCGCCGCGGCCAGCAGCCGGGCGGCGAGCCCCGGGACGCCGTAGTGCCGCTCGGCGAGCTGGAAGACGAGCAGCGTGCGGTAGCCGCTGGGGTCCGTCGCGGGATCGGCGCGCCCGACCTCGACGCCGGGGCGGTCGAGGATCTCCCACCACCGCTCGGCGCGCGCGAACTCGGCGGCGTGCCGCGCCCGCGCGCCCCACGCGACCACGATCCGGTTGCGCGCGAAGAGCGTCCAGCGGTCCACGTGCGCCGGCGCGAGCAGCGCGGGGAACACCGCGCGGTCGGCGAGCAGCAGCACGTCGGGCGTCTCGCCGAGGTCGGTGATCCGGCGCGCCAGCTCGAGACTCGACTGCGACTCGAGACGGCTCACGACGCCGGTGCGGGCGGTGAACGAGTCGAGCACCGCACGCACCGGGCGCGTCAGGCTGGCGGCCGCCCAGACCCGCAGCGGCGGCGCATCGGGGCGTTCGCCGGCGCAGGCGGCCAGCGCGAGGGCGAGCAGGGGCGCGAGTGCGCGACGCATGGCCGCAAAGCTCGGCGGCGCGCGGCGGGGCGCCAAGCCCCTGCGCCCCGCGTCCGGAGCCGGGTATCTTCCCGCCGGCCGCCTACTCACCCCTGCCCCGCACGCCCATGCCCGACGCCGCCGCCGTGCCCCCGCCGACCGACGCCGCCCCGCTGGTGGGGGTGGTGATGGGGAGCAAGAGCGACTGGGGCGTCCTCGGCCCGGCGTGCGAGACGCTGGCGGAGCTCGGGGTCGCGTACGAGGCGCGCGTCGTGTCGGCGCACCGGACGCCCGACTGGCTGTTCGCGTACGCGGAGGGCGCCGAGGCGCGCGGGCTGCGGGCGATCATCGCCGGCGCCGGGGGCGCGGCGCACCTCCCGGGGATGCTGGCCGCCAAGACGCTCGTCCCGGTGCTCGGCGTGCCCGTGCCGGCGACGATGCTGAACGGCGTCGACTCGCTGCTCAGCATCGTGCAGATGCCCGCCGGCGTCCCGGTCGGGACGCTGGCCATCGGCAAGCCGGGGGCGGTGAACGCCGCGCTGTTCGCCGCGCAGCTGATCGCGACCACCGACGCGCAGCTCCGCGCGCGGCTGCAGGCGCGCCGCGACGCGCGCCGCGACGAGGTCCTCGCGCAGGAGCTGCCGTGAGCGCGCGCGACGAGCTGGCGCCGATCCTCCCCGGCGCGACCATCGGCATCCTCGGCGGCGGGCAGCTCGGGCGCATGACGGCGATGGCCGCGCGCGCGCTCGGCTACGACGTGCACGTGCTCGACCCCGACCCCGACTGCTCGGCGCGCCCCGTGGCGTCGCGCGTCGTCACGGCGCGCTTCGACGACGCCGACGCGGCGGCCGACCTGGCGCGGCAGTGCGACGTCGTGACGCTCGAGATCGAGCAGCTCGCGCCGACGGCGCTGGAGGCGGTCGCGCGCCACGCGCGGCTGCACCCGGGCGCGGGGGCGATCTGGGTGATCCAGGACCGCGTGCGGCAGAAGGACTGGCTGGCGGAGCACGCCTTCCCCGTCGGCCCGTTCCGTCACGCCGAGGGGGCCGCGGACGTGGCGGCGGCGGTGCGCGAGCTGGGCGCGTGCATCGTGAAGTCGGCGCACGGCGGGTACGACGGGCGCGGGCAGGCGCACGTGCTCGACCCGGGCGACGCGGCGGCGGCGTGGCAGGCGGTGGGCGCGCGGCGCAGCGTCGTCGAGCAGCGGCTCGACCTCGCGCTCGAGTTCTCGGTGCTGGTGGCGCGCCGCGCCGACGGGCAGATGGCCGTCTACCCGCCCTCGCGCAACCACCACACGCGCGGCGTGCTGGCGTGGTCGGTCACCCCCGCCGACCTCGCGAAGGAGGTCGCGCGCGCCGGCGCCGAGGTGGCGATGGGGATCGCGGAGGGGCTCGACCTCGTGGGGCTGCTGGCGGTCGAGTTCTTCCTCACGACCGACGGCCGCGTCCTCGTGAACGAGCTCGCGCCGCGCCCGCACAACACCTACCACCAGTCCGAGCGCGCCTGCGCCACGAGCCAGTTCGAGCAGCTCGTGCGCGCCGTCTGCGGCCTCCCGCTCGGCGCGCCGACCCTGATCGCCGCCGGCGCGATCGCGAACCTGCTCGGCGACCTGTGGGTGACCGACGCCCCGCCCGACGCGGTCGGCGCGCTGGAGGTGGCGACGGCGCGTCTGCACCTGTACGGCAAGCGCGAGGCGCGCGCGGGGCGGAAGATGGGCCATGTGTCCGCCGTCGGGCAGAGCGGCCCCGAGGCGCTGGCGCGCGCGCTGGACGCGTACGAGCGCTTCCGGCCGGCGGCGTGCCCGGCGATCGACCGGCCGTGAGGACGCCCCCCTCGACGCTCGTCGCTCGACGCTCGCTTCGCCGTCGGGACCGAGTGAGCGCCGAGCGCGGAGCGCCGAGCGGCCGCGGAGCGGTGGCGGCGCCATGAACGTCCTCGTCCTCAACGCCGGCTCCAGCACGCTCAAGTTCCAGCTGGTCCGCACCGACCACGAGCGGCTCTCCGCCAACACCGACGAGAAGCTGGCGCGCGGCACGATCGAGCGGCTGGGCGGCGAAGCGGTGCTCACGCTGCGCGCCGGCGACGGGCCGACGACGCGCACGACGGCGTCGCTGCGCGACCACCGCGCGGCGGTCGAGTGGATCCTGGCGTGGCTCGTGAGCGCGGAGAGCGGCGTGTCGCTCGGCGGGCGCGCCGACATCGAGGCCGTCGGGCACCGCGTCGTCCACGGCGGCGAGCAGTTCACGCGCTCGGTGCGGATCGACGACGCCGTGCTGCGCGGGATCGAGGACACCATCGACCTCGCGCCGCTGCACAACCCGGCCAACCTGCGCGGGATCCGCGCCGCGGCGGCCGTGCTGGGTGCCGGGGTACCGCAGGTGGCAGTGTTCGACACGGCGTTCCACAACACGCTGCCGCCGCACGCCTACCTGTACGCGATCCCCTACCAGCTCTACCGGCGCTACAAGGTCCGCCGCTACGGCTTCCACGGCACGTCGCACCGCTACGTCGCGCACCGCTGGCGGCAGCTCACCGGCACCGCGCGCGAGGCCACCCGGCTGGTGACGCTGCACCTCGGCAACGGGTGCTCGGCGTGCGCCATCGCGGGCGGCGACTCGGTCGACACGTCGATGGGCTTCACGCCGCTCGAGGGGCTCGTGATGGGGACGCGGTCGGGCGACGTCGACGCGACGATCCTCGACTACGTGGGCGCGAAGGAGGGGCTGTCGCTCGGCGAGGCCGAGGCGCTGCTGAACAAGCAGTCGGGGCTCCTCGGGATCTCCGGGCTGACGCACGACATGCGCGAGCTGCTGGCCGAGGAGCGCGAGCACCGCGACCGCCGCGCCTCGCTCGCGATCGACATCTTCTGCTACCGCGTGCGGAAGTACGTGGGCGCCTACCTGGCCGCGATGGGGGGCGCCGACGCGCTGGTGTTCGCGGGCGGCATCGGCGAGAACGCCCCCGAGGTGCGCGCCCGCATCTGCGCGGGGCTCGAGTGGATGGGGCTCGCGATCGATGCCGGGCGCAACGACGCGCTGGCCGGCGGGCGCGAGGGCGCCTTCCACGCCGAGGGGTCGCGGCTCGGGGCGTGGGTCATCCCGACCGACGAGGAGCTGCTCATCGCGCGCGACACGTACCGCGTAGTCTCGGGTGCCCCCGCCCGCTTCTGAGGGCACGACCGGGGGCGCCCGCCCGTTCCGTCGTCGCGGCGCGCAACGTGTAAGACGCGTGCGCGACATCACACCCCAGAGACCGACATGCGTCGAATTCCCGCCCTCTCCCTGCTCGTGCTCGCGGCCGCCTGCGGCGGCGGGCGCGGCGGCGCCTCCGGGCCCGCCCCCGTCCCCGCCAACATCACCGCCCGCGCCGAGATCCGGGACGCGGAGGGGCGCTCACTCGGCACGATGACGCTGTCGCAGACCCCGCACGGCGTCCTGGTGTCCGGCGAGCTCACCGGCGCGGCGCCGGGCGTGCACGCGATCCACTTCCACGACGTGGGGCGGTGCGAGGCGCCGTTCACGAGCGCGGGCGGCCACTTCAACCCGACGCAGCGCGTGCACGGCTTCCGCATCCCGGCCGGCTACCACGCGGGCGACCTGCCGAACTTCACCGCGCCGGCCAGCGGCAACGTCCGCGTCGACCTCTTCAGCGACCGCGTCACGCTGGGGACCGGCCCGACGAGCCTGCTCGACACCGACGGCTCGTCGATCGTGATCCACGCGACTGCCGACGACTACGCCACGGACCCGGCCGGCAACTCGGGCGGCCGCATCGCCTGCGGCGTCATTCGACGCTGAGCGAACGCAACCATCGCCGCGCCTGATCGTGGGGGTCCCATCCGCCGGATGGGGCCCCTTCGCGCGTGCGGGGCACCCCGCTTGCTCCCCACGTCGGCGCGCGGCCGCCCCCCGGCGAGCGCCGGTCGCGCAGGCGCGCGGCGGGGCGGCCGAACCAGGACCAGAGAGCGCGTTGCGACGCGCCAGGAGGGGATGACCATGGTGCGCATGGCCGACGGGGCGGCGGCGCTGGACGAGGACGCGGCGACGTGGGGGGAGGCGGGGCGGCGCGCGCGCCGGGCCCGCTCGCACGCCGACCCGCAGAAGGAGCACGGGCGCCACGGCGCCACCGCGCACGAGTCGCGCGGCGAGGGGCGCAACGTCAACGCGGTCGAGCGCGCGCTGTCGCTGGCCGCCGGCGCGTGGCTCGCGTCGATGGCGCTCAAGCGCAAGGACTGGTCGGCGCTCGCGCTCGGCGTCGCCGGCGGCGCGCTGCTGGAGCGCGGCGTGAGCGGGCACTGCCCGGTCTACGGCGCGCTCGGCGTCACCACCGCGCGCGACGAGCGGCCCACGCGGCTGCACGGCGCCGCGGCGACGGTCGACGCGAAGAAGGCGCAGCGGATCGAGCGCGCGATGACGATCCACGGGCGCGGCGCGGACGAGCTGTACCTGTTCTGGCGCCGGCTCGAGAACCTGCCGCGCATCTTCCAGCACCTCGAGTCGGTGACGGAGCACGACGCCCGACGCTCGCGCTGGGTGGCCAAGGCGCCCGCCGGCCGCACGGTGGAGTGGGAGGCCGAGATCGTGAACGAGGTGCCGGGCGAGGTCATCGCGTGGAAGTCGCTCCCCGGCTCGCAGGTGCCGAACGCGGGGTCGGTGAACTTCCGCGAGCTGCCGGCGGGGCGCGGCGTCGAGATCAGGGTCGTGCTCGAGTACGAGCCGCCGGCCGGGAAGCTGGGCGTCGCCGTGGCGCGGCTGTTCGGCGAGGAGCCGGCGATCCAGGTGCGCGAGGACCTGCGGCGCTACAAGGCGCTCGTCGAGGCGGGGGAGCTGCCGGTGAGCGAGATCCCCGGGCAGGGCGAGCGGGCGCGGGTCGCGGAGTTCAACGCGCAGGTGAGCCGCGGCGACACCGGGGCCGACCTGGGCGGGTTCCAGGAGCGCGCGCCCGGCGAGGCGCACGAGCCCACGCACGTGCCCACGCCCGCGGACGCGGAGCGCGGCATCAACACCAGCGAACCGGCCACCTGGGAGGCGCGGACATGAGGGCGTGCTGCTGGCAGGGCGTGGAGAAGGTGCAGGTCGACCGCGTCCCCGACCCCGAGATCATCAACCCGCGCGACGCCCTCGTGCGCATCACGTCGACCGCGATCTGCGGCTCCGACCTGCACCTCTACGGCGGGAAGGTGCCGACGATGAAGCGCGGCGACATCCTCGGCCACGAGTTCATGGGCGTGGTCGAGGAGGTCGGCAAGGGGGTGAGGAACCTGCGGAAGGGCGACCGCATCGCCGTCCCCTTCGACATCGCCTGCGGGAACTGCTACTACTGCCAGAACGACCTCTGGTCGCTCTGCGACAACTCGAACCCCAACGCCGCCGCGCTCGAGGAGCTGAACGGCTTCAGCTCCTCGGGGCTGTTCGGCTACTCGCATCTCTACGGCGGCTACGCCGGCGGGCAGGCGGAGTACGTGCGCGTCCCGTTCGCCGACGTGGGCGGGCTGAAGATCGAGAGCGGGATCGAGGACGAGAAGGTCCTCTTCCTCACCGACATCTTCCCGACGGGCTACCAGGCCGCCGAGCAGTGCGGGATCCGCCGCGGCGACGTGGTCGCGGTGTGGGGCGCCGGGCCCGTCGGCCAGTTCGCGGTGGCCAGCGCCTTCATGCTCGGGGCGTCGCGCGTGCTCTGCATCGACCGGTTCGACTACCGGCTGGCCAAGGCGCGCGACCTGTGGGGCGCCGAGATCCTGAACTACGAGCGCGACACCGACGACATCGTCGAGACGCTGAAGCAGATGACCGGCGGGCGGGGCCCCGACCACGTCATCGACGCGGTGGGGATGGAGGCGCACGGCACCGGCTTCTACGACGAGTACGAGCGCGGGAAGCAGTTCGCGAAGATCCAGACCGACCGCGCCGCCGTGCTGCGCCAGGCGATCCAGGCGTGCGGCAAGGGGGGCACGGTGAGCCTGCCCGGCGTCTATACGGGCTTCATCGACAAGTTCCCGATGGGGCAGGCGTTCGCGAAGGGGCTGACCTTCAAGATGGGGCAGACCAACACCCACAAGTACATGCGCCCGCTGCTCGAGAAGATCGAGCGCGGCGAGATCGACCCGTCGCGGATCATCTCGCACGTCGTGAAGCTCGACGACGCGCCGCGCATGTACGAGGTGTTCCAGGAGAAGCGCGACGACTGCCTCAAGGTCGTGCTCAAGCCGTGATCAGGTCGTGATCACGCCCTGACCGCGGGCCCCGCCCCGGCGCCGTTGGCCGCCGCCGGGGCGGGATCCCCCGCCCCGCGGCGCCGCTCCGGCCCCTCGTACGACGGCCCGTGCTCGGACTTCGGCTCCGGGTCGAGCTCCAGGAAGCGCACCGGGACCTGCTCCGGGTAGCGCTTCCGGAGCAGCGGCATCGCGACGTTGTAGCACGGCGCGCCGTTCGAGAGCTTCCCCTCGGGCGACCCGTTGTGTGCGTGGCCGTGGAAGACCGCGGTGACGTTGTAGCGGAGCAGCGGCTCCTCGTGCCGCCCGCAGCCGAGCCACGGGAAGATCTCGAGCGGCTCGCCCTCGACCGTCGCGCGGATGGGCGCGTAGTGGAGGAGCGCGACCTTCTGCGGCGTGCGCAGCCGCGCGAGCGCGGTCTCGAGCTTCAGCGTCTCGTCGACCGCCTCCTTCACGAAGCTCTTGATCCCCGGCTCGCCCCAGGAGCCGAGGGTGGAGCGCCCGAACCCGCCGGCGAAGCCCTTGATGCCGGCGAAGCCGATCCCCTGCACCTCGTGCGACTCGCCGTCGAGCACGACGACGCCGGCGTCGCGCAGCTGCGCCACCAGCTCGGTCGGGTGGCCGGCCTCGTAGTCGTGGTTCCCGAGCACCGCGATGATCGGGAGGCGGAGCGAGCCCAGCTCCTTCACCAGCACCTTCCCCTCCTCGGGCGACCCGTAGTCGGTCAGGTCGCCGCAGAGCAGGAGCACGTCGGCGTGGTCGGCCACGTGGGCGAGGATCGGGGCGAGGACGCCCTGCGACGTCTTGCTCACGTGCACGTCGCCCACGGCGGCGATGCGGACAGTCGGCATAGGGGATGCTTTGGTAGCGGCGGTGTCTCGACGGGCGGGGCCGTGACCGGATCCGGTCGCCGCGGCCCACCTGACCTCGGCCGCGATTCAACAACCGTTCCGCCCGTGAGCCCTGACCAAGCGCCTCCCCAGGACGAGTCCGTGCTGCCCCCGATCCGGGAGGCCAACGCCGGGCCGCGTCCCCGCCGCAAGAAGCGGGAGCGGCGCACGGCGCCGCGGCCGCCGCGCCGCACCGACCTCGCGTCGCCCGGGGCGCAGGCGGTCTACCGGCGCGTGATGGAGACGCTGCAGGAGGCGGGCCTCCCCTTCCTGGTCGGGGGCGCCTACGCGTTCACCCCGTTCACGGGGATCCCGCGCTCCACCAAGGACTTCGACCTGTTCGTCGCCAAGACGGACATCCACCGCGCCCTCGACATCCTCAAGGCCGCGGGCTTCCGCACCGAGCTCACCTTCCCGCACTGGCTCGGCAAGGCGTACAAGGGGAAGGAGTTCGTCGACCTCATCTTCAGCTCGGGGAACGGCGTCGCCCCGGTGGACGCCGACTGGTTCACCAACGCACCCACCGGCGAGGTGCTCGGCGTCACGGTGCAGCTGGCCCCCGCGGAAGAAATGTTGTGGTCGAAGGCGTTCGTGATGGAGCGCGAGCGCTACGACGGCGGCGACGTGGTGCACCTGCTGCGCGCCCGGGCGGAGAAGCTGGACTGGCATCGCGTGCTGGAGCGCTTCGGGCGCAACTGGCGCGTGCTGCTGTCCTGTCTCGTCCTGTTCGGCTTCGTCTACCCCGGGGAGCGCACGCGCATTCCGTCGTGGGTGATGGCGGAGCTGCTGGAGCGCCTGCGCGCCGAGCTCACGCACGACGCCGACGTCGGCCGCCTCTGCCAGGGGACCGTGATCTCGCGCCAGCAGTACCTCCCCGACGTGCTCGAGTGGGGCTACGTCGACGGGCGGCAGGAGCCGTACGGGAACATGACGGCGGAGGAGATCGCGGACTGGACGAAGGCGATAACGGCCAAGAAATAGGGCGTGGTCAGGTACGGCGTGGTCAGGTACCGCGTGGTCAGGTGCGGCGTGCTGTCCGGTCCGAGGGCGGACGGTCGCGCCGCAGCTGACCACGTTCCATCGGACCACGCCGTACCTGACCACGCCGTACCTGACCACGCGGTAACAGACCACGCCGTACCAGGAGTTCGCATGTCCAATCCCAGCGCACAGGAGTTCGTCGCCGCCCTGCGGCGGGTGGAGGAGCACGGGGACGTCGAGACGATGGCGGCGCTCTACGCGACGGACGCGGAGCTGCGCAACCCGGAGCTGTCGGCGCCGCTGACGGGGAGCGAGGGGGCGCGGCGCTTCTGGACGGCGTACCGCGAGTCGTTCGACGAGATCCGGTCGCGATTCCACGCGATCCTCGAGAGCGAGACGCGCGTCATGCTCGAGTGGACGAGCGACTGCCGCACCACCGCCGGCGTCGAGACGCAGTACGGCGGGGTGAGCGTCGTGGAGACGCGCGACGGGCGGATCGTGCGCTTCGGCGCCTACTTCGACCCGGCGCGCCTCACCGCGCACCCGCGCGTCGAGACCGAGGCGCGCGCGTCGGGACGGCCCCCGCTCGCCGACGCGCCGCCGGCCGACCGCGAGCGGTCAGCGGACCTGCGTCGCGAAGGCGGCGGTGCGGACGCGTCCGCCCTGTCGTAGCTGCACCCACACCCGGTAGGCGCCCGGCTCCGGGAAGGCGAACGGGAAGCCGACCGTCCCGGGGTACGTGACCTCATGGCCGGCGTGGTCCGCGGTGTCCGCGGGCTGCGCCGCGCCGTGCAGCGTCGTGTCGCCGGCCTCGCGCCGCAGCAGCCGGCGCTGCGCGGCCATCGAGATCGTCCCCATCGGGTGCAGGTGCACGAACACCGAGCCGTCCTCGCGCAGCACCATCGCGTGGGCGGCCATCCCCATGTACGGCTCGACGTCGACCACGCGCCCCGCCGAGTCGCGCAGGACGAAGCGGAGCGTCGTGTCGGCGCGCGCCGCGAACGGGCCGCGCCCCTCCCAGGTCAGCGTGAGCCCGTCGCCCATCGGCGCCGCGCCCTCGGCGGGGCCGTTCATGATCCAGGCGTCGTCGCCGTCGCTGCCGAAGCCCTTGGGCACCGAGCGCGGGAGCCCGGGCGGGACCTCGGTGACCGCAACCAGCGTGCGCGCCAGCCCGCTCTCGTGCACCACGTCGGCGAACACGCGGTAGCGGCCCGGCGGGAGCCCGGGGAGCGGCGTGTCGAAGCGCGCCGAGTCGAGGCGCGTCGGGTGCAGGTGCGCGAGCACGTCGAAGTACGGCTCGCGCACCGCGAACAGGTGCATGAGCTTCCCGTGGTCAGGCATCAGCGGCGTCGTGCGCCCGGCGTAGAAGAGCGAGTCGGTGATGGTGAAGCGCAGCGTCTGGCGCCCCGCCGAGTCCATCGTCACGACCGCGGTGCTGGCGAGGGGGCGGTACATCGCGCGAAGGTAGCCGGCGTCGACCGCGCGCCACCACCGGCTGCCGCCGAGGAGCGCCAGCGCCGCGACGCCGGCGGCGACGCTGGTCGCCACGCGCGCGTGCAGCCGGCGGCGGGGATCGGGGCGCTCGCCCGGCGGGCGCGCGCCCGCGCGCACCGCGCTGAAGACGAGCGTCAGCAGCCCCGCGACCAGCAGCACGCCGAGCACGGCGAGCATCCACCCCATCCAGGGCGCCATGCCGAGGCGCGCGGTGGCCTGCGCGACCACGGGGACGGCCGCCGTGCCCCGGCCCGCGGGGCCGTCGACGGTGACGTTCACCATGTACGAGCTGCGCGTCATCAGCCAGAGCGGCGCGGCGAAGGTGCCCGGGGCGCCCGCCACCTCCCCCGCCGGCTCGGGCGCGGGCGCGCCGCGCGTGCCGACGTTCCACTGCGCGGCCTGCACGAACACGCGCGCGGCGCGCCCGTCGAGGACGCGCACGGTGACCTGCGCCTGCCCCGGGATCACGCCCGGCATCCGCACCACGACGCGCACCGGGTACGGCCCGGCCGCGCCGTCGAAGTAGGCGTCGGTGGTGCCGACGTGCGCGCTGACCAGCAGCGCCGCGACGGCCACGGCGGACACGAGGGCGACGGCGCGCAGCGCGCGTGCGAGCGCGCGCCGGAAGGCGATCACCGGCGCACCGTGCGCATCCACCCGCCCAGCGCGAGTCCGCCGCGCGCGGTGAGCACCGCCACCGCCACCGCGACGCCGAGCCCGCGCGCGAGCGCCGCCGGCGAGCCGTCGACGTCGAAGAACTCGCCGCGCGACCAGGCGAAGGCGCGCGGGACGCTGTACGGCAGGTGGTCGCCCATGAACAGCGCGTTGTGCGACGCCGGCGACAGCAGGAACGCGCCGAACCACCAGTGCGTCGCCAGCATCGTCGCCACGAACGCCGCGCCGAGGGCCGCCGCCAGCACCGTCGCGCGCGCGCGCGGCAGGGCGCGGGCGAGCAGGTCGAACGCGAGCGCCGGCGCCACCAGCAGCAGCGGGAAGCCGAGCGACACCATGTGCGTCACGTCCTGGTGGATCGGCCCGAGCTTGGGCGTCGCCGGCCACGGCGCGAGCGCCCACCCCGTCACCAGGAGGAGCGCCGAGTAGATCGCCGCCACCGTCGTCGCCGGCCAGCGCAGGCGCAGCGCGCGCCCCGCGGCGGCGAGGAGGAACGGGAAGGGCACCGCCGCATAGAGGTAGAAGCGGCTGCTGTGCGCCAGGTACGGGCGGGTCTGCTCCCAGACCGCCAGCGCGCCCATGGTCGCCAGGAGCCCGAGCGCGTAGGCGAAGATCGCGCGGTAGCGGCCGGCCGACGCGCTCCCCGCCGCCTCGGCGTCGTTCTGCGCGGTGAGCGCCGTCATGCACGCGCCGCCGATGACGAACAGGATCCCCGCCAGCAGCACCGTGTGCGGCGGCGACAGGATCTCGACGTCCAGCCCGTACGCGGCGTGCCACCAGTCGTCGAACGGCGCCGACGTGAGCATCGCCCCCGCGCCCCAGATCGACACGAAGGCGCCGAGCGGCCCGCGGAAGCCCCAGAAGCGCACCGCGCGGTCGCGCGCCGCCTCGTCGCGGCCGAAGGAGGTGCGCAGCACGAGGAAGCCGTTCGCCAGGCCGGCGGTGCTGCCGCCGAGGTAGATCCCCATGTGCGCCGGCGTCCAGAACGTGTCGCGGCCGATGGAGATGTGCCACGAGATGTCCCAGATCAGCCCGACGATGATGCTGGTCGCCGCGAAGACGGTGGCGACGAGCGGCCAGGGGACCGCCGGGGCGCGGGCGTCGGCGTGCGCGGCGGGCGCCAGCGCGGCCGGGATCGAGCGGGCTTCCATGGGCGGGCGGAGGCGGGGGCGGACGACGCGCGACGGGCGGCGCCCCGAATTCTTACGGAGCGCCGCCCGTCGCCGCCAGCCGAGCCGGGGTCAGGCCTCGGCGCGCGGCCCCTCGCGCGACGCGCCCGCGCCGCCCACGTGCGACGGCCCCGGGAGCGGG
Source organism: Roseisolibacter sp. H3M3-2 (assembly GCF_029211165.1). Lineage (GTDB taxonomy): Bacteria > Gemmatimonadota > Gemmatimonadetes > Gemmatimonadales > Gemmatimonadaceae > Roseisolibacter. The sequence goes on from NZ_JARGEK010000023.1 coordinate 21,806, forward strand.
TCGCTCGCCGGGAAGGTCTGCTCCACCATCCGGTCGAGGCTCCGCTCCTCGACGGCGGTCGTCAGCATCCCCACCAGCTTCTCGCAGAACGCCGGCAGGTCGGCCGGCTTGCGGCTGGTCAGCAGCCGCTGGTCGAGCACCGTCTCCCGGTCCTCCCACTCGCCGCCGGCGTTCCGGATGTCGGTCTTGAGCGACGGCCACGACGTCAGCGTCCGCCCGCGCACCGCGTCGGCCTCGACCAGCAACCACGGGCCGTGGCAGATGGCCGCCACCGGCTTGTCGCGCTCGATGAAGTCGCGGACTAGCGCCACCGCCCGCTCGTCCTCACGCAGCCGGTCCGGGTTGGCGACCCCGCCGGGGATCACCAGCCCGTCGTAGTCCCCGGCCCGCACCTCGTCGACCGTGCGGTCGACCGGCAGTGCCTCGGCCTTGTCCAGGTGATTGAACCCCTGGATCTCCCCCGGCTCCAGCGAGACGAGGTCCACCTCGGCGCCGGCCGCCTCGAGGGCGCGCACCGGCTCCACCAGCTCCACAAGCTCCACCCCGTCGGTGGCGAGGACGGCGACGCGCCGCCCCTTCAGCGCGCCCCCCTCGCTCGGCTTCGCCGTGGCCATCGCGGCTACTCCGCCCGCTCGCCGTCGGAGGCCTGCTCGCCACCCTCCTGCTCGGCCTTCATGCGCGCCTTCACCTCGCGCAGCTCGGCGAGCGCCGGGTTCACCCCGCTGGCCGGGATGTGGCTCGGGTTCTCCTTCGCCTTCTTCGTCGCGTTCTGGACGAGCTCCTTGTTGTCGTCCGTGAACTCCTCGCGCCGGCGATCCTTGTAGTCGGTGGCGCCGGCCTCGCCGGGGTCGATCTGATACTGGTCGGGACGCTTGCCGCCCATGATGCCTCCAGGTGTCGGGTGCGCCTCGCGAGGGGGCAGGAAGCGGGCCGGGGAGCACCGCGTCGGAGGGCCGGCCTGGCGAACTCGGCGTTGAAAGTCAACGGGTTACGCGCTCCGCCGGGCGGCGCCAGTATTCAGGCGTGCCCATCGTTCCCCTCCACGGCCACGCCGCCCTGCGCCGCCGCCTCCTGGAGGCCGCGAGCCGCGACGTGCTGCCCGCCAGCCTGCTGCTCCAGGGCCCGCGGGGGGTCGGGAAGCAGCGCCTGGGGCTGTGGCTCGGGCAGGCGCTCCTGTGCGAGGGCCCGATGGGCGAGCGCCCGGACGGCGAGCCGTGCGGGCGGTGCCGGCACTGCCGCTACGCGGTCGAGCTGACGCATCCGGACCTCCACTGGTACTTCCCCCGGCCGCGTTTGAAGGACTCCGACCCGTCGCCGGCCGACATCCAGGCCGACCTGGCCGGGGCCCGCACGGACCGACTGGAGCGCCACGGGCTGTACGGGCCCAGCTCCGGGCTGGAGGGGCTGTTCGTGGCGGCGGTGCGGTCGCTGGTGCAGCAGGCGGCGGTCTCCCCCGCCCTGGCGCGCCGCAAGGTGTTCGTGCTGGGCGACGCCGACCGGCTGGTCGCGCAGGAGGGGTCGGACCAGGCGGCCAACGCCCTGCTCAAGCTGCTGGAGGAGCCGCCGGCCGACACGGTCCTCATCCTCACGTCGAGCGAGCCGGGGGCGCTGCTGCCGACCATCCGTTCGCGCGTGGTGGCCGTGCGCGTCGCGCCCCTGCCGCCCGCCGACGTGGCGGCGCTGCTGGAGCGCCCCGAGGTGCAGGAGGTCCTGAAGGCGGACGGCCAGCGGGACCCGGTGGCGGCGCTCGCCGAACGGGTCGGGGGCGCGCCGGGGGCGCTGTTCGGGGGCGCGGCGGGGAGCGCGGCCGCCGCGTCGGCGCAGCGCATCCTGGACGCGGTCACGCGCGGCGGACGACCGGAGCGGCTCAAGGCGGCCTTCGTGCAGGGGGCGGCCGGCGCGCGTGGCGCGTACTCGGACACCCTCGACGCGCTGACCGTGGCGCTCCGCGATCTCGCCCGCGACACGGCCGCCTCGGACCCGCGGCGGGCGCTCGGCGCCGCGCGGGCGGTCGACGCGGTGGAGCGGGCGAAGGCCCGGGCCGCCGGGAACGTGAGCCCGCAGCTGCTGACCGCGCAGCTGGTGCGCGAGCTGGCCGGGGAGCTGGGCTGAGGCGTGGCGGACGGACCACAGCACCTGACGCACGTCGGCGACGACGGGTCGGCCCGCATGGTGGACGTGGGCGACAAGCCCGAGTCCGACCGCAGCGCGCGTGTCGAGGGCGTCATCCGGATGGCGGCGGCCACCCTGACGCTGATCCGCGAGAACGCCATCGCGAAGGGGGACGTGCTCGGGGTGGCCCGGCTGGCGGGGATCATGGCGGCCAAGCGGACGGCGGAGCTGATCCCGCTCTGCCACCCGCTCCCGCTGACCCACGTCGACGTCGACCTCGCCCCGGACGCGACGCTCCCGGGCGTCCGCGTGACGGCCACCGCCCGCACCAGGGGGCGGACGGGCGTCGAGATGGAGGCGCTCACGGCGGCGACCGTGGCACTGCTGACCGTCTACGACATGGCCAAGGCCGCGGACCGCGGCATGATCCTCGAAGGGGTGCGGTTGGTCGAGAAGACCGGCGGCGCCTCGGGACCGTGGCGTGCGTGAGACACCTCACGCATCGCCGCGCCGGCGCCACACGGTCGGGCACGGCATATCGCTTGCCCCGAACCAGGTCGTCCCACCCCGTGCCGCCGGGTCGTTTCGGCGCGCGGGTGCCGTTCCCTCAGCCCATCAGCCATGCGTGACCACGCCCCGCGCGAGTCCTACGCGCACCGCGGCGACGTTCTGCGTCGTCGTGCGCGTCGACAGCATCGCATGCTCCTGGCCGGCACCGCGCTCGCGGCGCTCGTCCTGGTGCGCGAGCGCTCGCTCGAGGAGGCCGCCGCGGCCCCGACCCGGCACGTCCCCCTGCTCGTGCGCCACCCCGAGGCGCGCAGGCCGGAGGCCCCGCACATCGATCTCCGCCGCTGGCACCGCGTGTACCGCTTCGCCAGCCGCTACCGCATCTCCCCCGACCTCGCCGGCACGATCCACGACGCCGCCGTCGCCGAGGGGATCGAGCCCGAGCTCGCGTTCCGCGTCGTGGACGTCGAGAGCGAGTTCAACCCGCGCGCGATCAGCCCGGTCGGCGCGGTGGGGCTCACGCAGCTCATGCCCGCGACCGCGCGCCACTTCGTCCCCGGCGTGACGCGCAAGCAGCTGTACGACCCGCACCTCAACGCGCGCGTGGGGTTCCGCTACCTGCGCGGGCTGATCAAGGAGTACAAGAGCGTGCGCCTCGCGCTCCTGGTGTACAACCGCGGCCCGGTCGCCGTGCAGGCAGCGCTCGACAGCGGGCAGGACCCGGCGAACGGGTACGAGCGCGTGGTGATGGGCTCCTACCGCGGGCGCGGCTTGCTCGACTGAGGCGCCTTCGCCTTCGCAGACTTCGAGGGCGTCGCGGCCTTCGCCGGCTTCGCGGACCTGGTGCTCTTGCTCGACGACTTGGGGCGGGCGGCCGACTTCTCGGTCGCCCGCTTCGTCGTCTTCGCGGGCTTCGCCTTCGTCGGCTTGGCAGTCGCGGACTTCGAGCGCGCGGACTTCGACGTCGGCGGCTTCGCGGCCGAGGGCTTCGCCTTCGTCGACGCGACGGTGGCCAGCGACGGCAGCTCGAGGCGTCCCGCCGACTCGCGGCGCTCCGCCTTCTCGTCCGTCCTTGCCGCGCGCTCGGCCGAGTCCTTCGTGACGCGGTCGCCCGCGTCGTCCTTCCGCTCGCCCTTCTCCTCGCGCTTCTCCTTCCCCTCGGCGAGCTTCACCTCGACGCGCGCCGACTCGTCCTTCGCCTTCTCCTTCGTCTTCTCGGGCGCGGGCGCCGGCAGCGCGGGGAGCGCGCCCGCGTCGTCGCCCGCCGACGGCGTGCGCCCGAACTCGAGCACGGCCTTCGTCGGCACGCGCAGCGCCTGCCCGCCGATGATCCGCCCCTTCCACTTCCCCGACTTCGCCGTGTCGAGCGACTGGTTGAGCGCCGTCAGCCACGCGAGCGGCACGTCCTCGCGCTCGGCGATCGCCTCCCAGCGGTCGCGCTTCTTCGTCGTCGCGCGCCGGAACGCGCGGCGGTCGGCGGCGTCGAGCTTCGCCAGGCGCGCCGCGAACCCGGCGCCGGCGCCGTCGGGGAGCCGCACCAGCGTGCGCCCGCCCGGCGGCGTGATCCCGCGCAGCAGCTGCGGGTTCAGCTCCAGGAACTCGGCGCGCGACGCGCCGGCGGCGCGGGCGGCCGCGGCCACCGGCAGCAGCGGCTCGACGAACGCCGAGTCGTAGGCGAAGGCGCGCTGCGCGCGCACCGTCAGCCCGTAGCGCGACAGCTCGTTGCCGACGAGCGTGGCCGCGATCAGCTGCGGGACGTAGTTCTTCGTCTCCGGGCGGATCTGGTCGGCCTGCGCGAGCGCGAAGAAGCGCGCCTCGCCGACGGTCGTGTCGGCCGCCGCCGTGAGCTGCGCGAGCCCGCGCGAGACGCGCGTCGGCCCGCCGTTGTACGCCGCCGCGGCGACGAAGTGCGAGCCGTACTGCCCCCGGAGCCAGCGCAGCATGCGCACCGCCGCATCGGTCGAGCGCACGGGGTCGCGGCGCTCGTCCACCCACCAGTCGACGCGCAGCCCGAGCTCGCGCGCGGTGGGCGCCATGAACTGCCACATCCCGACCGCCGACGCGCGCGACACCGCGTTCTGGTCGTAGCCGCTCTCCACGAGCGGCAGGAAGCGCAGGTCCTCGGGGAGCCCGGCGGCGCGCAGCCGCGTGCGGATCATCGCCTCGTAGCGCGACCCGCGCGACAGCCAGTTGGTGAACGTCGTGCGCGCGTTGCCCGTGAACAGGCGCACGTAGTGCTGCACCCGCTCCTCGTCCTCGAAGTCGTGCACGTCGAGGTCGAAGGTCGCCCCGTCGAGGTGCGGCTGGTGCACGCGGCGCGCGGCCGGCGCGTCGAGCGCGGGCGCCGACACGCTCGGCGCGGGGAGGTCGTTGGGCGTCGCGGGCGGCACGTCGGGGCGCGCGGCCGGCGCCGGGGTCGGGGC
>NZ_JARGEK010000230.1 GCF_029211165.1 Roseisolibacter sp. H3M3-2
GCGGCGCGCCCGGCGCGGGCACGGCAGCGTGGGGCGCGCGGCGGCGGGCGCGCTCCGCCTCGGCAACGCGGTGGGCGCGGCCATCGCCGGCACGCGCGTGCTGGGGCGGGCGGAGGCGTCGCTGTTCGTCACGACCGCGCTCGCGCTGCTGGCGCTGGCGGTCGTGGCGGTGCTGTGGCCGCGCGTGGTGGCGGCGCCGCTGGCCGTGCTCGTGGCGTGGCTGGCGGTGGGGCTGCTCGGCAAGGCGCGGCAGCTGCGGCGCGGCGGGTAGGCGCGCGGCGCGGGGGGCGCTTGCCGTCGGCGGCCGGCCGTCGCATCGTCGGGCGCCCACCCTCGACCGAGTCCCGCGTGCGCTCACCGCTCCACCCGCTCGTCGCCGCCGCCGCCGTCGTCGCGCCGCCACTCGCGGCGCCGCTCGCGGCGCAGGACCCGGCGCCGGGGTTCGTCGCCGCCAACGGCGCGCGCCTCCACTACCTCGACTTCGGCGGCCGCGGCGAGCCGGTGGTGCTCCTCGCGGGGCTCGGCAACGGCGCGTGGATCTGGAGCGACTTCGGGCCGCGCCTCGCGCGCGCGGGGTTCCGCGTGGTCGCCCTCACCCGCCGCGCGCACGGCGAGTCGTCGGCGCCGGCGGACGGGTACGGGCTCGACACGCTGGCGGCCGACGTGGTCGCGTTCATGGACTCGCTCGGCCTCCGGCGGGCGCACCTCGTCGGCCACTCGCTCGCCGGCGCGGAGCTGACGCGGATCGCCGCGCGCCACCCGGCCCGCGTGCTCCGGCTGGTCTACGTCGACGCGGCGTACGACCGCGCGGCGCAGCGCCGTCTCGACGCCGCCGACCCGCCCCCGGAGCTCGCCCCGCCCATCACCGCGGCCGACCGGCGCTCCGTCGGCGCGTACCTCGCCTACCAGCGGCGGGCGCGCCCCGACCTGGCGCGCTTCTGGGGGACGGCGGTGGAGCGCGACTTCCGCGCCTCGCTCGCCGCCGACTCGGCGGGCGCGGTGCGCTGGCGCCACCCGTTCGCGCACTACGGCGCGATGCTCGACGACGCCGCGCGCGCGGCGCCCGAGTACGACCGCGTGCGCGCCCCGGCGCTGGCGCTCTACGCGACCGTGTCGCAGACGATCCTCCCGCCCGACGCGACCGCCGAGCAGCGCGCGCAGGCGGCGCGCTTCGAGCGCGAGAACAACGGGCCGTGGCTGGCCGCAAGCGAGGCGCAGTTCCGGACCGGCGTCCGCGGCGGCCGCGTCGCGCGCATCGCCGGCGTGCACCACCTCTTCCTCGACCGGCCGGACGAGACGCTGCGCGCGATCGTGCCGTTCCTGCGCGGAACCGCCCGCTAGGTGGGCGGCCGGGGCCGAGCGCGACGCCCGTGCGCCCGCCCGCGGACGTCGTCCCGGCCGCCTCTCCGTCGCCGGCGAGGCGCCGCAGGGTGACGCGCGCTCCCCCGCGCGGGTTGGGACGGGTGCGACGCGTGGGAGTCCGGCCGCCGATCGACGCCGCCGGCACGATCGTCGATCCCCGTTGCCGGAGGCCCCCGGAATGTCCGACGCCCGCCGCTTCGCGCTGCTGATCGCCGCCACCCTCGCCGCGTCGCTGGGCGCGTGCGGCGGCGGAGGGGGCGACGCCCCGGCCCCGACCGCGCCCCCGGGGCCGACGACGCCGTCGATCGCGACGGTCGCGGTCACCGCCAGCACCCCGGTGCTCTCGCCCGGGCAGTCCACGCAGCTCGCGGCCAGCGCGGCGCGCGCCGACGGGCAGGGCGCGGCCGTCGCGACGTTCGCCTGGCTCAGCGAGACGCCCGCCGTCGCGACGGTCGACGCGACCGGCCGCGTCACCGCCGTGAGCCCGGGCACCGCCGTCATCGCGGCGACGGCCGGCGCCGTGCGCGGCTCCACGACGATCACCGTGCGACCGGGGCCCGCGGCGCCGCTCGCCGACCTCACGCGGATCGTCGACTCCGTGCGCCTCGCCTGGAAGCTGCCCGCCATCGCGGCCGCCATCGTGACGCTGGAGGACGGGCTCGTCGCCGTCGGGGCGGCCGGCACGCGTCGCGCGAGCGGGGGGCCCGCGGTCACCAGCGACGACCGCTGGCACCTCGGCTCCAACACCAAGGCGATGACGGCGCTCCTCGCGGCCGCGGCGGTCGCGCAGGACCGGATCGGGTGGACGACGACGATCGCGCAGGCCTTCCCGGAGCTCGCGAGCGTCCGCGCCGAGTACCGCGACGTCACCCTGCGCGAGCTGCTCTCGCACCAGTCGGGCCTCACGCCCATCCTGGGCAACGCGGCGCTCGGGACCGGGACGACGGCGGCGGCCCAGCGGGCGTCGGCGGTGGCCGCGGTGCTCCAGCAGCCGCCCCCGTCCGGCACGACGCGCGGCGCGTTCGAGTACAACAACGTGGGCTACGTCGTCGCCGGCGCGATGCTGGAGCGGGCCCTCGGCACGTCGTTCGAGGCGGCCATGGCGACGCACGTCTTCACCCCGCTCGGCATGACCGACGCCGCCTGGGGGCCGCAGGCCGCGGCGGGCAGCACGACCCAGCCGGTCGCCCACCGGCGCCAGTCGGACGGATCCTGGACCGAGCTCGAAGGCTACGACCTCCCGCCGGTCTTCAACTCCTCGGGCACGATGCACATGTCGCTCGCGAGCTGGGGGCGATTCGTGCGCGAGGTGCTGCGCGTGGAGGCGGGCACGTCCACCGTCGCCCCCGCCGACGTCGCGCGGCAGACCACGTCGCCCGCGGTCGCCATCAACGCGACGGCGAGCTACGGCATGGGCTGGGGCATCGCATCCCGCGCGTGGGCGAACGGCAAGGTGCTCGACCACACGGGCAGCAACCTGGGCAACGCCTCGCTCGCGGTCCTGGCCCCGGCGCGCAACGTGGCGTTCCTGGTCGCGACCAACGGCTACGATCCCGCCGGGTTGGAGGCACTCAGCGCCCTCCACGGCCGGCTGGTCGCGTTCCACACCACGGGCAGGTGAGCGTGGCCCGGCGCGCCCCCGCCGGCCCGCGCCGCGCTCAGCCGGCGGCGCCCCGCGCGTCGAACGCCCGCCGCGCCGCCTCGACCGTCTCGCGGTGGTGCGCCGCCCACACCCACACGCCGCAGAACGCCTCGCCGAGACTCTCGCCGAGCGGGGTGAGCGCGTAGTCGACGCGCGGCGGGACGACCGCGTGCACGGTGCGCGTGACCAGCCCGTCGCGCTCCATCTGCCGCAGCGTCTGCGTCAGCATCTTCTGGCTGATCCCCGGCACCAGCGCGCCGAGCCGGGTGAAGCGCTGCGTCCCGTGCTCGTCGAGCACCTCGAGCAGCAGCATCGTCCACTTGTCGGCGACGCGCCCGATCAGCTCGTGGACGAGCGCCTCGACGCGGGGGTCGGTCGTCTCGATGGTCGGCATCGCTCTCCGTCGGGTAAGTATGGCACTTTCGGGTGCCTTCTTTCGATCGGAGAGTAACGGCCTAGGATGCGGGCATGCAAACGCCCGCCACTCCCCGCCTCGCCCTGATCACCGGCGCCAGCCGCGGCCTCGGCCGCAGCATGGCGCTCCACCTCGCCGACGCCGGCCTCGACGTCGTCGGCACCTACCGCGCGAACGCCGACGAGGCCGCGTCGCTGGTGCGCGAGGTCGAGGCGCGCGGCCGACGCGCCGCCGTCCTCCCGCTCGACGTCGGCCGCAGCGACACCTTCGCCGCCTTCGCCGGGGCGCTGGCGCGCACGCTGCGCGACGACTTCGGGCGCGAGACCTTCGACGCCCTCGTCAACAACGCCGGCATCGGCACGCACGCGGCGTTCGCCGACACCACCGAGGCGCAGTTCGACGAGCTGCTCGCCGTCCACCTCAAGGGGCCGTACTTCCTCACGCAGCGGCTCCTCCCGCTGCTCGCCGACGGCGGCCGCGTGCTCAACGTGTCCACCGGGCTGGCGCGCTTCACCTACCCCGGGTACGCGGCCTACGCGTCGGCCAAGGGCGGCGTCGAGGTGCTGACCCGCTACATGGCGCGCGAGCTCGGCGCGCGCGGGATCCGCGTCAACGTCGTCGCGCCGGGGGCGATCGCGACCGACTTCGGCGGCGGCATGGTGCGCGACGACGCCGACGTCAACCGGCACGTCGCGTCGACGATCCCGCTCGGCCGCGTCGGCGAGGCCGACGACGTCGGCGCGGCGGTGGCCGCCCTCCTCTCCGACGGGATGGGGTGGATCAACGGCGCCCGGATCGAGGTGTCGGGCGGGCAGCAGGTGTAGCGCGCGGCGTCAGCCCGCGCGCTGCAGCCGCGGCCCGCGCTCGGGCTCCGCCGCCGGCCACAGCTCCGTCTGCGGCAGCTCGGGCTCCAGCCGCCGGCGCACGCGCGCCGCCACCGCCTCGATCGCCTGCGGGTCGGCCACCAGGTCGTAGTCGCGCACGTCGATCGACAGCACCGGGCAGCGCCGGAAGCCGGCGATCCACTGCTCGTAGCGGCGGTGCAGGGCGGCCCAGTAGGCGACGTCGGTGTCGCTCTCCTTGGGCCGCCCGCGGCGCGCGATGCGCTCCACGATCACGTCGAGCGGGCCGTGGAGGTACACGAGCAGCCGCGGCGGGCGCGCCGCCGGCGAGTGCAGCAGCTCGCCGTACAGCTGGAGGTAGAGCGTCCACTCGGCGGCGCCCATCAGCCCCTCCTCGTGCAGCCCGCGCGCGAACACCTCCGCGTCCTCGTACCACGTGCGGTCGAGCACCCAGCTGCCGCCCGCGCCGCGGATGCGCCGCATGCTCTCGAAGCGCGTCGCGAGGAAGTGCAGCTGCAGGCGCAGCGCGTACTCGCGCCGCGACTCGGCGCCGCGCGCGTAGTACGGCTCGAGCCACGGGTTGTCGTCGCCGACGCTCTCGGGGGCGAGCTGCAGCCCGAAGCGCGCCGCCAACGCGCGGGTGAGAGTGCTCTTGCCGGCCCCCACCATGCCGGCGACGCCGATCAGCATGGCGCGAACGCTCGCCGCCGAGCCCGGGGGCGGCAAGCCCTTGACGGTCGGGGGGTCGGACTACCCATTCGCGGCCTCCCCTCGTGGGCGAGACTGGTGGCACACATCGCCACCGCGGCGCCGAGCGTTCCCCGCGCCGCCGATCGCATATCACCGGAGTCGGTCCCGCATGCGTCCGTCCGCCCTCGTCCTCGCCCTCGGCCTCGCCCTCCCGGGCGCCCTCGTCGCCCAGCACGCCGGGCACCACGCGCCCGCCGCGCGCCCCGCGGTCGCCAAGGTCGCCGCGAAGCGCGCCGCCGCGCCGCGCGTCGTCACGATCAAGACGATGGACTACGCCTTCGAGGCGCCCGCCTCGATCCCCGCCGGCACCACCACGTTCCGCATCGAGAACGCGGGCAAGGAGCTGCACCACGTCTGGCTCGTGAAGCTGGAGCAGGGGAAGACGGTCGGCGACTACCTGCAGGCGCTGCAGGCCGTCGCGAAGGGCGAGGCCCCGCCGCCGTCGTGGGCGGTCGACGTGGGCGGCCCGCAGCCGGGCGTCCCCGGCGCGCTCGCCGACGGCACGCTGACGCTCGACGCCGGCAACTACGTCATCGTCTGCCACATCCCCGCGCCCGACGGGCAGCCGCACATCGCCAAGGGGATGTACAAGCCGCTCACCGTCACGCCGAGCCGCGAGGCCGCCGACGAGGCGAAGGCCGACCTGACGATGACGCTGAAGGACTACGGCTTCGAGTTCTCGACGCCGCTCACCGCCGGCCGCCGCACGATCCGCATCGTCAACGCCGCCGAGCAGTTCCACGAGGCGTTCATCGTGAAGCTGGCGCCGGGCAAGACCACGAAGGACGCACTGGCGTGGGTCGAGGGCGGGATGAAGGGCCCGCCGCCGATGATGCCGGTGGGCGGCGCGTCGGGGCTCGCCAAGGGGCGGTCGATGCAGTTCACCGCCGACTTCGCCGAGGGCGAGTACGGGCTGCTCTGCTTCCTCCCCGACGCGAAGGACGGCAAGCCGCACGTCGCGCACGGCATGTTCACGCAGATCACGGTCGCGAAGAAGTAGGCGCGGCGGTGACACTCGCGGGGCCGGCGGGGCGTATGGCATCTTGACGCCATCCCCCACCGGCCCCGCGATGCGCATCCGCCCGCTCCTCCTCGCCTCCGTCGTCGTCGCCTCCGTGCTCGCCGCCTGCTCCGGCGGCGGCGCCCTCGGCGACGTGAACGTCGACATGTCCGGCGACTCCGCCGCGCGCGCCTTCACCCTCGCCGAGGGCGACGTCGCGATCACGAGCACCGAGGGCGTCGCCGTCCTCGCGCTCGTCGGCGACACGGTGCGCCTGCAGCTCTCCGACAGCCTGCGCGCGCACGTGCGCGCCGAGGTCGACTCGCAGGCCGGCGAGGCGGGGGCGATCGGCGGGATGATCGCCGGCGCGGTCGGCAGGGTGGTGGGCGGCGCGATGGGCTTCGTCGTGCGCCTCCCCGTCGAGGACGTGGAGAACGTGCGCTACGAGGACGGCCACGTGCGCTTCGAGAGCCGCCGCAACGCGAAGTTCTCCTTCGGCACCGACGGCGACGGCGGCGACGGGAAGGGGATGCGCTTCAGCGAGGCCGACGGCCAGCGCTTCGTCGAGGCGGTGAAGCAGCGGCAGCGGGAGCTGGGCGTCCAGGAGTGACGCGGCGGGCCCGCGCGCGCCGGGGGTGACGGCGCGCGGGCCAACCGTTCCCCGGCTCGGCGTGTCGGAGACGCATCTCCCGTCCCGCCCCGCGTCCACCGCCCGAGGCCCCCGATGCTCGACCCGCTCCGCGCGGAGCTGCGACAGGCGGCGCGCGCCCTGCGCGCCGCCCCCGCGTTCACCGCGATCGCCCTCCTGACGCTGGCGCTGGGGATCGGCGCCGCCACCGCCGTCTTCGGCGTCGTGCACGGGGTGCTGCTGCGCCCCCTGGACTACGGCGACGCCGCGCGCCTCGCCGTCGTGCGCGGCGACGGCGCGCAGTCGGTGGTGCCGGCGACCTACCTCGCCTGGAAGCGCGCCAGCCGCACGATGCGCCTCGGCGCCGCGCAGGCGTGGGGGCCGGCGCTCACCGGCGTCGAGCGCGCCGAGCAGCTGGCGGGGATCCACGTCGCGCCCGACATGCTGGCGCTGCTCGGCGTGCGCCCGGCGGTGGGGCGGCTGTTCACCCCCGACGAGGCGCGGGGCGCGAACGCGCGCGTCGCGGTGCTGCGGTGGGACCTGTGGCAGCGGCGGTTCGGCGGCGACTCCGCGGTCGTCGGGCGCACGATCACCCTCGACGGCGAGCCGTACGCGGTGGTGGGCGTGATGCCGCGCGGCTTCCGCTTCACCCCGTTCTGGGCCGCCGGCGCCGAGGTCGCGGCGCCGCTCGTGCTCGACGACCGGCTGGCCGACCGCGAGGTCAACTCGCTGCGCGTGTTCGCGCGGCTGGCGCCGGGCGCGACGCTCGACGCCGCGCGCGCCGAGATGGCGGCGGTGGGGGCGGCGCTGCGCGCCGACGACCCGGAGGCGGCGCGCCGCGTGGACGTGCTGCCGCTGCGCGACGTCGTCGTCGGCGACGCGCGCCCGGCGCTGCTCGTGCTGCTCGCCGCCGTCGGCTTCGTGCTGCTGATCGCCTGCGCGAACGTGGCGAACCTGCTCCTCGTGCGCGCCACCGGCCGCGGGCGCGACCTGGCGGTGCGGGCGGCGCTCGGCGCCACGCGCGCGCGCCTGCTGCGCCAGGCGCTGGTCGAGAGCGCGCTGCTGGCGGCGGCCGGCGGCGGGCTCGGGCTGCTGCTCGGGTGGGGCGGGCTGCGCGTCATCGCCGCGCTCGGGCCGGCGTCGCTCCCGCGCCTCGACACCGTCGGCGTGGACTGGCGGGTGGCGGCGGCGGCGCGCGCGGCGTCGCTGGCGGCGGCGCTGCTCATCGGCGCCGACGCGGCGCTCGCGGCCGCGCGCGACGCCGCCCCG
>NZ_JARGEK010000231.1 GCF_029211165.1 Roseisolibacter sp. H3M3-2
CGGCGCTGGCGCTGCTGCGGGCCTACCGCGCGCCGCGCGCCGCCGCGCTCGCGCTGACGCTGGCCCTCGCCGCCGGCTGCGGGGCCCCGGGCCCGCGCGCCGTCGCGTACGGGCAGGAGGCGTGCGCGACCTGCCGCATGACCGTGGACGACCGGCGCTTCGCCAGCGAGGTGGTGGCCGGCGCGGGGAAGCTGCACGTGTTCGACTCGATCGAGTGCGCGGCGGCGTTCGCGGTGGCGCGCGGCGCGGCGGCGGGCGCGGTGTGGGTCGGCGACTGGAACCGCCCCGGCACGCTGGTGCGGGCCGACAGCGCCGACTTCCGCCGCCTCCCGGGCGCGGCGGGGAGCCCGATGGGGAAGGGGCTCGTCGCCACCCGCGTCGGCGACACGCCGCGCGCGCCGGGCGCCGACGACGCCCCGGTGCTCGCGTGGGCCGACGTGGCGGCGCGGCTGCGCGCCGAGGGGCTGCACGTCGCGGCGCACGCGGAGGGCCCCCGTGCGCGCTGAGCCCCTCGTCGCCGCGCTGCTGCTCGCGGCGGCCGGGGGCGCGCAGGCGCCGGCGACGATCGTCGTGTCGCCCGACGGCGCGGCGCCGGGCGCGGTGCGCACGCTCGGCACGGCGGTGCGGCGCGCCCGCGCCGGGGACCGCGTCGTCGTGCGCGCCGGCACCTACCGCGAGCCGACGGTGGTGGTGGACCGCCCGCTGACGATCGTCGGCGAGGGGCGCCCCACCCTCGACGGGGAGGCCCGGCGCGAGCTGCTGCACGTGACCGCGTCCGGCGTCACGGTGCGCGGGCTGCGCTTCGCCAACCTCGGGCGCAGCTACAGCGAGGACCGGGCGGCGCTGCGCGTCACCGCCGCCGGCGGGTGCGTGATCGCCGACAACGACTTCGACGACACGTTCTACGGCGTCTACCTGGCCGACGTCGACGGCTGCCGCGTCGAGGGGAACCGCTTCGCCGGCCGCGCGTCGAGCGAGGCGGCGAGCGGCAACGGGATCCACCTGTGGAGCTCGCGCGGCGTGACCGTCGCCGGCAACCGCGTCGCCGGGCACCGCGACGGGATCTACCTCGAGTTCGCGCGCGACTGCCGCGTGGAGCGGAACGCCAGCGAGGGGAACCTGCGCTACGGGCTCCACTTCATGTACTCCGACTCGTCGCGCTACGTCGGCAACGTCTTCCGCCGCAACGGCGCCGGCGTGGCCGTGATGTACACGCGGGCCGTCGAGGTGCGCGGCAACCGCTTCGAGGACGGGCGCGGCCCGGCGGCGTACGGGCTCCTGCTCAAGGAGATCGGCGACCCCGTGGTCACCGGCAACGTCTTCGCGCGCAACACCGTCGGGCTGATGGTCGACGGCGCGACCCGGCTGGTGGCGGCGCGCAACCGCTTCGCGGCCAACGGGTGGGCGGTGCAGCTCCAGGCCAACGCGCAGGACGCGCGCTTCCTCGCCAACGACTTCGCCGGCAACAGCTTCGACGTCGCCACCAACGCCCGCGACGCCGCCGCCACCTTCGCCGGCAACTACTTCGACGCCTACCGCGGCTACGACCTGGACCGCGACGGGCGCGGCGACGTGCCGCACCGCCCGGTGCGCCTGTTCGCGCTGCTCGCGGCGCGCCACGAGCCGGCGGTCGTGCTGCAGCGGAGCTTCTTCGTCGGGCTGCTCGACGCCTCGGAGCGGCTGCTGCCGACGCTGACGCCGGACGCCGTCGTCGATGCGCGCCCCGCGATGCGCCCCGTCGCCGCGCGCGCCCCCTCCCCCGCTCCCTGACCGGGCCCCGCCATGCTCGAGATCTCCGGGCTCACCAAGTCGTTCGGACGGCTCCCCGTGCTGCGCGGCGTCGACCTCACGGTCGGCCGCGGGCGCGTGACCGCGGTGCTCGGGCCCAACGGCGCCGGCAAGTCGACGCTCATCAAGGCGGTGCTGGGGCTCACCCGCCCCGACGCCGGCACGATCCGCCTCGGCGGCGTCCCGATCGCCGGCCCGGGCGCCGCCGGGCACGCGCACCGCGCCCGCATCGGCTACATGCCGCAGCTGGCCGCCTTCCCCGCGCACCTCACCGGCGCGGAGCTGATCGCGATGCTGCGCGACCTGCGCGGCGCGCCCGCCGCCGGCGACGACCCGCTGGTCGAGGCGCTCGCGCTGGCGCCGCACCTCGGCAAGCCGCTCGGCACGCTGTCGGGCGGGACGCGGCAGAAGGTGAACGCGGTGCTCGCCCTCCTCTTCCGCCCCGACCTGCTGATCCTCGACGAGCCGACGGCGGGGCTCGACCCGGTGTCGAGCGGCGTGCTCAAGGACCGCGTGCTCGCCGAGCGGGCCGCCGGGTGCACCGTCGTCGTGACGTCGCACGTGCTGAGCGAGGTCGAGGAGCTGGCCGACGACGTCGCGTTCCTCGTCGACGGGCGGGTGCGCTACGCGGGCCCGGTGGAGGCGCTGCTGCGCGAGACGCGGCAGACGCGGCTCGAGCGCGCCGTCGCGCAGCTGATGCGCGGGGCGCCCGCCCCCGCGGCGGAGGCGGCCGCATGACGCGCCTCCTCGGCTACCAGGTCCGCAACGTGCTGCGCAGCCGCTGGCTGGCCGCGTACGCGCTGTTCTTCCTCCTCGTGACCGACGCGCTGCTGCGCTTCGGCGGCGACGACGGCAAGGTGCTGCTCGGCCTCGGCAACGTGACGCTGCTGGTGGTGCCGCTGGTGGGGCTCGTGTTCGGGACGACCGCGCTGTACGAGGCGCGCCCGTTCACCGAGCTGCTGCTCGCGCAGCCGGTGGGGCGCGGGCAGCTGTTCGCGGCGCTCTACGGCGGGCTCGCGCTGCCGACCGCCGCCGCCTACGTCCTCGGCGCCGGGCTGCCGTTCGCGCTGCACGGCGTCCCCTCCGGCCACGGCGCGTCGCTGCTCGTCCTGCTGGGCGCCGGCGCGCTGCTGACCGGCGTGTTCGTGGCGCTCGCGTTCCTCGTCGCGCTGCGCACCGACGACCGCGCGCGCGGCCTCGGCGCCGCGGTCGGGCTGTGGCTCGCGCTCGCCCTGCTCTACGACGGCGGCGTGCTGCTCCTGCTGGCGGTGTTCGGCGACCACGCGCTCGAGCGCCCGCTGCTGGCCGCGATGCTCGCCAACCCGGTGGACCTCGCGCGCGTGCTCCTCCTCCTGCGCTTCGACGGCGCCGCCCTGCTGGGCTACACGGGCGCCGTGTTCGCGCGGTTCTTCGGCGGCCCCGGCGCGCTCGTCGCCGCCGCCCTCCTGCTCGCGTGGGTCGCCGTGCCGGCCGCGTTCGGCGCGCGCGCCTTCCGCCGCAAGGACTTCTGATCCGCCCTCCCTCTCCGATCCCCTCCCATGCTCCGCTCCCTCCGCACCGCCCCGCTCCCCCTCGCGCTCGTCGCCCTCCTCGCCGCCTGCGGCGGGGAGGCGCCCGCCCCCGCACCGTCGTCCGAGCCGGCCGCGCAGCAGCAGGCGCCCGCCTCCGGCGGCGAGCAGACGCCCGACGCGGGCGGCAGGGTCATCACCGTCGAGATGGCGACCGACGACGCGGGGAACAACGTCTTCCGCCCCGCCGAGGTGAGCGCGCGCCCCGGCGACGTCGTGCGGTACACGCTCGTGTCGGGCGTGCACAACGTGCACTTCGTCGCCGACTCCAGCCCCGGCGTGTCGGGGCTGCCGAAGGCGGGCGACATGCTCCAGCTGCAGGGGCAGACCTGGGACTTCAAGGTCGCGCTGCCGGCGGGGCGCTACTTCTTCCAGTGCGACCCGCACGCGCTGCTCGGCATGGTCGGGCACCTCACCGTCGCGCCGTGACGCCACGGTGAGCCGGCGATGACCGCCTCCCGCACCTCCGACTACGCGATCCGCGCGACGCTCGTCCTGGCGCGCGGCTACGGGGGCCCGCCGATGCGCGCCGGGGACGTCGCGGGGGCGATCGGGGCGCCGCGCAACTACCTCGGCAAGACGCTGCACGCGCTGGCGCGGGCCGGCGTGGCGACGAGCAGCCGCGGGCCGACGGGCGGGTTCGCGCTCGCCGTCGACCCCGCGGCGCTCACGCTGGCGCAGGTGGTGGACCTGTTCGACGCGCCGGCGCGCCACGCGCGCTGCCTGCTCGGCACGGGCGCGGGCGACGCGCGGCGCGCGTGCGCGGCGCACCACCGCTGGGCGGCGGTCGAGCGCGCGCGGCGGACTCCGCTGCTCACGACGACGTTCGCGTCGCTGCTGGGCGCGCCGCCGGACGCGGGCTGAGGGCGCGGCCCCTGGACCGGCGCCGCGCCGCCGCGCACGTTGCACGCGGCGGGCGTCCGCGTCGCGCGGGGGTCCGCCGCGCCGCCCATCCACCATGACCTCCGATCCGCACCCCGCCGCGCTCGGCCGGCTCGTCGGCCGCTGGACCACCGAGGCCACGCACCCCGCCATGCCGGGCGTCGTCGTGCGCGGCACCGTCGACGTCGAGTGGCTGGAGGGGGAGCGGTTCCTGCTGCTCCGCTCGCGCACCGACCACCCCGACTTCCCCGACGCGCTCTCGGTGATCGGGCGCATGGGGCACGACCGCGCCGCCCCGGGCGGCGCGGCGCCGGCCGACGACGACGCGGCCGCGCTCCGCCTGCACTACTACGACTCGCGCGGCGTGTTCCGCGTCTACGAGACGAGCGTCGACGACGTCGCGTGGCGCTGGTGGCGGAACGCGCCGGGGTTCTCGCAGCGCATCACCGGCCGCTTCGCCGACGGCGGCGACACGATCGAGGGCACGTCGGAGGTGTGCGAGGACGACGTGCACTGGCAGGACGACCTGCGCATCACGTACCGGCGCCGCCGGTGACGCCGGGTCCGTCGGCGTTCCCCGAGCTCGAGGGATTCCTCGACCACCTCGCGAGCGTGCACGCGCGCACGCGGCGCGTCGTCGCGTGCATCCCGGCCGACGCGCTGGAGTGGGTGCCGGGAGAGGGGCGCTGGTCGGCGGGCGACCAGGTGCGCCACCTCGCCGGGATCGAGCGGTGGATGTACGCCGAGACGGTCGCCGGCCGGCCGAGCCGGTACCCGGGGCACGGGCGCGAGCTGGCGGACGGGCTGCCGGCGGTGGTCGCGTACCACGAGCGGCTGCACGAGGAGTCGCTGGCGATCCTCGCCGAGCTCACGCCCGAGCGCTGGGCGGGGCGCACGCGCACCCCGGCGGGCGCCGAGCTGACGACGTGGAAGTGGCTGCGCGCGATGCTCGAGCACGAGGCGCACCACCGCGGACAGCTGTACCTCACGCTCGGCCTGCTCGGCGTGGCCACGCCGCCGATCTACGGGCTGAGCGAGCCGGAGCTGCGCGCGCGCTCCGCGTGACCACGCCCCGCATCCTGCGAGCATGACGGACGACGATCCGCGCACGGGACGCGTGCGCTGCGCCACGCACGGCGACTCCGCGCCGGCCTACGTGTGCGGGCACCTCGCGCGCGGCGACGGGCGGGCGTTCTTCCACGCCGACGACGACCCCGGGAACCCGCGCCCCGACGCGTGGTGCGACGCGTGCGAGCGGCTGCGCGTCGCGTGCGGCGGGCGGTGGACGGAGGAGGCCGAGGCGTCGCTCGGCGTCCGCCTGCTCTGCGGCGGCTGCTACGACGGGATCCGGGCGCGCGTGCCGTCGGGCATGGGCTGACGCGGGCGCGGCCGCGCCGCGGTCAGCGCAGGAAGCGCCGCGCCAGCTGCTCCAGGCGGTCGTCCTTCGCCTGCTCGGCCTCGGCGAGCATCGCCTCGACGTGCGGGCGGAGGCGCGGCTCGCCCCAGTAGTAGCCGGTCGCCCGCTCGGCGAGCTGCGTCTCGCCCACGCGCGCGGCCTCGAGCAGCGCCCGCGCGGCGACGCGGTCGTAGTCAGGGTCGTCCCGCTCGGGGAGCCCGTAGTGGCGGCGGGGCATCTCCCCTTCCGCGTCGTCCCGCAGGAACGCCATCGACATGCCGCAACATAGCCCCGGCGGCGCGGCGGTGGCGGCGCGGCGGGCCGCCGGGGTATGCTAGGACGCGACCCTCGGGCGACGCCGCCCGGGCCGCGCCGCGCGCCGGCGAGTGGCATCCGGTCGGGCGGCCCGGACAGTGCCCACACCGAGGATGCACCGATGGCCGCCACGCTGGAACGGGCGTTCGGATACCGGGGCGACCACACGCGTCTGCCGGTCGGCGACGTGGCGGCGGCGCTGCCGTTCTACGAGACGGTGCTCGGCTTCCGCGTGGTCGCGCGCGGGAGCGAGCCGCACGCGTCGGCGGCGCTGGCGCGGGACGCCGTCGAGCTCGGGCTCGCCGAGACCGGGGGCGACCCGACGCAGGACGGGTGCGCGTTCCACGTGCGGGGGCTCGACGCGCTGCTGGCCGAGTTCCGCGCCAACGGGCTCCGCAAGGAGTCGTCCGACGTCGACGTCGAGCGTCACGACGGCTCGTCGTGGCGGGTGTTCTACGTCGTCGCGCCGGACGGGCTGTGCTACTGGTTCGGCGAGCGCGCGCCGGACGCGCCGGGGGCGGCGTGAACGCGCGCGTCCGCCGCGCGCTGCTCCTCTCGGTCGCGGGCGCGTCGCTCGGCTGCGGCGACGAGGTCTCGACCCTGGAGCCGCGCACGCAGGTGCGCGTGACGCCCGGGTCGCTGGCGCTCGCCGTCGGCGACTCGGCGGTGGTACGCGCGTACAGCACCGACCGCTCGGGAGGGCGGCTGTCCGTGCAGCGCCACACGTTCGACGCCACGCGCCCGGCCGTCGCCGCCGTGCGCGTGACGAGCGACACCACGGCCGTCGTGGTCGCCGCGGGCGCCGGCGACGCGGCGGTCACGGTCGTGAACGCCGACTTCCAGACGCTCACCGTGCCCGTCACGGTCCACGCGCGCTGACGCGCGGTCGCGCCCCCACGCTCCCCACCCGCGCCCTCCCCGTGTCCGACGCCCCCGTCGTCCTGCGACGCTACCTGAACGAGTTCGAGGCGCGGCTGGACGCGACGATCCTCGAGGCGAACGGGATCCCCGCGCACGTCCTCGCCGACACCGCGGGGGGCACGCTCCCCGGGATGGCGCTCATCTTCCCGGTGCGCCTGCTCGTGCGCGCGGAGGACGCGGCGCTGGCGGGCGAGATCCTCGACACCTCCGCCGCCGACGACGCGCCCGCCGACGACGCGCCCGCCGACGCCGGCCCCGCATGACGTCCGGGCCCCGCGCGCCGCGCCTCACCTCGCTCGCCCCGCAGCTGCTGGTCGGCGACCTCGCGCGCGCCGTCGCGTACTACGAGCGCCTCGGCTTCGCGTTCGGCGCGCCGTGGGACGGCTTCTACGCGATCGGCACGCGGGACGGGCTCGAGCTGCACCTGAAGGAGGCGCCGGCGGACGACGACGCGCGCCGCCGGCGGCGCGCGCACGAGCACCTCGACGCGGCGGCCGGGGTCGACGGGATCGACGCGTTCTACGCGGCGTGCGTCGCGAACGGCGTCGTCATCCGGAAGCCGCTGGCCGCCACCGCGTGGGGGACCGCGGACTTCTACGTCGAGGACCCGGACGGGAACGTGATCGCGTTCGGCGGGCGGCGGGCGACGGACGGATGACGCGCGCGACGCTCGCGCTCGCGGCGCTCGCTCCGCTCGCCGTACTCCCGTGCGCGCTCGGCGCGCAGGCGCTGCGCGTCGTCGTCACCGACTCCGCGACCGGCGCGCCGCTCCCGTCGGCGGTGGTCAGCCTGGGCGCGCCCGACGGCGCCGCGGCGGCGACCGGCGTCACCGACGCGGCGGGCGTCGCCACGCTCTCCCCCGCGGCGGGCGGCACCTTCCGCGTGCTGGTGCGCCGCATCGGGCAGCGGCCGTACGCGGGGCCGTCGGTCGTCGTCGCCGCGCGCGAGGACGCGCCGGGCGTGCGCGAGCTGCGCGTCGTGGTGCCGCGCGCGCCCGTCGCGCTCCCCGCGGTCGCCGTCACGCGCCCGAAGTCG
>NZ_JARGEK010000232.1 GCF_029211165.1 Roseisolibacter sp. H3M3-2
GTGGCGGGCTGCGCGGCGAAGTCCGGGTCGGGGACGGCCGCCAGCGCGTCGCGCAGCGCGCGCGCGGTGGCGCCGAGCCGCCCGGCCTCGGCGACCGACGCGTCCCACGCCCGCGCGTCGCCGGCCACGGCCGTCGTGGCGCGCGACACGAGCCACGCCCACGCGTCCTCGGCCCCGGGCACCATCGCCTGCGCCATCCCCAGCACCGTGCGCTCGTCGCCGGCCTGCAGCTCGATCACGCCGAGCAGCGCCGGGACGTGCGCGAAGCCGGCACGGGCGAGCGCGTCGCCGATCTCGACGTCGGGCTGCGGCCCCGCCTCGAGCCGCCGGAACAGCTTCAGGATCGCCGCGTCGCCGTAGAGGATCGACGTGTTGCTCTGCTCCGCCGAGCCGACGCGCGACGGGAGCGCGGCGTCGAGCCGGGCGTCGGCGCCCACCGACCGCGCGCGCCACCGCACGGGCGATCCGTCGGCGGCCGTGCCGTCGAGCGCGCGCCCGGCGACCACGGCCTCGCGCACCGCGTCCCGGAACGCCGGGAGCGCCGTCGCGTCGCGCGGCGGCATGCCCTCCGCCAGGGGGAGCTGCCAGCGCACCCGCGCGTCCCCCACGCGGCCGCGGACCACGAGCACCGCGCACGGCGGCGCGTCCGCCAGGGGGACCGGCACCACCGCCTCGACCGCGACGTCGGCGATCGCGGCGCCGCGCGCCCCGCTCCACCGCTGCGCGCCGAAGTACTCCGCCAGCGCGTGCGGCGGGAGCGACCACCAGTCGGGTGCCGCCCCGCCCGCGCTCACGCGGCCGTCCCGCCGTCGGACGGACGGGTGAGGCGGAACCAGTAGTAGCCGTGCGGGCCGAAGGTGAGCAGGTACGGCAGCGACCCGATCGTCGGGAACGGGCGGTCGCTCCACATCTCGACCGGCGTGTACCCCTCGAAGCGCGAGAGGTCGAGCTCCACCGGCTCCGACGTCCACGACAGGTTGCACGCGACCAGCACCGTCTCCCCCTCGTACTCGCGCAGGAAGACGAGGATGCGGCGGTTGGCCGGGTGCAGGAACTCGATGCGCCCGCGTCCGAAGGCGTGCGACGTCTTGCGCACGGCGATCAGCCGCCGCATCCACCGCAGCAGCGACGCGTCGGAGCGCTCGGCGGCCATCACGTTCACGCCCTGGTAGCCGTAGGGCGGGTCGACGATCGGCGGGCTGTAGAGCGCGGCCTGGTCGGCCTCGGAGAACCCCGAGTTCCAGGAGCCGTTCCACTGCATCGGCGTGCGCACGCCGTTGCGGTCGCCGAGGAACACGTTGTCGCCCATCCCGATCTCGTCGCCGTAGTAGACGATCGGCGTGCCGGGCATCGACATGAGGAGCGTGTTCATCAGCTCGATCTTGCGGCGCGCCCCGCCCATCAGCGGCGCGAGCCGGCGGCGGATCCCCACGTTGATGCGCATGCGGGGGTCCTTCGCGTACTCGCTGTACATGTAGTCGCGCTCCTCGTCCGTCACCATCTCGAGCGTGAGCTCGTCGTGGTTGCGGAGGAAGATCGCCCACTGGCAGTCGGCCGGGATCTCGGGCGTGCGCGCCAGGATCTCGACGATCGGCGTCCGGTCCGCCCGCGCCACCGCCATGTACATGCGCGGCATCAGCGGGAAGTGGAACGCCATGTGGCACTCGTCCGAGTCGCCGAAGTACGGGCGGACGTCGGGCGGCCACTGGTTCGCCTCGGCGAGGAAGATCCGGTTCTGGTACTCGGCGTCGAGCGCCGCCCGCAGCCGCTTCAGGACGACGTGCGTCTCGGGGAGGTTCTCGCAGTTCGTCCCGTCGCGCTCGACCAGGTACGGGATCGCGTCGAGCCGCAGCCCGTCGACCCCCATGTCGAGCCAGAAGCGCATCGCGTCGAGCACCGCCTCCAGCACCGCCGGGTTGTCGAAGTTCAGGTCCGGCTGGTGGCTGAAGAAGCGGTGCCAGTAGAACTGCTGCGCCACCGGGTCCCACGTCCAGTTGGACGTCTCGGTGTCGGTGAAGATGATGCGCGTCCCGGCGTACCGGTTCGGGTCGTCCGTCCACACGTACCAGTCGCGCTCCGGGCTCCCCTTGGGCGCCAGGCGCGCGCGCTGGAACCACGGGTGCTGGTCGCTCGTGTGGTTGATCACCAGCTCGGTGATCACGCGGATCCCGCGGGCGTGCGCCGCGTCGAGGAAGCGCTGGAAGTCGTCCAGCGTCCCGTACGTCGGGTTGATCGCCTTGTAGTCGGAGATGTCGTAGCCGTCGTCGCGCAGCGGCGACGGGTAGAACGGGAGCAGCCAGATGCAGTCCACGCCCAGCGACTGCACGTAGTCCAGCTTGTCCAGGAGCCCGCGGAAGTCGCCGTAGCCGTCGCCGTCGCCGTCGCGGTACGCCTTGACGTGCAGCTGGTAGATGACGGCGTCCTTGTACCAGAGCGGGTTGCCGTCGTCGAGCCCGGGGTGCGCCTCCCGGCCGGTCGCCGTCGATGCCGTGGTCGCGGGTGCGGTCACGCGTGCCCCCCGGCGGCGGGGGCGGCCGGACGCGCCTTGGGGCGCGGCGGGCGCGGCGCCACGCGCAGCACGTGCGCGGGCTCGTGCGCCGGGTCGAGGCGCACGTAGTTGCGGCTCCCGCGCCACGTGTAGCGCGCGCCGGTCAGCAGGTCCTCCACCTCGTACGGCTCCCCCTCGTCGATGTGCATCTCGTCGATCGGCACGTGGACCATGGTCGCGTGCGCGTTGCGCGGGTCGAGGTTCACCGCGACCAGCAGGTCGGCGGAGCCCCGCACCCCGGCGCGCCGGTAGAACAGGACGTTCGGGTTGTCGGACGGGTGGAACGTCAGGTTGTCCTGCCGCTGCAGCGCCGGCTCGGCGCGGCGGATCCGGTTGAGCCGCGCCATGTCGGCGTCGAGGTTCCCCGGGCGCGCGAAGTCGCGGTGCCGCAGCTGGTACTTCTCGCTGTCGAGGTACTCCTCGCTGCCGGGGCGCACCGGCTCGTGCTCCAGCAGCTCGTAGCCGCTGTACACGCCGTACAGCGGGCTGAGCGTGCCGGCGAGCAGCAGCCGCAGGCGGAACGCCCCGCGCCCCCCCGTCTGCAGGAACTCGTGCAGGATGTCGGGCGTGTTCACGAACATGTTCCCGCGGTGGTACTCGACCACGTCGGGCGCGAGGAACTCGTCCAACCACTGCCGGATCTCCCAGTCGGCGTTCTTCCACGTGAAGTAGCCGTACGACTGCGAGAAGCCGAGCTTGGCGAGGTGCAGGAGCTTCTTCGGCTTGGTGAACGCCTCGCTGAGGAACACGACGTCCGGGTGCTCCCGGCGCACCTCGGCGATCGCCCACTCCCAGAACGCGAACGGCTTGGTGTGCGGGTTGTCGACGCGGAACGTCTTCACCCCGCGCTCGATCCAGAAGCGCAGCGCGTCGCGGCACGCCGCCCACAGCCCGTCGCGGTCTTGCGACCAGAAGTCGAGCGGGTAGATGTCCTGGTACTTCTTGGGCGGGTTCTCCGCGTACGCGATCGTGCCGTCGGGGCGGATCACGAACCAGTCCGGGTGCTCCTTCACCCACGGGTGGTCGGGCGAGCACTGCAGCGCGTAGTCGAGCGCGACCTCGAGCCCCAGCGCGTTGGCGCGCTGCACGAAGCGCTCGAAGTCGGCGAGCGTCCCGAGCGCCGGCTCCACGGCGGTGTGGCCGCCGTGCTCGTTGCCGATCGCCCACGGGCTGCCGACGTCGCCGGGCTCCGGGGTGAGTGTGTTGTTGCGCCCCTTCCGGAAGGTGTGCCCGATCGGGTGGATGGGCGGCAGGTACACCACGTCGAAGCCGAGCTCCGCGATCCGCGGCAGCCACGCCTCGGCGTCGGCGAAGGTGCCGTGGCGCCCCGGCTCCGGCGACGTCGAGCGCGGGAAGAACTCGTACCACGACGCGAACGCGGCGCTCGGGCGCTCGACAAGCAGCGGCAGCTCGCGCTCGTAGGTGGTCAGGTCCGACGGCGGCGCGTGGGTTGCCATCAGCGCCGCCAGCTCGTCGTCCTGCGCGGCGGCGACGCGCTCCTCGAGCGGGCGCGCGGCGCCGCACGGCGCGCGGCAGTCGCCGCGCTGCAGCTGCGCGGCCCCGACGAGCAGCTCGACGACGACCTCGGGCTGCTGCGCGGCGACGCGCTTGGCGAGCCGCTCGCGCCAGGTCGCGAACTCGTCCGTCCACGCCTCGACCGTGAACGACCAGCGGCCCACGGCGTCGAGCGCGAACTCCCCCTCCCAGCGGTCGGTCGCCGGGTCGAGGGTCATGGGGGCGGTGCGCGGCTGCGCGTCGCCGGGGCCGCGGTAGCGGATGCGCGCGCGCAGCAGGTCGTGCCCCTCGCGGAACACGTCGGCGCCGACGACGCACGGCTCGCCGGTGACGCGCTTGGCGGGGAACCGCCCGCCATCGACGGCGGGCGTGACGGAGGCGATGACGAGGCGCGGCGCGGTCGCGGGCGCGAGCGTGGCGTCGCCGGCGCGTCGGGCGGGCGCGCGGCGGGCGGGGGCGGGTCTGGAGGCGGTCATGTCGGGCGTATCGTGCACGTGCCGGGCGCCCCCTTCAAGTGTCGGACCGCGATCGTGTCCGGCGGCGGACGCGGCCGTCGCACGCGACACGCCCCGCCGAGCGGGGCTCGGCGGGGCGTGAGGGACGCTGCGGTGCCGCGGCGCGGCGGGGCAGCGTTTCCGGGGAGTCCAACCGGGCCGGGCGCGGACGCCCGGCCGGTCGGCGTGCTGCTTACTGCTGGACCGAGGCCGTGGTGGCGGCGGCCGTCGTCGACCCCACGCCCGGCGACTCGATCACGAACACCACGCGGCGGTTGAGCTCCGCGCCCGCGTCGTCACGGGCCGCGCCCGGACGGATCTGGCGGCTCTCGCCCATCCCGACCGTCTTGAGCAGGCCGTCGTTCAGCCCCTGCGCGACCAGGAAGTCCTTCACCGAGTCGGCGCGCTTCTGCGACAGCGAGCGGTTGTACGACGTCGAGCCGGCCGGGTCGGCGAAGCCCTCGATCGTGATCGCGGCGCCGTTGTAGTACTTGTTCGCGACCTGGGCGAAGCGCTGCAGCGCCGCCTGGTCCTCGGCGCGGACCGACGCGTCGTCGAACGCGAAGTGCACCGGGAGGGCGAACTTGACCTGATCCTCCATCGCCGTGATGCGCGCGCCGAACTCGTTGCGCATGGTCTGGAGGTCGTTGCGGAGCGACGTCAGGTCCGTGCGGAGCGCGGCGATGTCGCGGGCCTGGGCGCTGTCGGCGTTCTGGCGCTCGACGCGCTCGTAGCCGACGAACTGGTCGACCTTGCGGTTGACGTACCCCTTGGTCGCACAGGCGCTGAGGCTGGCGGCGCCGGCGAGGCCCAGAACGAGAACGCGGAAGGAACGCATGGTGTGACTCCCCGTTTGGATGGTGGTGGAAGCGGCGCCGGTCGGCTTCTGGCGCGCCCTGTCGCGGAGCAGCGGTGTCCGACCGATTCCGCCATCACGCAAGGGCAACGTACGGTCCTCCAGCGGGGCTCGGCGTGACTGCCATCACGCCTCCTCTAACTCACCCTCGCCCTCCCGTGACCTACGCCACCGGGCCGGGACCGTCACGCCGTGGGCCCCCGTTGCGACCGGTCACGCACCGGCCTTGGAGAGCCACTCCCCCCCGTCCACCACCAGGATCGCCCCGGTGATCCAGTCCCCCGCGGGCGACGCGAGGAAGGCGACCGTGTTGGCGATGTCGCGGGGGGTTCCCCAGCGTTGCAGCGGTATTGACTTTTGCGCGTACCGTGCCATCGCCGCGTCGGCGGCCGCGAAGACGTCGGGGATCCCGCTGTCGGCCGGCGGCGTGAACGCCTTCCGCACTCCCTCCGTGGGGATCGGCCCGGGGGCGATCGCGTTCACGCGCACCCCGTAGGGCGCCCACTCGACGGCCAGCGTCCGCGTGAGCGCGTCGACCCCGGCCTTCGCGGCGGTCGCGTGCGCCATCTGCGGCCAGCCGCGGTAGTGCAGCGTCATCGAGATGCTGACGATGCGCCCCCCGCCCTGCGCCTTCATGACGGGCAGCACGGCCTGCGAGCAGAAGAAGGTGCCGTAGAGGTCGATCTCGACGACGCTCTTCCAGGCGTTCGGGGTGAGCGCCTCGGACGGCGCGTAGAAGTTGCCGGCCGCGTTGTTCACGAGCAGGTCGATGCGCCCGCGCTCGTGCTGCACCTGCTCGACCATCGCCTTCACCCGCTCGGGGTCGCGGACGTCGACGGCGACGGTGGACGCCGAGCCGCCGGCCTCGCGGAGCTTCGTCGCCGCGGCGTCGAGGTGCTCGGGCTTGCGGCTGGCGAGGACGACGTGCGCGCCGAGGGCGGCGAGCAGCTCGGCGATGCCGAAGCCGATGCCGGTGCCGCCGCCGGTGACGAGGGCGACCTGACCGTCGAGGAGTCCCGCGCGGAATACGGAGGTGTCTGTCATGCGCGCTATTCTGCCGGGGGGAGCGGCGGGTCGCCAGCGTCGGCCGCGTCGAGGGCGAGCTCGGTCTGGGCGGACGCGCAGAAGCTGCGGCGGTGGTGCGCGGTCAGCCCCAGGCGCGCGATCCCGGCGCGGTGGTCGGGGGTGCCGTAGCCGACGTTGCGGTCCCAGGCGTAGCCGGGGTGGCGGGTCGCGAGGGCGTGCATCAGCCGGTCGCGGGTGACCTTGGCGACGATCGACGCGCAGGCGATGGCGTAGCACCGCGCGTCGCCGCCGACGACCGCGGTGTGCACGACGCCCAGCGTGCGGATCGGCTTGCCGTCCACCAGCACGTGGTGCGGCTCGGCGCCGAGCCTGGCCGAGACGCGGGCGAGGGCGCGGCGCATGGCGAGCGTCGTCGCGTGGTAGACGTTCAGCGCGTCGACCTCGCGCGGGCTGGCGGCGCCCACCCCGAGGGCGAGCGCCCGGCGGCGGATCAGCGCGGCCAGCCGCTCGCGCTCGGCGGGGGCGAGCTTTTTCGAGTCGTCGACGCCGGGGAGGGCGCGGACGTCGGGGGGCATGACGACGGCGCAGGCGACGACGGGGCCGGCGAGGGGGCCGCGGCCCACCTCGTCGACGCCAGCGACGAGCGGGCCGTGCGCTGCGCGCACGGCCCGCTCGAGGTCACTCCACGGCACGTCCGGCCCGGCGCGCGGGTGCGCGGCGGGAGGGGCGGCTCAGCCCTGCGGCGCGGCGGCCGGGGCGCTGCTGCGCGGCGCGACCTTGCGCTCGCGGATGCGGGCGGCCTTGCCGGTGACGTTGCGCAGGTAGTAGAGCTTCGCGCGACGGACGAGGCCGCGGCGCACCACGGCCACGCTCCCGATCATCGGGCTGTGGACCGGGAAGATGCGCTCGACGCCGACGCCGTTCGAGATCTTGCGGACGGTGAACGTCTCGCTGACGCCGCTGCCGCGGCGGGCGATGCAGACGCCCTCGTAGGCCTGGAGGCGCTCCTTATCGCCCTCCTTCACGCGCACGTTGACGCGAAGCGTGTCACCGGCGCGGAACGCGGGGATGTCGCTGCGGAGCCACTCCTTCTGGGTCTCGATGAACGGATGCATATGACGCTCTCCGGGCTGGGGGTCTTCCGGGCTGGAGGACGGGCCCGATCAGGTGCTGTACGTGGCTGTACGTAGGGCGGACGGACGCAAGACTCGCAACGTAATCGATTGCTGGGGGCCACGCTAGCCGGCCCCGAGCGACTCAGCGCGACGCCCGCAGCGAGCGGGACGCCGTGGCGGCGGCGGCCGACGTCCACCGCTGCGACGCCGAGCCGTCGCAGGCGCGCAGGACCACGGGCGCGCCGGCGCCGACGGCCGTGGCGCACAGCCCGTTGGCGCTCCGCAGCTCGCCGGCCGCGGTCAGCGTCCAGCGCT
>NZ_JARGEK010000233.1 GCF_029211165.1 Roseisolibacter sp. H3M3-2
CCGACTTCCGCGCGCGTCGGGGAGCGCGGTCCGCGCGACCTCGCCGGGCGCGCCGCCGCGCAGCCCCCGCACGGCGCCGTACACCGCGCCGTAGCCCGCCGGCGGCGCCGACGCGGGGTCGGCCGGGCACAGCTCGCGCGACAGCGTGGCGAGCGACGGGGACGCCAGGCGCACCGGCGCGCCGCCGCCGTCCGCGCGCGCCTCGCCGTCGCCGCCCACGTCGTACACGCCGAGCGAGTCGAGCGCGGGGTGCGCGACGGTGAAGGTCGCGGCGCCGACGGGGAGCGAGTCGAGCGTCCAGCGCCCCTCGGCGTCGGTGGCGACGGAGCGGCCGCCGGGGCCGAACACCAGCGCGCCGGCGAGCGGGCGCGCGCGCAGCGAGTCCCACGCCACGCCGTGCGCGCGCGCGTACGCCGGCGCGGCGTCGCCCTCCAGCCGCGCCTCGGCGCCGACCTCGGTGAGGCCGACGACGGACAGCCCGCCCGCGCCCTCGCGGCGGGTGCGCGGCATCCGCACCGTCCACCGCGAGACGATCCAGGGACCCGACGCCGGCCGCGCGAACTCGATCACGCCGCCGGGCACCGGCTCGCGCTCGTCGAGGCGGTCGCGCGTGAACGCCGCCGGCACGCGCAGGCGTCCCCAGTCGAGGCGCACGTAGCGGTAGTCGACGCGCCGCAACTCGGCCGACGCGCGGTCCAGCCAGAGCACGCCCGCGATGTCGGCGTCGCGCGCGGCGCGCGCGTCGCGCGCGGGCTCGAAGCGCAGCCCGACCATCCCCGAGTCCGCGCCCGTGCCCTCCACGCGGGCGAAGCAGTGGCCGCGCACGAACGCCTCGCCGAGCAGCGTGCGCTCGTCCGGGCCGTGCCACGCCGCCTCCCAGCCGGGGTCCCCGACGACGAACCGATTGTCGACGACGGTGGCGGTGAAGGGGCGCCCGCTCGCGGCGACCCACGGCTCCTCGCGCCGGCGCCCGGGGTCGCCGTTCAGCCGCAGCTCGCGGCGGAACGCGCGCGTCTCGAAGGCGACCGTGCGCTCCTCGCGCCCCTGCGCCGAGGTCTCGAGCGTCGCGCGCAGCGCGTCCCACACCGCGAGCAGCGCGTCGACCCCCGCCGCGCGGCTCGCCGGGGTGCCGCAGCGCGCCTCCTCGGCGAGCGTCACGCGCCCCAGCGCGACGCGGCGCGCGGCGAGCGCGAGCCGCGCGTCGACGGTCGCGCCGGCGGCCAGCGTCCACGGCCCGAAGCGCTCGGGCCGGAAGCCGACGCGGCGCACCAGGACCGCCCACCGCCCGGGCGCGGGCGCGCGCAGCAGCCGCACCCCGCCGGCGCCGGTGAGCCCCTGGTCCGCCGCCGCGCCCCCGTCGGCGGGCACCAGCGACACGAACACGTGCGCCGGCGTCTCGCCGGTGGCGGTGTCGGCCAGCGTCACGCGCACCGCCTGCGCGCGCGCCGCCGCCGGTAGGAGCGCCGCCGGCAGCAGCGCGGCCGCGAGGAGCAGCGGGAGGGGCGCGCGGCGCACGCGGATCACTCCGCGAGGTGCAGCGGCGCCGCGAGCGCGCGGGCGAGCAGGACGCGCCCCGTGTCCTCGAACCCGGCGCGCGCGTAGACGCGCCGCGCGCCGTCGTCGTCGGGGCCGACCTCGACGTACATCGCGTGCGCGCCGCGGGCCGCACAGTCGGCGCGCGCGGCGGCGGGCGGCGCGGCCGCCAGCCCGCGCCCGCGCGCCGCGGGGAGCACGAACAGGTCGTCGACGAAGGCGCGCGTCGCGCCGTGCTCCATGCTGAACGCGACCGTCATGGCGAGGTAGCCGGCCGGCGCGCCGTCGGCCTCCAGCAGCCACACGCGGCCGAGCGCCGGGTCGGCGACCAGCACCGCGAAGGTGCGCGCCGCCGGCCCCTCCGGCAGCGGGTACCCGGACTCGGCGTAGAACGCGCGCATCAGCGCGACCAGCGCCGGCACGTCGTCGGCCGTGGCCACGCGCACCGACGGCACGGAGGGCGCCGCGCCCACGCTCAGTCCCCCGCCTCACGCTCGGGGCGCAGGTGCTCGACGGCGACCGGCACGCGCTCGCGCAGCGCCGCCGCGACGAGCGTCCGGTGGCAGTGCGCCGGGTCGGCCTCGAAGCAGAGCAGCGCGAGCTTGGGCCCGTCGCGCACCAGCGCCTCCAGCTGCGCCAGCTCGGCCTGCGCCCGGTCGGTCGCCAGGTGCTCGGCGAAGATCGCGTGCATCTCGGCGTGGCGCCCGGCGCGCGCGGCGGCGCGCCCGTCGGCCGGCGTGCCGAGCCCGCGCAGGTGCACGTACCCGATCCCCGCCTCCTCCAGGTTGGCGGCGAGGCGCGTCTTGGCGAAGCCGGGGCGCCGCGAGCTGGCGACGGCGCGCACGTCGACCAGCAGCCGCACGCCGGCGTCGCGCAGCGCGCGCAGGAAGTCGGCGACGTTCGTCCCCTCGTACCCGATCGTCGCGACGGTCGGCGGCACGTCAGATCCCCCGCAGCACGCGGATCGTCACGCCGTCGACGAGATCGCGGGCGCGCGCGCGGTGGTCGTCCATGTGCGGCGCCGCGAGGTGCGCGGCCAGCGCCGCCTCGTCGCGCCACTTCTCGACCACGGTGAGCACGTCGTCGCGCGGCTCCGCCTGCGCGGCGATCGCCGTCGGCGCCTCCAGCGCGCCGGCGTACTCGATGCACCCGTCCTCGGCGAGGACGAGCGGCGTCAGGCGGCGGAACTCGGCGACGAAGGCGTCGCGGGCGCCGGGGCGCAGGCGGATCTCGGCGAGGACGTGGAGCACGGGCGGCGGGGGCGGGACGGGGGCGGGCGGACGCCGTACGCTACGCGCCGGGGTCCGCGCCGGCCAGCCGCAGGACGCGCCGGACGAAGGCGCCCTTCCCGTCGGTGTACGCCTCGCGGTCGGCGGCGTGCGCCGCCGCCAGCGCGCGCTTGAGCGCCGCGTACTCGGCGGCCAGCGCGGGGTCGGCGCGCAGCGCGTCGCGGAAGGCGAGGTGGTCGCGCCAGAGCGCGCTCCCCTCGCGCACCAGGTGCAGGTGGTGCGTGCGCAGCCCGGCCGCGTCGTCGCGCACGAAGTACTCGCGCCCCGGGATCCCGTACGGCCCGCGGTGGACGTAGCCCAGCGCGGCGAGCGGCGCCACGTACGCCTCCCCCGGCACGTCGGCGGGGCGGCCGAGCAGCAGGTCGAGGATCGGCTTCGCGACGAGGCCCGGCACCGCGGTGCTGCCGACGTGCTCGACGGCCACGGGGAGCCCGCCGACCGCCGCGCGGATGCGCGCCGCCTCGTCGGCATAGGCGCCGGCCCACCCCGCGTCGGGCGCCGCCAGCCGCACGCTGCCCGACGCCAGCCCGAGCGCGCTCACGCGGCGCGCGCCCCGCGATCCGACAGGTAGCCGTGCCAGAGGATGCGCGCCGCCACCGCGCGCCACGGGCGCCACCGCTCCGCGAGCGCGGTCGCCTCGGCGCTCGCCGGGAGGCGCGGCAGCCCGTCGGCGCGCATGATCGCCTTGTGCAGCGCGAGGTCGCCCGGCGGCCAGGCGTCGGGGCGGCGGAGCGCCATCAGCAGGTACACGCCGGCGGTCCACGGGCCGATGCCGGGGAGCGCGACGAGGCGCGCCTCCACCTCGGCGTCGGGCGCGCGGTGCAGCGCGTCGAGCGCGAGCGCGCCGCTCGACACGGCGCCGGCGAGCGCGTGGACGTAGCGCGCCTTCTGCCGCGTGAGGCCGAGCGCGCGCAGCCCCTCCTCCCCCGCCGCCCCGACGGTCGCGGGGGTGAAGCCGCCGAGCGACGCCTCGACGCGCGCGTACAGGGTGGCCGCCGAGGCGAGCGAGACCTGCTGCTCGAGGACGATGCGCGCCAGCGTCGCGAAGCCGCGCGGGCGCCCCCACATCGGCGGCGGGCCGTGGCGCGCGACGACGGCCGCCAGCGCGGGGTCGCGCGCCGCCAGCTCGCGCACGCCGGCGAGCAGCGTGGCGTTGGTGAGCGCGGGCGCGTTCGCGCGTCCCGTCACGCGCGCCATCCCGTGCGCCGCAGCCAGTCCCGGTACTCCCGGTCGAACGCCGCGCGGTCGTCGATCTCCTGCCGCTCGGGCCTCGCGAGCAGGGGCGCGAGCGGCGGCAGCCCCACCGCCGCGCGTCGCGCCTCGACGCCGTCGGGCTCCTCGATGTCGTGCGGGCGCAGCCAGCCGTCGGGGTCGGGGACGAACTGCGTCCCCCAGCGCTGCGGGCGCCCCTCGTACAGGCGGATGCGGTCGTCGAGCATCGCCGGCTGCCACGCCGGGACCTCGCCGCGCGCCGCGGCCTCGCGCAGGGCGGCGAGCGCGTCGCGCAGGAACGCCGGCTCGCCGATCGCGTGCTGCGCCACCAGCCACGCCGCCTCCGCGCCGTCGTCGCCGGCGAGCGAGCGGCCGGGCCACCCGTGCTCCGCGACCAGCGCGCGCAGCCGCGCCGCGTTGCGACGGTGCACCGCCTCCATCGCCGGCGCGTACCCCTGGAACAACTCCCCCGTCGCCTCCAGCTCGGCGCGCACGCGCAGGTCCTCGGCGCGCATCGCCAGCAGCTCGTCGCGCAGCGCCGCGAGCACGGCGGTCAGGCGGCGAGCGTGAGGACGAGGGGGGCGCCGTTCCGCACCACGATCGTGTGCTCGTGGTGCACGGCGAGCACGCGGTTGTGCGTGCGCAGCGTCCACCCGTCGCGCTCCTCGACCACGCGCGCCGGGGCGGCGGCGAGCATCGGCTCGAGCGCGATCACGAGCCCGTCGCGCAGCACGACGTCGGCGCGCGGGTCGGCCCAGTTGGGGACCGACGGCGCCTCGTGCAGCTTGCGCCCGATCCCGTGCCCCTCCAGCTCGCGCAGCACGGCCGCGCCCTCCTTGCGCGCGGCCCCCTCGACCGCCGCGCCGACGTCGCGCATGCGGCGCCCCGCGCGCGCCGCGTCGAGGCCGCGGTTGAACGCCAGCCGCGCGGCGCGCTGCAGCCGCACCGCCTCGGGGAGCGCGGGCGGCACGAGCACCGTGCACGCGCTGTCGGCCATGAAGCCGTCGAGCTCCAGCGTCACGTCGAGCTTCACCACGTCGCCGGCGGCGACCACGCGCGGGCCGGGGACGCCGTGCACGATCTCCTCGTTGACGCTGATGCAGGTGAAGCCGGGGAACTGGTAGGTGAGCTGCGGCGCCGAGCGCGCGCCGGCCGCGCGCGCGACGCGCTCCCCCTCGGCGTCGAGCTGCTCGGTGGTGACGCCGGGGCGCACCGCGGCGCGCATGTGGGCGAGCGTGCGCGCGACCAGCCGCCCCACGCGCTGCATCGCGGCCAGCTCCATCTCCGAGGTGATCGTCATCGCGCCGCCTCCCGTGCGGCCGCCGTGGGGAACCCGACGTGCGCGGGGCCCGCGCCCAGCGCCTCCTGCGCGACCTCGGCGTCGCCGCCCGCGGCGAGACGCGCGCCCAGCTCCAGCATGTGCAGCGCCGAGAGCCGCCGCGCGACCTCGTTCTCGGCCTGCGCGCGCATCAGCCCCATCCCGCCGAGCGCGGCCAGCCGCCCGTACTCGACGCCGACCTCGACGCGCGTGCGCCCCGCGCCGGCGGGCGCGAAGTCGTACGTGACGCGCCAGCCGAGGCGGTGGATGCGCTTGTTCGTCATCGGGTCGAGCGCGGCGTAGGCGATCTCCAGGCGGCGCCCGGGCTCGACGTGCGTCACCCACCCCGCGTACTCCTTGCCGGGGCGCAGCGCGCGGAACGCCTCCCGCACGCGCGGGTCGTCCATCGACGCCTGCACGGCGTGGACGCACTGCTCGGCGGTGAGCGCGAGCTCGAGGCGGGCGGCGACGCGGGTCATGGGCCCCAATCTACTGCCGGCGCCGACGGGTCGCCGTCGTCCTCGCGGCGGCGGTGGCTGGTTGACGTCGCCGCGCGCGGGGCGCAGCGTGGGGCGCCGCCCCATATCGACACCCGCCGCCAGCCCCCCGCATGCCCGACGCCCCGCCGCCGCTCCAGGCGCCCGCCGCCGGTGCCGTCCCGTACGGCCTGGCGATGCAGCTGCGCGCCTTCGACCCGTCGCAGGCGGCCGAGCCGCTCCCGCCGGTGTCGCCCGAGGAGTGGGAGGCGGCGGCGCGCGCCGCGCTTGCCGACGGGCCCTTCCACTACGTCGCAGGCGGCGCGGGGGGCGACGCCACGGTGCGCGCGAACCGCGACGCCTTCGCGCGCCGGCGCCTCGTGCCGCGCATGCTGCGCGACGTCTCGCGCCGCGACCTCTCGGTCGAGCTGCTCGGCGCGCGGCTGCCGGCGCCCGTGCTGCTGGCGCCGATCGGGGTGCTCGGCATCCTGCACGCCGATGCGGAGGCGGCGCCGGCGCGCGCGGCCGCCGCCGAGGGCGTGCCGTTCGTGTGCAGCACGGTCAGCTCGATCCCCATGGAACGGGTCGCCGAGGCGATGGAGGCGGTGCGCCCCGGCGCGCCGCGCTGGTTCCAGCTCTACCCGGCGCGCCGGCGCGACGTGATGGCGAGCCTGCTCGCGCGCGCCGAGCGTGCCGGGTACGGCGCGGTCGTCGTCACGCTCGACACGACGATGCTCGGCTGGCGCGAGGCCGACCTGCGCCACCGCTACCTGCCGTTCGTGCGCGGCGAGGGGCTGGCGAACTACTTCGGCGACCCGGCGTTCCGCGCGTCGCTCGCCGCGCCGCCGGAGCAGGACCCGCGCGCCGCGGTGCAGGCGTTCCTCGGGACCTACGTGCACCCGGGCTTTTCGTGGGACGACCTGGCGTTCATGCGCGCGTCGACGCAGCTGCCGCTGCTGCTCAAGGGGATCCTCCACCCCGACGACGCGCGGCGCGCGCTCGACGCGGGGGCCGACGGCGTCGTCGTCAGCAACCACGGCGGGCGGCAGGTGGACGGCGCGGTGGCCGCGCTCGACGCGCTGCCGCGGGTGGCCGACGCGGTCGCGGGGCGCGCGCCGGTGCTGATGGACTCGGGCGTGCGGCGCGGCGCCGACGTGCTCAAGGCGCTGGCGCTCGGCGCGCGCGCGGTGCTGTACGGGCGGCCGTACGCCCACGCGCTGGCCGCGGGCGGCGAGGCGGGCGTGCGCCACGCGCTGCGCTGCCTGCTGGCGGACCTCGACCTGACGATGGGGCTGTGCGGGTGCGCGTCGACGGGCGAGGTGGACGCGGGGATGCTCGCCTAGAGGTCGTACCGGAACACCAGCAGGTCGAGCGTCGGGATGCCGTGCTCGCTCCGCCCGCTGCGGTCGTACCAGAAGTAGTCCTTCCGCACGTGGTCCATGCGGAACCCGCACTTCTGGTAGAACGCGAGGTTCCCGATGCTGGAGTTGGCCGTCCCGACGAGCATCGCCGATTTCTCGCGCCGCCGCGCCTCCTCCAGCAGCCACGCGACGACCGCGCGCCCGACGCCGCGCCCGTGCGCCGCCTCGGCGACCGCGAGCTCGACCAGCTCGCACGGGTCGTCGCGCCAGCGCATGGTCGCCGCGGCCACGAGCGCGCCGTCGAGGTTCGCGCGGTAGACGACGTCGCTCAGGTTGGCGAGGCTCCACCGCAGCGCGCGCTCCGACAGCTCGGCGAGCAGCAGGAGCGGGACGACCGCCTCGTGCTCGGCGGCGGGGACCTCGCGGACGACGAGCGCGTCGGGGTTCGGCAGGGACGGCATGCGGGTACATTGCGCGATCGCCCCCTCCCCTGCCATGCGCCGACTCGCCGTCCTCCCCCTCGCCGCGCTCGCGGCCGCCGGCTGCCGGCGCGCCGCCGAGCCCCCCGCCGCCGCGGGCCCGTTCTGGCGCGCGCAGCCCGCGGC
>NZ_JARGEK010000234.1 GCF_029211165.1 Roseisolibacter sp. H3M3-2
GGGCGACGGCTCGGCGACGCCCAGCGCACGGCGCCGTCGCGCCGGCGTCGCGGCCGGGAGCTGCGACGGCGGGAGCGCGCAGTCGCGGACCCCGGTCGCGTCGGCCAGGGCGCGCGCCGCCTCGGTCAGCATCGACAGCCGGCGGAACGGGCCGTAGAGCACCGCCGCCTCGGCGTCGTCGGTGCGCTGCACGACGCGCAGCGCCGGCACCGGGCCGTGCGTGACCATGAGCCACCCGCGCGGCGCCTCGTCGACGTTCATCATGACGTTGAAGCGCGGCCGGTGCCGCTTGATCAGCCGCAGCTCGCGCAGCAGCGCTGCGAACTCGTCGGGGGCGACCTCCCACTCCAGCGCGTGCGCGTGGCGGAGGATGCGCGCCTGCTTGTCGCGGCGCCCCCCCGTCCGCGCCGACCGGAAGTAGCTGAGCAGCCGCGTCCGCAGCCGCTTCGCCTTCCCGACGTACAGCACCAGCCCCGTCGCGCCGAGCATGCGGTACACCCCGGGCACGTCGCGGCACTCCGCCTTCACCTGCGCCAGCAGCGCCTTCCGCCGCGCCACCGGGGCGGGGGCGTAGGCGACGTGGCGGAGGTCGTCGGGCTGGACGGGGGCGCGGAGCTGGGTGCGGCGGGGCATGGGCCTTCAGTCTACCCGCGCGACGGCCGGCGGTGCCTCCTGCGACCTGCGACCTGCGACCTCAGGGCCGCTCCTGGGTCGCAGGTCGCAGGTCGCAGGTAGTCAGCGTCCGATCCAGTACGTCGCCTTCAGCTGGAAGATGTTCGTCGCCCGGTCCCGGAACAGCGCCGCCCGGTCGCGGCCGAGGCGGAAATCGCCGTGGGCGTCGCTCCCCTCGCGCTGCTGCGTCCAGACGAAGAACAGCGTCGACCCCGGGCGGTACTCCCACCGCACCACCGCCGTCCCGCGCAGCGACCGCAGGTTGAAGTTCGGGTTGTCGAGGGTGAACGCCTGCGCCGGCCCCGCGCCGTCCGGGTCGATCCGGTACGCGCTCGGCGTCGTCGCCTCGTCGCCCCGCACCGGGGTCACCGTCCCGGCGTCGCGCCCGAAGCGGCGCATCGCGATCCCGCGCGGCGCGACGTACTCGTTGAAGCCGCGGTAGTCGCCGCTCGCCAGGAACGGCTGCGCGAACAGCTCCAGCGTCAGGTCGGGGGTGAACGTCGCGTTGAACCGGGTGTCGAGCGACAGCGTGCGCTGGTCGATGGCGCCGAACACGTAGCGCGTCCCGCCGAACGCCGTCGCCGTCGGGTCGGCCACCGCGGCCACGTACTGCTGCTGCTCCAGCGTGCGGTTCCACGAGGGCCCCATGCGCAGCAGCAGGCGCGGCGACGGGCGGTACGCGAGGCTGGCGTTGGTCGACAGGAACGACCCCTCCGTCCCCACCAGCGGCGCCGCCTCGCCGCCGACCTCGAACGTCACCGCCTTGCGCGAGTCGGTGCTGACGTTGAGGGAGAAGTCCGTGTAGCCGGCGCGCTTCACGACCGGGCCGCCGCGC
Organism: Roseisolibacter sp. H3M3-2; assembly: GCF_029211165.1. GTDB lineage: Bacteria > Gemmatimonadota > Gemmatimonadetes > Gemmatimonadales > Gemmatimonadaceae > Roseisolibacter. The sequence continues at coordinate 1,508 of NZ_JARGEK010000234.1, forward strand.
GTCATGCGGTCGTCGAGCGACGCCGGGCGGTGGATGACGAAGCCCGACACCTGCATCCAGTTGCGGAAGGTCACCTGCCCGTAGACCTGCCCCTGCCGGTCGGTGCGGTCGCCGTCGAAGTTGTACTGCTGCTGCCCGCCGAGGCTCGTCCAGACGCTGCGGTACCAGGGGCCGGGGACCGTCCACTGCCGCACCACGTTGGCGTTCATCCACCGGTAGTCGGCGCGGTCGAGGAAGGCCATGTCGTTGACCTCGAAGCCGGGGCTGCGCCAGTTCTGCGCGGTCTCCCACAGCCAGCCGCCGGTCTCCTTGGCCACGCGCGCGTAGAGCCCGTAGCCGCCGAGGCTGCGGCGCGTCGGGTCGTACGCGGCGCCGAACAGCCCGTCCGAGGTCACCGCGCGGTCGGGGCGCTGGAAGAAGTGCGCGCTCGTCTCCTGGGTGCGGCGGATGGCCGACGTGTCGCCGCCGACGCGCGAGCCGGCCACCTGCGCCACGAACGAGTAGCGCCGCTGCTGCCAGTAGTGCTGCACGTCGAGGCCGAGCACCTGCGCGTCCGAGCGCAGCCGCTCGCGCTCGGCGCCGGTCGTGAGGCGGCGGTTGGTGAGGGTGGTGATCCCCCCGACACGCGTGTCGCCGCCGCGGAAGTCCTTGCGCAGCCGCCCCATGAAGTAGTTGGTCAGCGGCTCGATCTCCTGCGACGGGTACGGGCCGCCGGGCGCGGCGCCGGCGGGGACGTAGCGCGCCGTCGCCGCCTGGGTGAGCGCGTCGAGGATCCCGACCTGCCACCCGTTGCTCGTCCGCCCGGTGAGCTTGGCGGCGCCGAGGATCGTCGAGGCGTCGGGGGCGTCGACGTGGTCGGCGCCGCCGCGCACCATCCCCGCCAGCTGCGGCGGCCGCCCGATGCGGCGCGAGTAGAACACGCCGAGGTTCGAGACGTTGCTGCAGAAGTAGCAGTTGAAGTTGCCGAAGCTGAACGCGTTGGCGTTGGCGACGAAGAACGGGCGCCGCTCCTGGAAGAACTGCTCGAACGCGCTCAGGTTCACGCGCGCCGGGTCGACCTCGACCTGCCCGAAGTCGGGGTTGATCGTCGCGTCGAGCGTGAGGTTCGACGTCAGGTTGACCTTCACGTCGGCGCCGACGCGCGCCTTCAGCTCGCCGCGGCTGTGGAACGGGTCGCCGGGGGCGACCGGGGCGTACCGGTTGCTCGACACCGCGTACGGCAGCAGCTCGACCTGGCGCGGCGCCTGGGTGAGCGAGAACCCCTCGAGCGTGCCGAAGTACGCCGGGCCGCCGGCCTCGTCGGGGCGCCAGTACGCCCACATGTCCTGCTCGTTGCGGCGCGTGATCGTGCGCCACGCCTGCATCCCCCACACCTGCGCCGAGTCGCGCGCGAAGCGGAGCTGCGACAGCGGGATCCGGAACTCGGCCGTCCAGCCGAGCGAGTCGACGTGCGCCGCCCCCTCCCACACCGGGTCGAACGAGGCGTCGCCGTTGAAGTGGTCGCCGCGCACGCCGAGCGGGTTGAGCTCGAACCAGATGCGCGTGTTGCGGTCGCGGAACGGGTCGAAGACGAGCGCGATCTTGTCGGAGGCGTTGCCGTCGAGGAGCTGGTCGCGGCGCGCGAGGATGGCGCGCACGCCGGCCGCCCCCGCGTCGTCGAACATGCGCGCGCCGACGTAGAGCGTCGTCGCGTCGAACAGGACCCGCAGCTCGGTGCGCTGCGACGGCGGCGCGCCCTGGTCGGGCTGCTGCTGGCGGAAGCCGCCGATGGCCGGCGCGGCCGCCCACGCCGCCTCGTCGAGGCGGCCGTCCACGGCGATCGGGCCCTGCCGCACCGCGGGGCGGCCGGTGGGGCGCGGGTCGTTCTGCGACCCCGGCCCGGCGACCGTCTGGGCGGTCAGCGCGGCGGGGAGGAGGGCGAGGAGGAGGGCGAGGAGGAGGGGAAGGCTTCCGCGGAGGCTCGACATGCCCGGTCCGACGGACCGGATCCCCGAAGGGTTTCGCCGAGTCGTGTCAGCACCGTGTTAGAGCGGCGGGCGGCGCGGTCAGACCGGGAGGCCGAGCGTCCGCCCCGCGTACGCGACCCCGGCGACCGTCCGCGAGCCGTGCCACGACAGCAGCTCGCCGTCCACCAGCCGGAAGCGGTCGCGCGGCAGCCCCGTCTCGGCCGCCAGCTCGTCGGCGTGGCGCTCCTCGAACGGGAAGGGCTCCGACGACAGCAGCACCAGGTCGGGCGACGCCGCGGCCAGCTGCGCGGCGGTGACCTCGGGGTAGCGCGTCGGGAGGTCGGCGAGGACGTTCACCCCGCCCGCCTGCGCCAGCAGCGCGTGCACGAAGGTGTCGCCGTTCACCGCCATCCACGGGCGGCGCCAGATCAGGTACGCCCACCGCGGCGCCGGCGCCGCCGACGCCGCGCGCACCGCCGCGACCTCGCGCACGCGGGCGCTCTCCGCCTCGATGTCGGCCGCGATGCGCGCGCCCGCCGCGGGCGCGTCGAGCGCCGCGGCGATGTCGCGCACCATCGCCGCCGTCCCGTCGGCGTCGCGCGGGAAGCTCACGTGCAGCGGCACCCCGGCCGCCGCCAGCGCCTCGGCGTCCTCGCGGCGGTTCTCCTCCTCGTTCAGCAGGACGAGGTCGGGGCGCAGCGCGACGATCCGCTCGATCTTCGGGTTCTTGGTGCCGCCCACCTTCTCGACCGCCGCGACGCGGTCGGCGGGGTGGCGGCAGAACTTCGTGCGCCCCACGAGCGCGTCGCCGCGGCCGAGGTCGTAGACGAGCTCCGTGAGCGAGGGGCAGAGGCTGACGATGCGCATGCGCGAAGCATAGCGCGCCGACGGACCCCGACGGAGATTCGGGCCACTCCCACCGCCGAGGCTCCCGGTGCGTCGTGTCGCCCTCGCCCTGCTCCTCGCCTGCGCCGCCCCCGCGGCCGCGCAGGAGCTCGCCCCCGCCGTGCGCTGCGGGGTGGCCGCCCCGACCCCGACGCGCGGCTACGAGCCGATCCCGTCGGGCGACGTGTTCTGCCCGTTGCTGGCCGACCCCAAGGGGCAGCGCTCCTTCGTGAGCTACCTGCGCGGGAACGACGACGAGGTGGCGCGCGACGTCGCGTCGGTGGGGATCGCCGACCAGTTCGGCCTCTTCCGCGTCAACGGCGCGCGGCCGGGCGACGGGGTGCAGCTGAGCCTCGCCGGGAGCGTGTTCGCGCAGTTCGACCTCGGGCGGTCGTCGTACGACCTGGTCAACGCCGACTACGTCATCGGGCTCCCGCTGACGGTGCGCCGCGGCGGCTTCTCGGCGCGGGCGCGCGTGTACCACCAGAGCTCCCACCTCGGCGACGAGTTCCTGCTGCGCGGCGACCCGGAGGACCGCGTCGAGCGCGAGAACCTGTCGTTCGAGTCGGCGGAGCTGCTGCTGTCGCAGGACGCCGGGCCGGTGCGCGTGTACGGCGGCGGGGAGTACTACTTCAACCGCGAGCCGGCGTCGCTCGGGCGCAGCATCGCGCACGGGGGGCTCGAGCTGCGGCCGTCGGCGGCGGCGCGCTTCGGGTCGGCGGCGCGGGCGCGGTTCGTGGCCGGCGTCGACCTCAAGTCGGTGGCCGAGCAGGACTGGCGCACCGCGGTGAGCGCGCGGGCCGGGATCGAGGTCGGGCGCCCGCGCGACGACGGGGGGCGGGCGCGCCGCTGGAGCCTGCTCGGCGAGTTCTACGACGGCCCGTCGCCGTACGGGCAGTTCCACGCGCGCGACGTGCGGCTCGCGGGGCTCGGCTTCCACTTCGTGCTGTAGGAGCCGGCCCCGCGCCCGCGGGGCTCAGTCGTCGCGCCCCTGCTCGACCTCGACGTCGTCCATGTCGCCGCCCGAGGCCGCGGCCGACCGGGCGCCGCCGCGCTTGGCGGCCCCCTTCGACGCGGTCTTGGCGGCGGACTTGGAGGCGGACCTGGACGCCGTCTTCCCCGCCGACTTGCCGGCCGACTTGCGGGCGCCGCCGTTCCCGTTCTCCTGCCCGGCGAGCATCCCCTGCACCTGCTGGAGCGACGCGGCCGCCGAGGTCTCGATGAACTTCGCCATCGCGACCTCCTGCTCGAGGTTCTGCTTGAGCAGGTCGACGACCTCGCGGGCGCGCAGCGCGCGGGCGAGCGCGATCGCGGAGCGGTAGCCGGCGATCTCGTAGTGCTCGACGCGCAGCCCGGCGCCGAGGTCGAACGCCTCGAGGATCGGCTTCGACGGCTCCTCCTCGCTCTTGAACTCCTCGTGCTCCTGCATGATGCCGAGGATGCCGGGGCACTTCTGCGCCCGCGCCTTGAGGCCGAGCGACTCGAAGGCGCGCTCGAGGTTCTCGATCTGCTGCTCGGTCTCCCCGTAGTGCGCCTCGAGGCGCTGCTTCATGTCGGGGTTCGAGACCTCGCGGGTCATCTTCTTGAGGCCCTTGAGGATCGTCTTCTCGGCGTACAGCAGGTCGCCCAGCTCGTGCTTCAGCAGGTCCTGCAGGTCTTCGACGGCCATGGTGTCGTGCTCCGGTGTGAGTCTGCGCGCGGGGCGGGCAGGATGCGTGCCGACCACCTGCGACCTGCGAGCTGCGACCGGGTGCGCTCGCAGGCCGCAGGTCGCAGGTCGCAGGACCGCCGCTTGACGATCCCCGCCCCGCGAGGATAGGATCCGTAACCACCCGGTTACCCATCTCATGCCCCCCCTCGACCCCTTCGTCGCCGTCGCCGACCCGACGCGGCGCGCCATCCTCGACCGGCTGCGGCGGGGGGAGGCGCCGGTGGCGGCGATCGCGGCGGACTTCGCGATGAGCCGCCCCGCGGTGTCGAAGCACCTGCGCGTGCTGCGCGAGGCGCGGCTGGTGCGCGACCGGCCGGGGGGCGCCGACGGGCGGCAGCGCGTGTACGCGCTCACCGCCGAGCCGCTGCGCGAGGTGCTGGAGTGGACGGCCGCGTACCAGACCTTCTGGCGCGCGACGCTGGGGACCCTGAAGCGGCACGTCGAGGCGCGCCGCGCGGAGGACGCATGAGCGAACGCGTGAGCGACGAGACCGTGGAAGGCGCGATCGACGGCACCGTCGTCGAGACCGTGGAGATCGCGGCGCCGCCGGAGCGCGTGTTCGACGCCCTCACCGACCCGGCGGAGGTCGCCGGGTGGTGGCGCGGGGGCGCGCGCGAGCTGACCGTCGTCGACCCGCCGCGGCGGCTCGAGCACCGCTGGCGCGGCGACGACCGGGTGCGCTACGACCTGGAGCCGGCCACCGTCGACGGCGCGCCCGGCACGCGCGTGACCGTCACCCACGAGCGCGGCGGGACCGCGCCCGCCTTCACCATGCGCGCCGCCCGCCCCGCGTGGGCCCGCCGCCGCGCCGCCTGCCGCCGCTGAGCCGAGTCATGCCGACCATCTACGCCCCGTCGATCATCGAGCGCTCGTCCCGCGGCGAGCGGAGCTACGACATCTTCTCGCGGCTCCTGATGGACCGCATCGTCTTCCTCGGCACGCCGGTGGACGACGACGTCGCGAACGTGATCATCGCGCAGCTGCTCTTCCTCGAGGCGGACAACCCGGGGAAGGACATCTCGCTCTACATCAACTGCCCCGGCGGGAGCGTGAGCGCGGGGCTGGCGATGTTCGACACGATGCAGCACCTCTCCTCCCCCGTCAGCACGATCTGCATGGGGATGGCGGCGTCGATGGGGTGCTTCCTGCTGGCCGCCGGCGCGCCCGGCAAGCGGTTCGCGCTCCCGCACGCGCGCATCATGATGCACCAGCCGTCGGGCGGGTCGCGGGGCACGGCGGCCGACATCGAGATCGCCGCGCGCGAGGTGCTGCACCTGCGGCGCGTGGTGCACGAGGCGCTGTCGCGGGCCACGGGGAAGCCGGCCGACCAGATCGCGCGCGACTTCGACCGCGACCGGTGGATGGCCGCCGAGGAGGCGCGCGACTACGGGATGATCGACCACGTGGTGCAGACGCGCGCCGAGGCGGCGGCGGTGGCCGCCGCCGCGGGGACGGCCGCCGCGACGACGGGGGCCGGGGCGGGGGGCTGACCCCCGCTCCCTTGCGGAGCGCGGCACCGGGCGCGATGCTCGCCCCGGGACCCGCTCCGCGAGGGAGGCATGCTCGGACCACGGGGACGCGCAGGGAACGCGTCGCACGACTTCGGGGCGCCGACGCCGGTGCCCGCGCTGCTGGCCGCGTGGCGCTCGGGCGACGCCGGCGCCGCCGACGGG
>NZ_JARGEK010000235.1 GCF_029211165.1 Roseisolibacter sp. H3M3-2
GCAAGAGCGCGCGGGCCGCCGGGGAGGCCGCGCCGGCCCCCGCCAACGGGAACGGGCGTCGGGACGGCGCCCGCCGCGACGCCCGCCAGGTGGTCGCCGCCGCCGAGCGCGCCTCGGCGGGCGTCGCCTACGCGGTCGACGTCGAGGAGCAGGAGACGCTGGCCAGCAGCCGCCGCGGGGGCGCCGGGCGCCGGACGCGCGACGGCGACCTGATCCGCCTGCGCGAGGGGCTCCGCCGGCTGCGCGACGGCGACTTCTCCTTCCGGCTCGGCCGGTCGTCGGACCCCGAGGTCGGCGAGCTGTTCGACCTGTTCGACGACGTCGCGACGCTCAGCTCGGGGCTGTCCGAGGAGGTCACCCGCGTCAGCCGCACCGTCGGGCGCGAGGGGCAGATGGGCGAGCGGGTGTCGCTGGTGGGGGCGACCGGCGGGTGGGGGACCACCGTGGACGCGCTCAACTCGCTGATCAGCGACGTGCTGCAGCCGACCACCGAGGTCGCGCGCGTGCTGACCGCGGTCGCCGAGGGCGACCTGTCGCAGAAGATGGTGCTCGAGATGAGCGGCCGGAGCGTGCAGGGGGAGTTCCTGCGCATCGGCACCACCGTGAACAAGATGGTGGACCAGCTGCGGTCGTTCGCGTCCGAGGTGACGCGCGTGGCGCGCGAGGTGGGGACGGAGGGGCGCCTGGGCGGCCAGGCCAACGTCCCCGGCGTCGCCGGCACGTGGAAGGACCTCACCGACAGCGTGAACGCCATGGCGTCGTCGCTGACGACGCAGGTGCGCAACATCGCCGAGGTGACCAAGGCCGTCGCCGGCGGCGACCTGTCGAAGAAGATCACCGTCGACGTGAAGGGCGAGGTGCTCGAGCTGAAGGAGACCATCAACACGATGGTGGACCAGCTCCGCACCTTCGCCGACGAGGTGACGCGCGTCGCCCGCGAGGTGGGCACCGAGGGGCGGCTGGGCGGGCAGGCGCAGGTGCCCGGCGTGGCCGGCACGTGGCGCGACCTGACCGACAACGTGAACGCGATGGCGAGCAACCTGACCAACCAGGTGCGCAACATCGCCCTCGTGACCACCGCGGTCGCCAACGGCGACCTGAGTCAGAAGATCACGGTGGAGGTGCGCGGCGAGGTGCTCGAGCTGAAGAACACCATCAACCGGATGGTGGACCAGCTCAACGGCTTCTCGAGCGAGGTGACGCGCGTCGCCCGCGAGGTGGGCACGGAGGGGGTGCTGGGCGGGCAGGCCAGCGTCCCGGGCGTCGCCGGCACGTGGAAGGACCTGACGGACTCCGTGAACTTCATGGCGACGTCGCTCACCACGCAGGTGCGCAACATCGCCGAGGTGACCACCGCGGTGGCGCGCGGCGACCTGTCGCGCAAGATCACGGTCGACGTGCGCGGCGAGGTGCTGGAGCTGAAGAACACCGTGAACACCATGGTGGACCAGCTCAACGCCTTCGCCAGCGAGGTGACGCGCGTGGCGCGCGAGGTGGGTACGGAAGGCCGGCTCGGCGGCCAGGCGAGCGTGCCCGGCGTCGCCGGCACCTGGAAGGACCTCACCGACAACGTGAACCAGCTGGCCGGCAACCTGACGGTGCAGCTGCGCGACGTGTCGGGCGTCGCCTCCGCGATCCAGCAGGGCGACCTGTCGCGCAAGATCACGGTCGAGGCGCGCGGCGAGGTCCTCCAGATCAAGGAGGTCATCAACACGATGGTCGACCAGCTCAACTCGTTCGCCGCCGAGGTGACGCGCGTGGCGCGCGAGGTGGGGAGCGAGGGGCGGCTGGGCGGTCAGGCGAACGTGCAGGGGGTCGCCGGCACGTGGAAGGACCTGACCGACACGGTGAACTTCATGGCCGGCTCGCTGACGGCCCAGGTGCGCAACATCGCCGAGGTGACGACGGCGGTGGCCCGCGGTGATCTCTCGAAGAAGATCACGGTGGACGTGAAGGGGGAGGTGCTCGAGCTGAAGAACACCATCAACGTGATGGTCGACCAGCTCAGCGCGTTCTCCGCCGAGGTGACCCGCGTGGCCAAGGAGGTGGGCACCGAGGGCGTGCTGGGCGGACAGGCGCGCGTCGAGGGGGTGAGCGGCACCTGGAAGGACCTGACGGACAACGTCAACGCGATGGCGAGCAACCTGACGAATCAGGTGCGCAACATCGCCTACGTCACGACGGCCGTCGCGAACGGCGACCTGACGCAGAAGATCACGGTCGAGGCCCGCGGCGAGATGCAGGAGCTGAAGACCACCATCAACCAGATGGTGGACCGGCTGCGCACCTTCGCCGACGAGGTCACGCGCGTCGCCAAGGAGGTGGGCACCGAGGGGCGCCTGGGCGGCCAGGCGCAGGTGCAGGGGGTGGCCGGGACGTGGAAGGAGCTGACCGACAACGTGAACCAGCTGGCGGGGAACCTCACCGTGCAGCTGCGCGACGTGTCGGGCGTCGCCACCGCCATCGCCCGCGGCGACCTGTCGCGCAAGATCACCGCCGACGTGCGCGGCGAGATCCTGCAGATCAAGGACGTGATCAACACGATGGTGGACCAGCTCAACGCGTTCGCGGGCGAGGTGACCCGCGTGGCGCGCGAGGTGGGCACCGAGGGGAAGCTGGGCGGCCAGGCCAAGGTGATCGGCGCCGCCGGCGTGTGGCGCGACCTGACCGACAACGTGAACACGATGGCCCAGAACCTCACGGGCCAGGTCCGCAACATCAAGGACGTCACGATCGCCGTCGCGAACGGCGACCTGACGCAGAAGATCACCGTCGAGGCGCGCGGCGAGGTGCTCGAGCTGAAGGACACCATCAACGACATGGTGGACCGGCTCCGCGTCTTCGCCGACGAGGTGACGCGCGTCGCGAAGGAGGTGGGCACGGAGGGGAAGCTGGGCGGCCAGGCCGTGGTGCCCGACGTCGCCGGCACCTGGAAGGCGCTCACGGACAACGTGAACGCGATGGCCAGCTCGCTCACCGTGCAGGTGCGCGCCATCGCGGAGGTGGCGACGGCGGTGACGCGCGGCGACCTGTCGCGCATGGTCACGGTGCCGGCCGTCGGCGAGGTTGATGAGCTCAAGAAGAACATCAACCAGATGATCGCCAACCTGAAGGAGACGACCGAGCGCAACGAGGAGCAGGACTGGCTCAAGACCAACCTCGCGCGCTTCAGCCGCCTCATGCAGGGGCAGAAGGACCTCGACGCGGTCGCGCGCCTCGTGATGAACGAGCTGACGCCGCTGGTGCAGGCGCGCACGGGCGCGTTCTACATCGTCGAGCAGGAGAACGGGAGCGGCGCCGCGCTGCGCCTCATCGCCAGCTACGCCTTCAAGCAGCGCAAGCACCTCGGCAACGTCTGGCAGCTCGGCGAGGGGCTGGTCGGGCAGAGCGCGCTGGAGAAGAAGCCGATCCTGCTCACCGCCGTCCCCGACGACTACATCACGATCACGTCGGGGCTCGGCGAGGCGCCGCCGCGCAACATCATCGTCCTCCCGATCCTGTTCGAGGGCGACGTCAAGGCGGTCGTCGAGCTGGGGAGCTTCCTCCCGTTCAGCACGATCCACCAGACGTTCCTGGACCAGCTCCAGGAGTCGATCGGCGTCGTGCTGAACATGATCCAGGCGAACATGCGCACGGAGGAGCTGCTCCAGCAGTCGCAGCAGCTCACCCACGAGCTGCAGAGCCAGTCGGAGGAGCTGCGGCGCCAGCAGGACGAGCTCAAGAAGTCGAACTCGGAGCTGGAGGCGCAGGCGAAGTCGCTGCGCGCGTCCGAGGAGCTGCTGCGCGACCAGCAGGAGGAGCTGCAGCAGGTCAACGAGGAGCTGGAGGAGAAGGCGGCGCTCCTGGCCGAGCAGAACAAGAAGGTCGAGCAGAAGAACAACGAGGTCGAGGCGGCCCGCCAGGCGCTGGAGGAGAAGGCGAGCCAGCTCGCGCTCTCGTCGAAGTACAAGAGCGAGTTCCTGGCGAACATGAGCCACGAGCTGCGCACGCCGCTCAACTCGCTGCTGATCCTGGCCCGCCTGCTGGCCGAGAACAAGGAGGGGAACCTCACCGCCAAGCAGACGGAGTTCGCCCGCACGATCCTCGGCTCGGGCTCCGACCTGCTCAACCTCATCAACGACGTGCTCGACCTGTCGAAGGTCGAGGCGGGGAAGATGGAGGTGGTCGTCGGCGAGGTGCGGATGGAGTCGGTGCGCGACTTCGCCGAGCGCACCTTCCGCCCGGTGGCCGAGTCGAAGGGGCTCGACTTCAAGATCGAGATGCTCCCCGGCACGCCCGAGGGGCTGGTCACCGACGGGCAGCGGCTCAACCAGATCCTCAAGAACCTGCTGTCGAACGCGTTCAAGTTCACCGAGCAGGGGAGCGTCGCGCTCACGGTGCGGCGCGCCGAGACGGGGCGCCGGTTCGCCAACCGGATCCTCGACAAGGCGGAGACGGTGCTGGCGTTCGCGGTCGCGGACAGCGGCATCGGGATCGCGCGCGACAAGCAGCAGCTGATCTTCGAGGCGTTCCAGCAGGCCGACGGGACGACGAGCCGCAAGTACGGCGGGACGGGACTCGGCCTGTCGATCAGCCGCGAGATCGCGCGCCTGCTGGGCGGCGAGATCCGCGTCGAGAGCGTGCCGGGGCAGGGGAGCACCTTCACCCTGTTCCTCCCGGGGACGTGGGTGGACCCGGACGCCGACCGCGACGCGGCGCCGGCTGGCGGGCGGCGGCGAGGAGGAGGGCGCCTCGGCGCTCGCGCTCCCCGCGGCCTTCCCCGAGGACGGCGGGTTGGCGGTGGACGACGCGCCCGACGCCGGGGGCGAGGCGGGCGGCGACCCGTTCGACGCGCCGTTCGACGACCCGTTCGGCGGGGAGCCGGAGCGCCGCGCCCCGCTGGCGACCGACCTCCCCAACCCCGCCGAGGACGACCGCGAGGCGGTGCAGGAGGGGGACACCGTGGTGCTCGTGGTCGAGAACGACATGAGCTTCGCCAAGGTCCTGCTGGAGATGGCGCGCGAGAAGGGATTCAAGGGGCTGGTCGCGCTGGACGGGCGCACCGGCGTCGACCTGGCGCACCAGTACCAGCCGGACGCGATCACGCTCGACATCGACATGCCGGGGGTGGACGGCTTCGCGGTGCTGGAGCGGCTGAAGAAGCACCCCGACACGCGGCACATCCCGGTGCACATCATCTCGGGCGTCGAGCGGCGCCACGAGGGGCTGCGCGCCGGCGCGATCGCCTACCTCGAGAAGCCGGTCACCAAGGAGGCGCTCGACGACGCGTTCGGGCGGATCGCGCGCTTCCTCGACGCGCACCCGAAGCGGCTGCTGGTGGTGGAGGACGACGCCACGCAGCGCGAGGCGATCGTGGCGCTGGTCGGCCACGAGGACGTCGAGATCACCGCCGTCGCGACCGCCGAGGAGGCGCTAGGCGAGCTGGCGGGGACGGACTACGACTGCATGGTGCTCGACCTCGGCCTCGCCGACATGAGCGGGTTCGAGCTGCTGGAGAAGGTGAAGGGGGACGAGCGGCGCCACGACCTGCCGATCATCGTGTACACGGGCAAGTCGCTGTCGCCGGCCGAGGAGACGCGGCTGCGGAAGTACGCCGAGACGATCATCGTCAAGGACGTGAAGAGCCCGGAGCGGCTGCTCGACGAGACGGCGCTGTTCCTGCACCGGGTGGAGGCCAACCTGCCCGAGCAGAAGCGCCGGATGCTGGAGCGGCTGCACACGGCCGACGCGGTGTTCCACGGCAAGCGCGTGCTGGTGGTCGACGACGACGTCCGCAACATCTTCTCGCTCACCAGCATGCTGGAGGAGCACGGCGTCGAGGTCTCGTTCGCCGAGAACGGGAAGGACGCGCTGACGTGGCTCGACGGGCACCCCGACGAGGTGGACCTGGTGCTGATGGACGTGATGATGCCCGAGATGGACGGCTACGAGACGACGCGGGCGATCCGCGCGCGTCCCGAGCTGCGGGCGCTCCCGATCATCGCGCTGACGGCCAAGGCGATGAAGGGCGACCGCGAGAAGTGCATCGCGGCCGGGGCGAGCGACTACATCACGAAGCCGGTGGACCCGGAGCAGCTGCTGTCGCTGCTGCGGGTGTGGCTCTACCGATGAGGCGAGTTCGGGTACGGCGAACTCGGGGACCGCGAGCTCGGGTACGACGAGTGCGAGTAGCGCGACGTCTCGCAGCTTCCGAGTTCGTCCCATCCGTGTTCGCCCTACCCGAGATCGCCGTACCCGGCCGTTCATGACCCTCCCCTCCGCCCCGACCGCCTACGACCCCGCCCTCGAGCGGCTCGAGATCGAGCTGCTGCTCGAGGCCGTCTACCGGCACTACGGGTTCGACTTCCGCGGCTACGCCTACGCGTCGCTGCGGCGGCGGGTGTGGAAACGGATCCAGGCGGAGGGGATCGGGACGGTCAGCGAGCTGCAGGCGGCGGTGCTGCACGACCCGGGGGTGCTCGACCGGCTGCTCGACGACCTGTCGGTCAACGTGACGGCCATGTTCCGGGACCCGGGGTTCTTCCTGGCGTTCCGGGAGAAGGTGATCCCGCTGCTGCGCACGTACCCCTTCTTCCGGATCTGGCACGCCGGGTGCTCGACCGGGGAGGAGGTGTTCTCGATGGCGATCCTCCTGGAGGAGGAGGGGCTCTACGACCGGGCCCGCGTCTACGCCACCGACATGAACGAGCGGGTGCTGCGCCAGGCCCGGGCCGGGATCTTCCCGCTCGAGCGGATGCAGGAGTACACCGACAACTACATCCGCGCCGGGGGGCGGCGGTCCTTCTCCGAGTACTACACGGCCGGCTACGACGGCGCGCTCTTCCATCCGGCCCTGCTGCGCAACGTCGTCTTCGCCCAGCACAACCTCGTCACCGACCGGTCGTTCAGCGAGTTCAACGCGATCCTCTGCCGCAACGTGCTCATCTACTTCGACAAGGCGCTCCAGACGCGGGTGCACCGCCTCTTCTACGACAGCCTGGCCACCTTCGGGGTGCTGGCGCTGGGCGGGAAGGAGACGCTGCGCTTCTCGGCGTTCGAGGAGTGCTTCGAGGTCGTGGCGCCGGCGGAGAAGGTCTACCGGAAGGTGCGGTGACGTGCCCGCGGTCCCGCTCCTCGTCGTCGTCGGGGCGTCGTGGGGCGGGCTCCACGCCGTCAGCACGATCCTGGCCGGGCTGCCGCGCGACTTCTCGGCGCCGGTCGCGGTCGTCCAGCACCGGGCGAAGGAGAGCGAGGGGCTGCTGGTCGGGCTGCTGCAGGCCGTGACGACGCTGCGCGTGTGCGACGTCGAGGACAAGGAGCCGATCCGGGAGGGGCACGTGTACGTGGCCCCGCCCGATTATCATCTGCTGGTGGAGGACGACCACTTTTCCCTCTCCGTGGACGCCGCCGTCCGCTACAGCCGCCCGTCGATCGACGTGGCGCTCGCCAGCGCCGCCGACAGCCTCGGGCCGGCGGCGGTCGGCGTGCTGCTGACCGGCGCCAACGACGACGGCGCGCGCGGGCTGCGCCACGTCGTCACGCGCGGCGGGCGCGCGCTGGTGCAGGACCCGGCCACCGCGGAGGTGCGCACGATGCCCGAGGCCGGGATCCGGGCGCTCGCCGGCGCGCCGCGCGACCGGTGGGAGGTCGCGCCGCTCGACCAGGTCGCGGCGCGCGACGCGGTGCTGGCGGCGCGCACCG
>NZ_JARGEK010000236.1 GCF_029211165.1 Roseisolibacter sp. H3M3-2
ACGTCTGGCTGGTGCGCGCCGACGGCGCGGCCGCGCCGCGCCGCGGCCGCACCGGCGGCGCCGGCGCCGACGACTCGGTGCGCCCGCCCGTCGCCGCCGCGGAGTCGGCGCTGACCGTCGTCGACACCGCCCCGCCCCGCCCCCTCTTCGCCTCGCTGAGCGTCGAGGCGCCGCCCGAGGCGCAGGTGTCGCTCGACGGGCGCGCGGTCAGCAAGGGCGAGTGGAGCAGCGACTCGCTGTCGCCGGGGCGCCACGTGATCCGCGGCCTCCTCCCGTCGCTCGAGGGGTGCCCGACGGCGCAGGACGTCCGCACCATCCAGCTCGACAGCGGCGAGTCGGAACGGCTCTCCCTCCGCCTCGCGCCGTGCGGCGAGCTGCAGTTCGACATGCGCCCCGCCGTGCGCGCCCGGTACACGCTGACCGCGACGCGCGGCCAGGTGCAGCGCGCGGGGGCGATCCCGCTCACGGAGCCGCTGGTGCTCCCCCAGGGCGTCTACCGCCTCGTGGTGCAGGCGAGCCTCTGCCAGGAGTACCGCGACGACAGCGTCCGCGTGACGGCGGCGGGGACCGGCCCGATGCGGCCGGTGCGCTTCACGCTCTACTGCGACTGACCGCGCCTACAGGCGGATCAGCAGCCCCGCGATCAGCCCGAACAGCCCGCCGATCGCGGCCCCCGACCAGAAGCGCCGCCGCTCGATCCGCGAGATGACCCGCGGCGGCGCGACCGGCTTGGCGAGCAGCGCGACGTGGTCGGTGACCACCCGCGTCGTCTGCCCGGTGACGAGCGCGGTCGCCGTGTCCCCCGAGCTCGCGAGCACGACGAAGCGCGCGACCAGCACGTCGCGCCGGCGCGGGTCGACGACGATCCCGATCATGCGGGGGCGCAGCCAGTCGGTCTTCGGGGCGAGGAACTCGAACGTCGTGTCGCCGACCGCCACCACCTCGAACCGCACTGCGCTGCTCGGGTCGGGGAGGGCGCGGCCTCCGGGGCGCCCGGTGTCGGCCAGCGCGCGCGCGGGGTCGGCCGCCGCGGCGGGCGCAGCGACGGGCTCCGGCGCGGTGGCCGGGGCGCGGCGGCAGCCGGCCGCCAGCGCCGACGCCAGGGCGAGGACCGCCGCCGGGCGTCTCAGCGCAGGAGGTCCGCCGCCAGGCGGGACAGGTCGTTCCACATGACCGTCACGAAGAGCAGGCCGATCGCGACCAGCCCGAGGCGCAGGATGTTCTCGCGGGTCCGCACGCTGAACGCGCTCCCCTTCACCGTCTCCGCGACGTTCAGCAGCACCTGCCCGCCGTCGAGGATCGGGATCGGGAGCAGGTTGAGCACCGCGATGTTGATGCTCAGGAACGCCAGGAGTCGCAGGAGGGGTTCGAGCCCGAGGCGGGCCGCCTGCACCGAGGTGCGCGCGATCTGGATCGGGCCGCCCAGGTTCGACATCGCGACGTCGCGCGTGAACAGCCCGCGCACGACCCCCACCACCGCCGTCGCCGACTCGCGCGTCTCGGCCCACCCCTCCGACAGCGCCGTCCCGACGCCGACCGGCTCGCGAGCGATGCTGTCGCGCGGCATCACGCCGATCCGCCCGACCTGCCGGCGGCGGTTGGTGATCGGGTCCGCGGCCTCCTCGGCGCGCGGCGTCAGGACGATCCGCACCGGCGCGCCGCCGCGCACCACGTCGAGCTGCACCGCGCGCCCCGGAGCCGACGACACGCGCTGCACGACCTCCGTCCACGTCCGCACCGGCGTGCCGTCGACCGCCGCCACGCTGTCGCCCCGCGCCAGTCCGGCCTCCGCCGCCGGGCGGCCGGGGAGCACCGAGTCGATCACCGCCGGCACGTAGGCGCGCCCGTAGGCGGCGTAGCTCGCGCTGAACACCACCCAGGCGAGCACCGCGTTCATCGTCACGCCGGCGAGCAGGATGAACAGGCGCGACGGCAGCCCCTTCGACTCGAACCAGCGGTGCGGCGGGACCGGCTTCGGCCCGAACGGCATCATCGCGTCCGGGTCCCAGTCCTTGCCGCGGTGCGCGTCGCCCACGTGGTCGTCCACCGCGCGCCCGGCCGCGTTCCCGCCCGAGGTGGGGAGGGCGTCGGGCCGGCGCTCCGGGCCGCCCTCCAGCACCGCCATCGTCGTCTCGTCCTCACGCGAGGCCATGCGCACGTAGCCGCCCAGCGGCAGCGCGGCGATCACGTACTCGGTCTCGCCGACACGCTTGCGGAACAGCGACGGGCCGAAGCCGATCGAGAAGCGCGGCGCGTAGACGCCGACGAGCTTCGCGGCGAGGAAGTGTCCCAGCTCGTGGACGAACACCACGAGCCCGAAGACGATGATGGGAGCGACGTAGGCCAGCATGGCGGGAAAGCTACTGCGGCGCCCGTCAGCGGGCGAACCGGGCGCGGACGGCCCGCCGCGCCTCGGCGTCGGCCGCCAGCAGCGTCTCCCGCGTCCCGCCGGGCGCGCCGGCCAGCGCGCCGAGCGCGTGCTCGATCGCCCGCGGCACGTCGAGCAGCCCGATCCGGCCGTCGAGGAACAGCGCGACCGCCTCCTCGTTGGCGGCGTTGAACACCGCCGGCGCCGACCCGCCGGCGCGCCCCGCCGCCATCCCCAGCGCGAGCGCCGGGAAGTCGTCGCCGCGCACCCGCTCGAAGGTCAGCGGCCCCAGCTCGACCGGGTCGAAGGGCGGCACGCCCGTGTCGACCACCCGCTCCGGGTGCGTGAGCGCGTACAGCACCGGCAGCTCCATGCTCGGCACGCCCATCTGCGCCAGCACGCTCCCGTCCACGAACTCGACGAACGAGTGCACCACGCTCTGCGGGTGCACCACGACCTCGATGCGCTCGTACGGGACGCCGAACAGGAAGTGCGCCTCGATCACCTCGAGCGCCTTGTTGGCGAGCGTCGCGCTGTCGACGGTGATCTTGCGCCCCATGCTCCACGTCGGGTGCTGGAGCGCGTCGGCGACGGTCGCGCGTTCGAGCCGCTCGCGCGGCCAGGTGCGGAACGGGCCGCCCGAGGCGGTAAGGACGAGGCGGCGGACCTCCTGCCCCGGCCGCCCCGCGATGCACTGCAGGATCGCCGAGTGCTCGCTGTCCACCGGGACGAGCTCCCCGCCCCCCTCCCGCGCCGCGGCGTGCGCCAGCTCGCCGGCGACCACCAGCGTCTCCTTGTTGGCCAGCGCGACCCGCTTGCCGGCGCGCAGCGCGGCGAGCGTGGCGTCGAGCCCCGCGGCGCCGACGACCGCGTTGAGCACCACGTCGGCGTCGGGGCGCGTCGCCGCCTCGACGAGGCACGGCGTCCCGGTGGCCCAGCCGTCGCGCGCCGGGGGCGCGGCGCCGTCGCATCCCACCAGCCCCACGTAGCCGGGCCCGAAGCGCGCGGCCTGCTCGGCGAGCAGCGCGGCGTTGCTGTGCGCGGTGAGCGCGACGACGCGGAAGCGCGCGCGCTGGCGCTCCAGGACGCGGAGCGCGGTGGTCCCGATGGAGCCCGTGCTGCCGAGGATCGCGACGCCGCGCGTCATCCGCCGAACGCGGGGAGCAGGAGCGCGCGCAGCACGACGTAGCTGACCGGCAGCACGAAGAGCAGCGAGTCGACGCGGTCGAGCACCCCGCCGTGCCCGGGGATGAGGTGCGACGAGTCCTTCACCCCGGCGTCGCGCTTGAGCAGCGACTCGACCAGGTCGCCCAGCTGCGCGGCGACGGACACCAGCACGCCGAACAGCAGCGCGCGCCCCGGCGCGAAGCCGAGCTGCGCGACCGGTCGCAGCACGAACGGCGCGTACGCCGCCGCCAGCGCCGCCGACGCCGCGAGCCCGCCCACCGCGCCGGAGATCGTCTTCCCGGGGCTGACGGCGGGGATCAGCTTGGGCCCCTTGAGCGTGCGGCCGACGAAGTACGCGCCGATGTCGCTCGCCCAGGTGCAGAGCACGGGGAGGAGCAGGATCGCCGCGCCGGCGCCGCGGCCGACCGCCCAGTCGAAGTAGCGGAGCAGGTAGCCGTAGGCCATCGGGCCGCCGACGTAGGCGACGCCGAGCACCGTCGTCGCGACCGCGAGCAGCGGCTTCCCCGTCACGCCGCGGCGCCAGATCGCGACCGACAGGATGGCCAGCACGACCAGCAGCGCCGCCGCCGGCGCCGGCGTCGCGAGGCGCAGCACGTGCGCGTGCGCGACCAGCGGCAGCGCGGCGGCGAGGACGATCCCGGTGCGGGCGAGCGGCGCGCCGCCGGCCAGCGCGGCCATGCGGTAGAACTCCCACGCGCCGGCGCCGGCGATGGCCGCCAGCAGCGTCGCGAGCGCCGCGTCGCCGAACCAGATGCACGCCAGCGCGACGGGGGCGCCGACGAGCGCGGAGGCGACCCGCTTGGCGAGCTCGCTCACGCGGCGCCGCTCAGACGGTCACCCGACCGAAGCGGCGGTCGCGGCTCTGGTAGGCGACGATCGCCTCGAACAGCTCGCGGCGGCCGAAGTCCGGCCACAGCACGGGCGAGATGAACAGCTCCGTGTACGCGATCTGCCAGAGGAGGAAGTTCGAGATGCGCAGCTCGCCCGACGTGCGGATCAGCAGGTCCGGGTCCGGGCAGTCGGCGGTGTAGAGCCGCTGCGCGATCGTCGCGTCGTCGATCTCGTCGGGCGCCAGCGTCCCCGCCGCGACGTCGGCCGCGATCGCGCGCACCGCGCGCACCAGCTCCGCGCGGCTCCCGTACGAGATGAACAGGTTGAGCGTCAGCCGGGAGTTGCCGGCGGTCTCGCCGACGACGCGCTCCACCGCGCGCGCGGCGGGGGGCGTCAGCCGGGCCAGGTCGCCCAGCACGCGCACGCGCACGCCCTGCTCGCGCAACTCGTCCACCTCGCGCGCGATGTACTCCTCGAGCAGCGACATCAGCGCGCCGACCTCGGTGGCCGGCCGCTGCCAGTTCTCCTGCGAGAAGGCGAAGAGGCTCAGGTACTCGACGCCGGCCGCGAGCGCGCCCTCGACGACGTCGCGCACCGCCTTCATCCCCGACCGGTGCCCGAGGGGGCGCGGGAGCAGCCGCTCCCGCGCCCAGCGCCCGTTGCCGTCCATGATGATCGCGACGTGCCGCGGCACCGCGCCGTGGACGCGGAGCCGGGCCAGCAGCTCGTCGGCGGTCGCCGCCTGGTGCACGGAAGGACGGGCGGTCACCCGGCTCACACTTCCATGATCTCGGCTTCCTTGGCTTTCAGGAGCGCCTCGATCTTCCCGATGTGGTCGTCGTGCAGCTTCTGCAGGTCCTTCTCCGCGTGCTTCTTGTCGTCCTCGGAGACGCCGTCGAGCTTCTTGAGCTTGTCGCGCGAGTCGGTGCGCGCGTGGCGGATGGCGACGCGCCCCTCCTCCGCGAGCTTGTGTACGACCTTCACCAGCTCCTTGCGGCGCTGCTCGTTGAGCGACGGCAGCGGGACGCGGATCACGCCGCCCATGTTCGACGGCTCGACCCCGAGGTCGCTCTCGCGGATCGCCTTCTCGATCACCTTCGCCTGCCCCTTGTCGAACGGGGTGACGAGCAGGAGGCGCGGCTCGGGGGCGCTCACGCTCGCGACCTGGTTGAGCGGGAGGTGCGAGCCGTACGCCTCGACGCGCACGGTGTCGAGCATCTGGGGGCTCGCCTTCGCGGCGCGGATCGACCCGAACTCCTTCTTCGAGTTCTCCACGCCCTTCTCCATGGCCGTGCGGCTCTGCTGGAGGATCTCCTTGATGGTGGCCATCGCGACGGGGTCGAGGGTGGATCGGATGGTCAGCTGACCAGGGTCCCGACCTTCTCGCCGCGCACGGCGCGGAGGACGGCCCCGGTCTCGTTGATGTTCAGCACGATCAGCGGGAGCTGGTTCTCCTTGCAGAGCGTGATGGCCGTCTGGTCCATCACCCGCAGCTCCTCCAGCATGACGTCGCGGTAGCTGATCGTCTCGTAGAACCGCGCCGTCGGGTCCTGCTTGGGGTCCGCCGAGTACACGCCGTCCACGCTCGTGGCCTTGATGATGACGTCGGCCTTGATCTGGATCGCGCGCAACACCGCCGCGGTGTCGGTCGAGAAGTACGGGTTCCCCGTCCCGGCCGCGAAGATCACCACGCGGCGCGCGTCGAGGTGGCTCAGCGCCCGGCGGCGGATGTACGGCTCCGCCAGCTCCTCCATGCGGATCGCCGTCATCACGCGGGTCTCGAGCCCGCGCTTCTCGAGCACGTCCTGCAGGGCGAGGGCGTTGATGACCGTGCCCAGCATGCCCATGTAGTCGGCGCCGACGCGGTCCATCCCCATGCGCGAGAGCTGCGCCCCGCGCACGATGTTGCCGCCGCCGATCACCAGCCCGACCTCGGCGCCGGTCTGCACGACCTCCTCGACCTGCTGGGCGAAGAAGCTCAGGCGGTCGAAGTCGAAGCCGAACTTCGTGTCGCCCGCCAGCGCCTCCCCCGAGAGCTTGAGCAGCACCCGGGGGTAGCGCAGCGTCCGATTCGCGCCGTCGCTCACTCCTGCCCGAGCTGGAAGCGCGCGAAGCGCTTCACGGTCACGGCGCCGCCGACCTTCTTCCCGGCGTCGGCGACCACCTGCGAGATCGGCGTCTTCGGCTCGCGCACCCACATCTGGTGGACGAGCGCGACCTCCTTGTAGTACGCCTTGATCTTGCCGTCGACGATCTTCTCGAGCATCGCCTCGGGCTTCCCCTCGGCGCGCGTGCGCTCCATCGCGATCTCGCGCTCCTTGGCGATCACGTCGGCGGGGATCGTGCTCTCGTCGACGCCCAGCGGCGCGGCGGCGGCGACGTGCTCGGCGAGCACCGAGGCGAGCTTCACCAGCTCCTCGCCCTGCGCGCCGTTCGCGGCCTCGACCTCGACCAGCACGCCGATCTTGCCGTTGAAGTGCACGTACGAGCCGACGGCGCCCTTGGGCGCGTCGAAGCGCACCGCGCGGCGCAGCTGCAGCGCCTCGCCCATCACGGCCGACGCCTCCTTCACCACCGTCTCGAGCGACGAGCCGCCCTTCGACGCCACCGGCGCGGCGAGCAGCGTGGTCGCGTCGCCGGCGCCGGCGGTCGCGTGCGCGTGCTGCGCGATCGAGCGGGCGAGCGCCTGGAAGTCGGCGTTGCGCGACACGAAGTCGGTCTCGCTGTTCACCTCGACCATCACGCCCGACGTGCCGTCCGGCGCGACCTCCACCATCACCGCGCCCTCGCTCGCCGTGCGGCCGGCGCGCTTCTCGGCCTTCGCGATCCCCTTCTTGCGGAGGTAGTCGACGGCGGCCTCCATGTTCCCCTGGTTCTCCTCCAGGGCCTTCTTGCAGTCCATCATGCCGGCGCCGGTCCGCTGGCGCAGCTCCTGGACGTCCTTCGCGGTGAACGTAGCAGTCATCCTGGTCGTCTCTGGCGTGAGAACGCCGCCGGCGCGGGGCCGGCGGCGCTCAGTAGTCTACAGCGGCGGGCAGACCGGGACTACCGTCCCGGCGCCCGGTCGCGACTCACTCGGCGGAGGTCTCCGCGGCGCCGCCCTGGTCGCCGCCCTCGGACCCCTCGGCGCCCTCGGCGCCGTCCGGGGCGCCCTCGCCCTCGGCGCCCAGCGCGCGCAGGGCGGCGATCGCCTCGGTGCGCGCGCGGCGCCGGCGC
>NZ_JARGEK010000237.1 GCF_029211165.1 Roseisolibacter sp. H3M3-2
GCGGCGCCGTCCTTCAACAGCGCGCGCAGCTCGGCGCCGAGGTGGCCGGGGACGCGCGCCGCCTCGGCCTCCAGCCGCGGCACCAGCTCGGCGAGCGGCGGGCCGCGGTCCGCCGGCGACGCGGCCGTCAGCCGCTGCGACAGCGCCAGCAGGATCGGCGGCGCCCCCGCGCCCAGCAGGCGGCGCAGCAGCACGCCGAACGCGTACTGGTCGGCCGCCACCGTCGCCGGGTCGCCGGCGCGCCGCTCGGGGGCCAGGAACGGGCGGTCGGCCGCGTCGGGGGCGTGCGCGGGGGTCAGCCCGACGTCGGCCACCAGCGCGCGCCCGTGCCGGGCGTCGAGCAGCACGTTGGCGGGGCGCAGGTCGCCGTGCGCCACCCCCTGCGCGTGCGCGTACGCGAGCCCCGCCGCCACCCCCGCCAGCAGGTGGCAGGCGACCGAGAGCGGCAGCGCGCCGCGCGCGTCGAGCAGCCGCGCCAGCGACCCGCCGTCCACCGGCTTCATGGCCAGGAACCGCAGCCCGTCCTGCTCCCCCGCGTGGTACACCGGGAGCACGTGCGGGTGGTCGAGCGCCGCCGCCGTACGCGCCTCGGCGAGGAAGCGCGGCCCCGCCTCGGGGGAGGCGGCCGCGTGGTCGGGGAGCAGCACCTTCAGCGCGACCCGGCGCGCCAGCCGCAGGTCGCGGGCGAGGTAGACCGCGCTCGACCGCCCGTGCCCCAGCTCGCGCGTGACCTCGTAGTCGACCAGGAACGCCGCGCGCGCGCGGGCGAGCGGCGGGTCGGCGGCCGCCGCGTCGGGCGCGCCCTGGCGCGCCCCGCACCCCGAGCAGAAGCGCGCGCCGGCGGCGACGGACGCGCCGCAGCGCGGGCAGTGCCCGGTGGCCTCCCCGTTCGACGCCCGGTCGGGCGCCCGATCCGTCGCGTGTTCCATGCGTCGCTCCCCGCGGTCCTCCGCGGCGCCGGCGGACGTCCATGTCCGCCCATCCCGCACCCTGGCAACCTCGGGCCGTACCGCGTCCGTGGCAAGCACGGCGCGCCGACCCGGGCCCGCCTTCCCCTTCGAGATACCCCGCGGGCGCGGCCGGGGCGCCGCCGTTCCGCCGGGTTCGGTGACGCACGTCGCCAAACCCCGGACCCCGGACGCGCGAGGGGGGCCGTCGCGCGCGGCGACGGCCCCCCTCGCGACCCGCGGCCGCGGTCAGTCGCGCGCCGCGGTGCTCGACGGCTTGAGCGTGCGGTCGAAGAACGCCCACACGCGGTTCCACGAGTCGATCTGCTCCGGCGAGTCGTCGCGCTCCAGCGTCTGCCGGTTCACGCGGCGGCTGAACGTGTGCCCCACGCTCGTCGGCCCCGGCGTCGGGTTCACGTAGATCTTCGTCTCCGCCAGCTGCGGCTTGCGCGCGACCAGCGCGTCCACGAGCGGGCGCGCCTCCTCGAAGTTCACGTCCTCGTCGTTCGTCGCGACGTGCACGAGGATCGGCTTCTGCAGCGAGTCGACGTGGTAGTACGGCGAGCGCTTCACGTACTCGGCGCGCCGCTCGAACGGCAGCCCGCGCAGCCCGGCCTGCGTGGCGAAGCTCCGCTGGTAGCTCGGCCCCTTGAACGAGAGGCGGAAGAGCAGGTTGGTCACCGGCACGATCGCCGCGCCGCTGACGAACGGCGTCTGGCCGCGGAACAGGAGGTGCGCGGTGATGAAGCCGCCGTGGCTCCACCCCATCACGCCCACGCGCGCCGGGTCGACGGCGGCGATCGTCTTGGCGAAGTCGTAGGCGCCGAGGACGTCGTCGACCTCCTTGCCGCCGTAGTCGATCGCGTTGTAGTGCGCGGCGCCGTAGCCGGTGCTGCCGCGGTACTCGGGGGCGACGACCACGTACCCCTTGGCCACCGCCTCCTTGATGAACGGCAGGTAGTTCTGGTCCCAGTTGCCGTGCACGCCGCCGTGCACCCACACGAGCGCGGCGTGCTGCCGGTCGCCGCGCGGGCGCAGCGGGGCGAACACGTACGCCGGGATGTCCATCCCGTCGACGGGGCTCTTGTAGGTCGTCTTGCGGTACTGCATCACCCCCGCGCTGCGCGCCGCGAAGATGCTGTCGGTGCGCGCCTTGGTGCGCAGCTGCGCCTCGAAGTCGGCCTGCGGGTGGTCCTCGGGGCGGTTGCTCACGTAGAGCAGCGCGGCGCGCGCGGAGTCCATCGGGACGACCTGGCGCGGGCGGCGGGCGCCGGCCTCGTTCCCCTCCTGGGCGAGGGCGGGGGCGGCCAGCAGCGCGGCGGCGAGCGGCGCGGCCGCCAGGGCGGCGCGCACGGGGATGCGGTGGGACGACATGGTCTGCTCCGGGCGGGGGATCGCGGGGGACTCCGGGCAAGCTACGCGTGGCCCGCCGTCAACGTTTGGTCCACCGCCCGCGCCGCCCCTGCCCGCGCCCGCCCCCGGCCCTAGAATCCGCCGCATGAGCACCCGCCGCGACTTCGTCCGCACCTCCGCCGCCCTCGTCGGCGGCGCCCTCCTCGGCGTGCGCGCGGGCGACCGCGCGCGCGCGCCGCTCGACCTGCTGATCCTCGGGGGGACGGGGTTCATCGGCCCGCACCTCGTGCGCCTCGCCGTCGAGCGCGGGCACCGCGTGACCACCTTCACGCGCGGCCGCCGCACCGCCGACCTCCCGGCGTCGGTCACGCGGCTCACCGGCGACCGCAACGGCCAGCTCGGCGCCCTCGAGGGGAAGCGGTGGGACGCCGTCATCGACGACTCGGCCACGAACCCGGACTGGGTGCGCCAGTCGACGGCGCTGCTGAAGGACAACGTCGGCCGCTACCTCTTCACGTCGTCGACGGGCGTCTACTACCCGTACCGCACGCGCGGCGTCGACGAGGCGCACCCGGTGCGCACCGAGGCCGACGACCCGAAGGACGGCTCGGCGACGTACGGCGTGGCCAAGGCGCGCTGCGAGCGGATCACGCTCGACGCGTTCGGCGACCGCGGCGTCGTGGTGCGCCCGACGTACATCGTGGGCCCCGGCGACACGACCGACCGCTTCCCGTACTGGCCCGTGCGGCTGGCGCGCGGCGGCGAGACGCTCGCGCCCGGGCGCCGCGACGACCAGGTGCAGCTCGTCGACGTGCGCGACCTCGCCGCCTTCATGCTGCGGCTGCTGGAGGACGGCCGCTCGGGGATCTACAACGTCGCCGGCCCCGCCGAGCCGCTGACGATGGAGCGCTTCCTCGCCGAGGCGTCGCGCGCGGTGGGCTCGACGTCGCGCCTCGTGTGGGTCGACGACTACGCGTTCCTCAAGGCGCAGGGGATCCAGGACTCGGTGCCGTGGGTGATGCTCGAGGGGAACGACTTCGGCCACATGCACGCGCGCAACGCGAAGGCGCGCGCGGCGGGGCTGGCGTTCCGCCCGCTGGCCGAGACGGTGCGCGACACGCTGGCGTGGTGGCCGAGCGTCCCGGAGGCGCGGCGGAACGCGCCGCGGTTCTCGATCAAGCCCGAGCAGGAGGCGGCGGCGCTGGCGGCCTGGAAGGCGCGCTGAGCCGTGCGCGGGCCCCGATGTTGCCCTCCCGCAACGGCTGAGCGGCGAGTGGATCGCCGCCCGACGCACCGGAGGTAAACACCATGCAGCATCGTCTTTCCGCGCACGGGCCGAGGATGGCCGTCGCGCTCGCCGCCCTCCTCTCGGCCGCCTGCGTGCGGACGCGCACCGACCCGGTCACCGGCAAGGTCGACGTCGACGTCGAGTCGCCGCTCAAGCGGGGCGAGGACTGGAAGGCCGGCATCGCCGGCGGCTCGATCACCGGACAGGCGCGCGCCGCCGTGCTCAACGGGCAGAGCACCGTCACGGTCAACCTGAACGGGCTGGCGCCGAGCGCCACGCACGCCTGGCGCATCTTCGAGGGCAAGTGCGCGACGGCCGGCGCCCTCGTCGGCGGCGACGCGCTGTACGCGCCGATCACCGCCTCGGCCGACGGCACCGCGCAGGCCAGCGCGCGCCTGGGCGTCGCGCTCGACGAGGCCAAGGACTACAACGTCCGCATCTACGCGTCCCCCACCGAGACGACCACCGTCGCGGCCTGCGGGGACCTGAGCGACTCGGCCTGAACCGAGGGCTGCGGGCTGCGGGCTGCGGGTTTGAAATCCGCAGCCCGCAGCCCGCAGCGCCTTCAGGGCTGCGCCGCCGGTGCGGGCGCCTGCGGCGGCAGCATGACCTCCCCCCCCACCGCCGCGCTGTCCGCCACCACCGGCCGCCCCTCGCGCTCCAGGACGCCGCGGTAGACGGTGGCCTGCACGTCGGCCTCGGCGCGTACCGCGCGCAGCTCGGCGAGGCGGCGTTCCAGCAGGCGGCGCGCGTCGTCCACCTCCTGCTGCTTGTCGGCGATGCGCGCGTTGGCGGCGCTCAGCTCGCGGCGCGCGCGGTTGGTGTCGTCGCCGTACCACACGCCCGCCACCAGCAGCACGAGCAGCAGCGCGCCCAGGGCGGCGATCAGCCCGCGCTGGCCGGTGCGGCGCCGGGCGTGCTGCGCGCGGTGCGGGGCTTCGTAGCCCGCGTCGTCGCCCCACGCGTGCGGGCGCTCGTGCGGCGGGCGGTCGGGGTCGAGGTCGTAGGCCGGGTCCTGCATCGTCGCCTCCGTCGATCGGATGGCGTCGGCAGAAGGCGAGCATCGTGCCCGCGCGGCCGCGCGGCGTGACGCCGTCGTCAGGATGCAGACCATGCGTTGCGGACGAGCCGGCCATGTCGTCCCGGGGCGAGGAGTTCAGCCCGTGCATCCCGCCGACCGCGACACCGCCGCCCCCGATTCCCTGCCGACGCCCCCCGCCCCGCGCGGGGGGTGGGGCCGCGCCATGCTCCTGCTCGGGGCGGCCGCGACGCTCGTCGCCGGCGCCGGCGCGATCGCGGTGCGCGACCTGCGGCAGGCGGGCGAGGCGCAGCAGTGGGTGCGCCACACGCGCGACGTGCTGGCCGCCGTGGCGGACGCCGAGATCGCCGTCGACCGCGCCGAGACGGCGCAGCGCGGCTACCTGCTGGTCGACGACACCGCGTACCTGCGCACCGGCGCGGCGGGCGGCGCGCGCGCGGCCGGCGCGCTGGCCACCCTCCGCCGGCTGACGCGCGACAACGCCACGCAGGCGCGCCGCCTCGACGTGCTGGAGCGGCTCGTGCCGCGCCGCCTCGACGGGCTCGCGCAGACCGTCGCGCTGGCGCGCGCGGGGCGCCGCGACTCCGCGCTCGCCGTCGTGCGCACGCGGCGCGGCCAGGCCGAGTCCGACCAGATCCGCGCGCTGTTCGACGACTTCCAGGCCGACGAGCAGCGCCTGCTCCGCGCGCGCCTCGACGCCCGCGAGGCGCACGGGCGGGCGGCGCTGCGCGAGACGCTGCTCGCCCTCGCGCTGGCCGTGGCCACCGCGGGGTGGTCGGTCGTGCTGCTGGGCCGGCTCGTGCGCCGGCAGGCGTCGTCGCGCGAGCGGCTGCGCGCCGCGCTCGACGCCAGCGCGGCCAGCGAGGCGCGCTACCGCGCCCTGTTCACCGCGCTCCCGCGCCCGGCGTGGGTGTACGACCGCGACACGCTCGCCTTCCTCGCGGTGAACCCGGCGGCGGTGCGGCAGTACGGGTGGACCGAGGGCGAGTTCCTGGCGCGCCGCATCACCGACATCCGCCCGCCCGAGGACGCGGCCACCGTGGCCGACGCGGCGCGCGCGGCCGGCGACGCGTCGCTCCCGTCGCGGCAGTGGCGCCACCGGTGGAAGGACGGCACGCTCCGCGACGTCGAGGTCTCCACGCACCCGCTGGCGTACGGCGGCCACGCGGCGCGCCTGTGCGTGGTGGACGACGTCACCGACCGGCTGGCCGCGGAGCGCGCCCTGCGCAGCCGCGAGGCGCGCTTCCGCGCCGCCATGGCCGGGATGCGCGACGCCTTCTTCGTGCTGCGCGCGGTCGAGCGCGACGGCGCCGTCGACGACTTCGAGATCGTGGAGCTGAACGGCGGCGCGACGCGCATGACCGGCGTCTCGGCGGTCGGCGGCGGGCAGGCGTCGCTGCGCCGCCTCTTCCCGACCAGCGCCACGTCGGGAATCCTCGACGTGTACCGGCGCGTGCTCGCGACCGGCAGGCCGTACGAGGGGGAGCACCGCTCGCACGACCCGCGCACGCGCGTCGAGTGGGTGTGGCTGCAGGTCTACCCGCTCGACGGCGAGGACGGGACGCTGGCCGTGATCGTGCGCGACACGACGGCGCGCAAGCGCGCCGAGCTGCGGCTGCGCGAGGAGGCGCACGGCGACCCGCTCACCGGGCTGCTCAACCGCCGCGGGCTGGAGGACGCGGTCGAGCGGCGGCTGCGCGAGGCGGCGGCCGCCGGCGCCCCCGACGTGCTGCTCTACCTCGACCTCGACGGCTTCAAGCCGATCAACGACGCCTACGGCCACGCGGAGGGGGACGAGGCGCTGCGCGCGGTGGCCGACGTGCTGCGCCGCGCCGTGCGCGCCGGCGACGCGATCGCGCGCCTCGGCGGCGACGAGTTCGCCGTCTACGCCCCCGCGGGCCCGGGCGGCGACGCCGACGGCGACATCGCGCTGCTGACGCAGCGCATCGAGCACGCGCTGGGCGCCGCCGACGCTCGCGCCGACGCGGCCGGGCGCCGCTACGCGATCCGCACCAGCATCGGCGGCACCGCGGTGCGCGCGGGCGACACGCTCGCCTCCGCGCTGGCCCGCGCCGACGCGGCGCTGTACGCGGCGAAGGCCGAGCGGAAGCGCGGCACCCGGCGCGCCGGATAGCCCCCGGGCGCCCGGCGGCGTACGTTCGCCGAGGTCCCCCGGAGGTTCCCATGCGCCGCGCGTTCCCGCTTTCGGTCGTCGCCGCCTGCCTCGCGGCCGCCGCGCCCGCGCTCGGCGCGCAGTCGCTCGCCGGGCGCTGGAGCTACGAGGAAAGCGGCCAGGAGGCGCGCCTCGAGCTGCGCCACGACGCCGCGACCGGGCGCGTCACCGGCACGTTCACCCTCGGCGGGCGCACCGCGGCGCTCGCGGGGCGCGCCGCCGGCACGACGCTGGTGGTCGACACGTTCGACGGCGAGGCGACCGGCGACGCGAAGGGGACGATGTCGGGGCGGCTCGACGGCGGGCTGCTCCTGCTCACCGTGGTGCAGCCCGGGCAGCCGACGGTGACGCTGCCGATGGCGCGGCAGGGCGCGGCCGCGCCGGAGCCGGCCGTGCCGGAGCCGGCCGCGCCGCCGCGCGTCGGTGACGTACCGGCGGGCGACGCCGGCCTCGCCGGCCGGTGGGAGGCGGCCGACGACGAGGGCGCGCGCCGCGAGACGCTCGAGCTCACCGTCGCCGGCGGCGAGGCGCGCGGGCGGCTGCGCGTGACGTCGCGCGGCCATTTCAGCGGGCGCGTCACCGACGAGGGCGGCTTCGCGCTGCTCGGCGCGGCGGCCGGCGCGCCGCTGCGCCTCCGCGTGTGGCCGGAGGGCGCGTCGGAGGCGCAGGGCGTGGACGTCACGGCGACGCGGCGCGGCGAGTACCTCGTGCTCTCCGACGGGCGGCGCGAGAGCGGCTACGCGCGCCCCGGCCGCCCGCTCGTGCGCGAGGCCGGCGG
>NZ_JARGEK010000238.1:0-4953 GCF_029211165.1 Roseisolibacter sp. H3M3-2
AGGCGAGCCGCGCGCGCGAGGCCGCGACCCCGGCCTCCTGCTGCGCGCCCGCGGCGTCGAGCACGGGCTGGGCCAGGACCGCCAGCGTGTCGCCGGCGCGCACGCGGGCCCCCTCCTCGACCAGCACGCGGGTCACCCGGCCGGCGGCGAGCGGCGCGACGTCGACCTCCGTCCACTCCACCGTGCCGCTGGCCACCACGGCGCCGTCGTCCGGGGTGGCGCGGCAGGCGGCGACCAGCACGGCGAGGGCGAGTCGGCGGGGCATGGGCGGAGGGGGTGGGCGCTGCGCGTACGATCCGCGCCCGCGCCGGCGGCGTCAACGGTGCGCCTTGACCGCGCGGGGCGCACCGTCTTTCGTCCCGGGATGCCCGACGCCGACGCCCACCCGCCGCTCCCCCCGACCATCGAGCGCACGCTCGCCCGGTTCCGGGGGCTCGGCCGCGAGGAGAAGATGCAGGCGCTCGTCGCGTACGCGCGCAAGCTGGAGCCGGTGCCGGCGCGCTACGCCGAGGTGGACCGCGCGGCGTACACCGTCCCCGAGTGCCAGACGCGCGTGGACCTGTTCCCCGAGCGGCGCGACGACGGGACGCTCCACTTCTACGCCGACGTCAACGCGCGGCAGTCGCCGACCATCGCGGCCGTCCTCGCCATCACCTTCCAGGCGGTGAACGACCAGCCGCCGGCGGTGACGCTCGCGCTCCCGCCCGACTACGTCCGCCAGCTCATGGAGGGCGTGGGGCTGCACACCCGCGAGGTCGGGCTCAACGCCATGGTGCAGCGCCTCAAGCGGCACGCCGCCGATGCGGCGGCCGCCGCCTGACCGATTCCCGTAGCCCCGCAGCCTCCGCATGGACCGCGTCACGATCACCGTCCGCAACAACGGCTCGCTCTTCATCGCCGGCGACCAGATGCACCTCGTCCGCCTCGTCGACCACGAGGGGAACGAGATCTCGACCGAGGGGCGCAAGGCGCTCTCCCTCTGCCGCTGCGGCGGCTCCACCAAGAAGCCGTTCTGCGACGGCACGCACTCCAAGATCGGCTTCCAGGGGGCGATCGCGGCGCAGCAGGCGTTCGACGCCGGGCAGCAGGCGGCGCAGGCGCAGCCGGCGCAGTCCGCGCAGCCGCCGGTTCCCCCGACGGAGTAGATTGGCCGCATGCAGCGCCTCGTGACCGCCTGGGTGTGGACCCTCTGGGTCCTCATCGTCATCGTCGGCTTCCCCGTCATCTCCCTCGTGTGGGCGGCGACGGCGCCGTTCGACCCGGCGCGCTACGCGCCGGGGCGGACCTTCCGGTGGTTCGGGGCGCTCGGCGCGCGGCTCAACCCGTGGTGGCACTTCCACCAGACCGGGGTGCGGATCCGCGACCCGCGCCGCCCGTACGTGGTCGTGTCCAACCACGAATCGTACGCCGACATCTTCCTGATCAGCCACCTCCCGTGGGAGATGAAGTGGCTGGCCAAGAAGACGATCTTCAACATCCCCGTGATGGGGTGGATCATGCGCATGGTCGGCGACGTGCCGCTCGTGCGCGGGAACCGGCAGAGCGCCGTCGGCGCGCTCGCCATGTGCCGCAACCGGCTCGCGCGCGGCGCGTCGGTGATGGTCTTCCCCGAGGGGACGCGCTCCAACACCGACGAGCTGCTGTCGTTCAAGGACGGCGCGTTCGCGCTGGCCGTCGAGTCGCAGGTGCCGATCCTCCCGATCGCGATCGCCGGGACGCGCGACGCGATGGCCAAGCACTCCTTCCGCGTCGAGCACGCGACCGCGGCCTGCCGCGTGCTGCCGCCGATCGCCACCGCGGGGCTGGGGAGCGACGACGTGCCGGCGCTGCGCGAGTACGTGAAGGGGATCATCGACCGCGCGCGGCGCGAGCTGCTCGCCGAGCTGCAGTCGGGGCGCCCGCTGCCGCGCCTCGTGCCGGCCCCCGAGCCCGCGCCGGCGGCGCTGCCGTCGCTGGCCGGCGGGGCGCGGTGACCGAGCCCTCCGCGCCCGCGGCCGGCGCCGACGACGCCGTCGACCCGCGCCCGCCGACGACGCTCGAGGGACTCGAGGACCGGCTGTCGCGCCCGACCGGCGGCGTGCGCGCGGTGCTCGCCCGCTACGAGGGGGACGTCGTCCTCCTCGGCGCCGGCGGGAAGATGGGGCTCTCGCTGTCGCGCATGGTGCGCCGCGCCCTCGACCAGCTGGGCGGGGCGCACGCGCGCCGGCGCGTGACCGCGGTGTCGCGCTTCGCCGACCCGGGCGTGCGCCGCGCGTTCGAGGCGGCGGGGGTGCAGACCGCCCCGGCCGACCTGCTCGACCGGAAGGCGGTGGCGGCGCTCCCCGACGCGGGGCTCGTCGTGTATATGGCGGGGCTCAAGTTCGGCACCGCCGACGCGCCCGCGCGCATGTGGGCGACCAACACGGTCGCCCCCGCGCTGGCCGCCGAGCGCTACGCGGCGTCGCGCATCGTCGCCTTCTCGACCGGCAACGTGTACCCGCGCACGCCGGCCCCGGGGCGCGGCGCCGCCGAGGACCACCCGCTCACGCCGCTCGGCGAGTACGCCAACGCGTGCGTGGCGCGCGAGCGCGTGCTGGAGTGGGCGTGCGAGCGCTCGCGGACGCCGCTCGCCCTCGTGCGCCTCAGCTACGCGGTCGACCTGCGCTACGGCGTGCTGGTGGACGTCGCCGAGAAGGTGCGGCGCGGCGAGCCGGTGGACGTGCGCACCGGGTGGGTGAACGTGATCTGGCAGGGCGACGCGAACGCGCAGGCGCTGCAGGCGTTCGCGCGCTGCGACGTGCCGGCGTTCGCGATCAACGTCACCGGCCCCGAGCCGCTGGCCGTCGCCGAGGCGGCGCGGCGCTTCGGGCAGCGCTTCCGCCGCCAGCCGGTGTTCGTCGGGCTGGCCACCGGCGACGCGCTGCTCAGCGACACCTCGCTCGCCCAGCGCCTCTTCGGCCCGCCCACCGTGCCGACGGCGCGGCTGGTCGAGTGGGTGGGCGAGTGGCTGGCCGCCGACGGCCCGACGCTCGGCCGCCCGACGAAGTTCGAGGTCCGCGACGGGAAGTACTGAGGCGCGTCAGGCCGGCGCGGCGGCCGCGGCCCGCGCCGGCGTGCGCGCGGTGTCGGCGAGGATGGCGAGCACGGTCGCGAGGTACACGGCCGACACGACCAGCGGCAGCACGGTGAAGCGGTGCGCCGGGAGCCACTGCCAGACCGCGAAGCACGCCACCGCGCGCACCACCGCGTGCGCCGTGAACAGCCCGGTGCGCGCGTACGTCCAGCCGATCACCGGCCAGTGGATGGACATTCCGATCGCCAGCACGAGCGGCACCAGCGGCGGGTGGCTCCACCACGCCGCGACCGCGATCGGCCAGAAGAGCAGCATCGACGCGAACGCCGGCACCAGCGCGTCGGAGACCGCGGTGCGGTCGCGCATGAAGTCCACGCGCAGCAGCCGCGCCAGCAGCAGCGCGAGCGGGAAGATCGTCCCGCTGGTCACGAAGGCGGCGAGGATCCAGCGCCCCGGCGACGGGACGAGCCAGCCGGCGGCGCCGAGCGCCGCCCACCAGAGGGCGCCGGCGAGGGGGACGGGATAGCCGCCGCGGAGGCGGCCGTACGACGCCGCGCGCTCGGCGCGCAGGGCGCGCGCGAGGTCGGCGGTGGCGGTCGGGAGCGGGGCGGTCATGGGTCGGGCGGCGAGGGAGGCGCGGCGGCGACCCGCGCCCCTACGCCGGCGCCCCGCGGTCGGTTTCCCGCGCGCCCCGGCGTACAATTCGCCCATGTCGCTCAACGTCCGCCGCCACCTCCTCGCGGGGCAGGTCATCCCCGCGCACCCGCTCGCGCTGACGCCCACGCGCGAGCTCGACGAGCGGCACCAGCGCGCGCTGACGCGCTACTACGTCGCCAGCGGCGCCGGCGGGATCGCGGTGGGCGTGCACACGACGCAGTTCGCCATCCACGCGCCGCAGGTGGGGCTCTACCGCCCGGTGCTGGAGCTGGCCGCCGAGACGGCGCGCGCGGCGCTGGCACGCGAGGCCGCGGGGGGCGCGGCGCGCGACTTCGCGCTGGTCGCGGGGATCGTCGGCGACACGCGGCAGGCGGTGCACGAGGCGGAGGTCGCGCGCGCGCTCGGCTACCACGCCGGGCTGCTGTCGCTCGCGGCGATGGGCGACGCCGACGACGCGGCGCTGGTGCGGCACGCGCGCGCGGTCGCCGAGGTGCTGCCGGTGTTCGGCTTCTACCTGCAGCCCGCGGTCGGCGGGCGCACGCTCGGCCACCGCTTCTGGCGCGACCTCGCCGAGCTGCCGAACCTGGTCGCCATCAAGGTCGCGCCGTTCGACCGCTACCGCTCATTCGACGTGGTGCGCGCGGTCGCCGAGGCGGGGCGCGACGACGTGGCGCTCTACACCGGCAATGACGACAGCATCGTCGTCGACCTGCTGACGCCCTTCCCCGTGCAGGCCGGCGGCGGCCGCGTGCTGCGCCGCATGGTCGGCGGGCTGCTCGGCCAGTGGGCGGTGTGGACGCGCGCCGCGGTGGAGATGCTCGCGGAGCTCAAGCGCGCGGTCGGCGCGCCCGCCCTCGACCCGGCCTGGCTCGCCCGCGCCGCCGCCCTGACCGACGCCAACGGCGCGATCTTCGACGCGCACCACGGCTACGCCGGCTGCCTGCCGGGGATCCACGAGGTGCTGCGCCGCCAGGGGCTCATGCGCGGCGTGTGGACGCTGGAGCCGCACGAGCGGCTGTCGCCGGGGCAGAGCGAGGAGCTGGACCGCGTACTGCGGAGCTATCCGGAGCTCACGGACGACGAGTTCGTGGCGGAATACAGGGACGAGTGGCTGGCGCCCTGATAGGGCGGGAGTCGTGAAGGCGGGAGTCACGAAAGCGGGAGTCGGTAGAGCACACTGCGCCGTCACGACTCCCGCTGTTTCGACTCCCGCTGTTTCGACTCCCGCTGTTTCGACTCCCGCT
>NZ_JARGEK010000238.1:5050-7574 GCF_029211165.1 Roseisolibacter sp. H3M3-2
TTCGACTCCCGCTGTTTCGACTCCCGCTGTTTCGACTCCCGCTGTTTCGACTCCCGCCGTGACGACTCCCGCAGTCTCAGCGTTTCACCCGGGCGGAATGAAGATCTGCACCTCGTCCCCCGGCGACACCACGATCTCGTCGCTCGTCGGCGTGCGCTGGTTGCCGATCGGGTCGGCGACGAAGCGCAGTGGGGTGATGCCGTTGAGCAGGAAGCCCGGGATGCGCAGCACCTGCGTCGAGTTCCCCGTGACCGTGCCGAGGCGCACGCGCTGCCCCCCGCGCACGGCGTAGACGTTCACGTCGAGGAAGCCCTGGTTGCGCACGCGGAGCGTGGTGGGGCGCTCGACCTCCTGCGCGGCGGCGGGCCCCCGCTTGCGCGAGCAGGCGCCGAGCGGCAGGACGGCGCCGGCCGCGAGGGCGGCGAGCGCGGCCGCGCGGAGGAGTCGGGGCGAGGGGAGGTGGGGCATGCCGAGAAGCTCGGCCGCGAACCGGTCCCGCGCCAGTAGCGCGATCCGCAGCGTAACTTGGGCGGGTGCGGCGGCCCGCCGCCGCCGCCGTCGTCGCCCCCACACCGGCAGCACCCCGTCCCGGAGCTCCCGATGCGCCACGCCCTCGCCCTCGCAGTCCTCCTTCCCGTCGCGGCCGGCGCGCAGGCCACGCCCGCCGCCGGGGCCCCCGCCGACGCCGTGCCGATGCGCGAGTGGAAGGTGCCGTGGGAGGACAGCCGCCCGCGCGACCCGATGGTCGACGGGCAGGGGCGCGTCTGGTTCGTCGGGCAGGCGGGGAACTACGTCGCCTACCTCGACCCGACCTCGGGGCAGTTCAAGCGCTACGAGATCGACCCGGGGACCAACCCGCACAACGTCGTCGTCGGCCCCGACGGCAACGCGTGGTACGCCGGCAACCGCAACGGGATGATCGGCAAGCTGGAGCCGGGGAGCGGGAGGATCACGCGCTTCCCGATGCCCGACAGCACGGTGAAGGACCCGCACACGATGACGTTCGCGCCGAACGGGGACCTCTGGTTCACCGCGCAGTTCGGGAACGCCGTCGGCCGCCTGACGCCGAGCACCGGGAAGATCCAGCTCGTGAAGTCGCCGACCGGGCAGTCGCGCCCGTACGGGCTCGTGCTCGACTCGAAGGGGAAGCCGTGGTTCGACCTGTTCGGCACCAACGCGATCGCCACCGTCGACCCGGCGTCGATGCGGCTGCGCAGCTTCCCGCTCCCCGACGCCCGCGCGCGCCCGCGCCGCATCGCGGTCACGAGCGACGACATGGTCTGGTACGTGGACTACTCGCGCGGCTTCCTGGGGCGCCTCGACCCGCGCAGCGGCGACGTGAAGGAGTGGCCGAACCCCGGCGGCGCGGCGTCGCTCCCGTACGCGATGACGGTCGACGACCGCGACCGGCTCTGGTTCGTCGAGACGGGGAAGCAGCCCAACCGGCTGGTCGGCTTCGACCCGCGCACCGAGAAGTTCTTCGGCGAGACGCCGATCCAGAGCGGCGGCGGGACGGTGCGGCACATGACGTTCGACCGCCGCTCGGGGCAGATCTGGTTCGGCACCGACGTCGGCACGATCGGGCGCGCGACCGTCGGCGGGCAGCGGCGGCCGGTCAGCGAGTGAACGGCGCGTAAGGTCGGGCGGCGGCGCCCGGCGCCGTACGGCGTCGGCATCGTACGAAATCGTCACGAAGGGGAGCGGCCGCGTAACGTCGGCCGCTCCCCTTCGGCACTTGAGCGCAACGCGTGACCGTCGTCACATCGACGTGCACGCTGGCGTGTATCGTTCGCGGCGTTCCGGCGTCACCCCCGTGACGCCGGGAACGGACGTGCGCCTCGCGCCGCCGCCCGCGCTCCCCCCGCAAGTCTTCCCTCCGTTCGGCACGTCGCGCATCCGCAGGACAACGCGACAAGGGCAAACCCGTCGAAAGCCGGGGAC
This sequence comes from Roseisolibacter sp. H3M3-2, assembly GCF_029211165.1. Lineage (GTDB taxonomy): Bacteria > Gemmatimonadota > Gemmatimonadetes > Gemmatimonadales > Gemmatimonadaceae > Roseisolibacter. The sequence goes on from NZ_JARGEK010000238.1 coordinate 6,992, forward strand.
GCAAAGCCACGAGGCTACCGCCGCCCGTCGTCCACACGACGCGCGCGCCAGGCCGGTCGGGTTGCCGAAGAGACCCTCTCCGGATCTCGACCGATGCCCTCCGTGTTCACGGCGGGCAGGCGTACGCGCCTGCCCTTCGGCTCCGCCGCGCGTGTCTCCCTCGCCGGCGCCCTCCTCGCCCTCGCCGCCTGCGCCGACGGCGCGTCGGCCCCGACCGAGGGCCGCTCCGCCCTCCTCGGCGCGCGCCGCGCCTCCGCGTCGCTGGCCGCGGCCCCCGGCTCGCTCCCGAGCGCGACGGGCCAGGGGTGCCTGCAGCCGACCGACGGCGCCATCGCCGGCGGCAACACCGTCGAGGTGGCGCCGTGCGGCGGCGCGACCCAGGAGTGGGCGGTCGCCGGCGTTGGCGTCGCGGGCGAGGCCTCGCCGGGCGGCTCGCACTGCCTCGACGCGCTCGGCGGCGCGCCGGGGACCACGCTGGCTATCATCTGGTGCCAGGGGACGGCGTCCCAGCAGTGGACGCTGACGGCCGCGGGCGAGCTGCGGAGCGCCGGCGGGCTGTGCGCCACCTTCGTCGCCGCCGGCG
>NZ_JARGEK010000239.1 GCF_029211165.1 Roseisolibacter sp. H3M3-2
GCTGGCCGGCGTGCTCCCCGCCTCGCCGCCGGCGAGGAGCTCGCGGTGGCGCTGGGCGCCGGTCGCCGCGATGGCGGCGAGCGCCGTCGCCATCCTGGCCGGGGCGGCCCTGGCGAGCGGCCGCCCGTGGAGCGCCCTCTACACGCTCCCCGCGGTGCTCGCGCTCATGCAGCTCGCGCCGTTCCTGCTGCGCCGCTTCGGGCTGATCTGAGCGCTCAGCCCGCGGCGGCGGCGTCGAGCACCGCGCGCACCTGCCGCAGCAGCGTCTCGCGCGAGAACGGCTTGGAGAGCAGCGGCACCCCCGCCGCCAGCGCCCCCTGCGTCTCGACCACGTCCGGGCTGTACCCCGACATCACGAGCGCCGGCAGCGAGACCCACCGCGCGCGCACCTCGCCCAGCAGGTCGCGCGCGCCGAGCCCCGGCATGACCACGTCGGTCAGCAGGAGGTCGATCTCGGCGACGCGGCGCTCCAGCGTCGCGAGGGCCTCGATGCCGTTGCGCGCCTCCAGCACGCGGTAGCCGCCGCCGGTCAGCATGCGGATCACCGTCACGCGCACCGCCGGGTCGTCCTCGACCACCAGCACCGTCTCGCTCCCCGTCGGCGTGGTCGGGACCTCGTGCTCCCCCGTGTCGGCGTCGCCCGCCTCGGGGAGCGCGCGCGGCAGCAGCACCGTCACACGCGTGCCGCGCCCCGGGGCGCTGTCGGCGTAGACGTAGCCGCCCGACTGCTTCACGATCCCGTACACGGTCGCCAGCCCGAGCCCCGTCCCCCGCCCCGCCGGCTTGGTGGTGAAGAACGGCTCGAAGATGCGCGACAGCGTGACCGCGTCCATCCCGACCCCCGAGTCGCCGACCTCCAGCGCGACGAACTCGCCCGCGCGCAGCCACTGGCGCCCGGCGGCGAGCGCGCGCGACTCGGCCTCGCCGACGTTGCGCGTGCGGAGCGTGAGCTCGCCCCCGCTCGGCATCGCGTCGCGCGCGTTGATGGCGAGGTTCATCAGCACCTGCTCCAGCTGCCCCGGATCCGCGTGCACCGGCCAGAGCGACGCGTCGAGCGAGGCGGAGAGCGCGACGTCGGCGCCGATCACGCGCTGCAGCATCCGCTCGACGTCGGCCACCACCTCGCTCACCGAGAGTCGGCGCGGGCGCAGCACCTGCTGCCGGCTGAACGCGAGCAGCTGGCGCGTGAGCGCGGCCGCGCGGTCGGCGGCGGCGTCGATCGCGGCCAGGTCCTCGAGCGCCTCGTCCCCCGGCGGGATCACCTCGCGCACGAAGGGCACCTCGCCCTTGATGACGGTCAGCAGGTTGTTGAAGTCGTGCGCGACGCCGCCGGCGAGGCGGCCGAGCGCCTCCATCTTGTGCGCGTGGCGCAGCCGCTCCTCGGCGAGGTCGCTGTCGGTGACGTCTCGCGAGATGCCGACGGCGCCGGTCGGGGCGCCGTCGCGGCCGCGGATCGGCAGCATCACGCTCTCGTAGCGGCGCACGCGGCCGTCGGGGAGCGTGACCTCGCTGCGCGCCCGCACCTCGCGCCCCTCCTGCACGACGGCGCGCAGGTTGGCGGCGAAGCGCTCGCGCGTGGGCGACGGCCACAGCTCGGACTCGAGGCGGCCGACGACGTCGGACGCGGGGCGGCCGAGGAGACGCAGGTACGCGTCGTTGACGGTGACCAGGCGCCCGTCGGGGTCCACGTGCCACGCCGGGTCGGGGAGGTGGCGCAGCAGGGTGAGCGCCTGCGCGTGCGCCGCCCGCTCCGCCTCCTCCTCGCTGCGCCGCGCGCGCTGGTCGTAGAGGAGCAGCGTGGCGCCGGCGAACCGCCCCTCGTCGTCGTGCAGCGGGGTGGCGACGGCGAGGCACTCCACCGCCTGGCCGTCGCGGTGGCGGAACGCGATCGGGAAGGCGCCGCCGTGGCCGGTGCGCAGGCGCGCGAGGTGCGCCGCCGCCTCCGCCGTCCCGCCGGCGACCCAGTCGAGCAGCGGCCGGCCGCGCAGCTCGTCGGCGCCGACGCCGAGGAGGGCGAGGAGCGCCGGGTTGGCGTCGCGGGTGCGCCCGTGGGCGTCCACGAACCACACCCCCTCGCGCGCCGAGTCGAGGATGCCGCGCAGGTGCCGCTCGGCGGCGCGGCGCGCGGCGGCGGCGGTGCGCCGGCCGAGCCGCTCGCGCGCCCCGCCGGCGACGCGCCCGCGGGTGCGCACCTCGGCCATCACGCAGGCGGCGAGGTCGCGCATCGTGGCCACGTCGTCGTCGTCCCAGTCGCGGGCGTCGCCGTCGATCGCGGCCAGCGCGCCGAGCACGTGCCCGTCGCCGTCCACCAGCGGGACGCCGAGGTAGGCGACCACGCCGAGCTCGGGGACCGCGAGGTTGCCGCGGGCGTCCGGGTTCCGGCGTGCGTCGCCGACGACCAGCGGCGCCGCACCCTCGACCACCAGGCGGCAGAGCGAGTGCGACAGCGGGGTGCCGCGCGCCGAGTGCCAGGGCTCGGGGAGGGCGCCCGCGCAGCTCATGAAGAACTGCCGGCGGTCGTCGACCAGCGACACGACGGCGACCGGGGCGCGGAGGGCGCGGGCGGTCAGCCGGGCCAGGCGGTCGAACGCCGCCTCGGGGGCGGTGTCGAGGAGGCCGGTGGCGCGGAGGGCGGCGAGGCGCTCGGGGGACGCCAGCGTGGACATGCGGACGGAGCGGGAGGGGGCCGGCGGGACGCGCGTGGCGCGCGGGGCGCGCCGCACCGTCGAGGCTACCGGGGGAGACGGCCGGACGCAGGGGGGCGGCACGTGACGATTTCGTGCCGGGCGCGCCCGGGCCCGTTGCCGTAAGTCCAGGTCCCGGCTAGCTTTCGGGGCTCTTCACAACGGCCGCCCGCGATCGCCGCGGCGGCCCCCATCCCCTCCTCCCGCTCCGGCAACCAGCGGGGGGCGGCCTATGACCACAGGGAGGATTGCCGATCGTGCCCAGCACGAAGTCTCGCACGTACGAGGCGGTCTACATCTTCGACAGCGCGCTCGAGGATCCGCAGATCGCCGAGAAGCTCGACCGCCACCACGGCCTGCTGAGCGCCTCGGGCGACATCAGCCTCGAGCACTGGGGCCGCCGCCAGCTCGCGTATCCGATCAAGAAGCGCGAGAACGGCTACTACGTCATCGCGCAGTTCACGCTCGACGACGTGTCGGTGCTCCCCGAGTTCGAGCGCGCGCTCAAGCTCGACGAGGGCGTGCTGCGCTACCTCATCTCGCTGCACGAGCGCGAGCTCGGCGCGCCGCCGATGACCGAGGAGGAGCTGGCCGCCCGCAAGAAGGACGACGACGAGGACGAGGACGAGGAATAACCATGCGCCGCCCCAAGAAGACCGATCCGTTCGCCGAGGCGCGCATCCGCTTCGTCGACTACAAGGACGACCGCCTGCTCTCGCGCTTCATCACGGAGACGGGCAAGGTGCTGCCGGGCCGCCTGACGGGCGCCACCGCGCGGCACCAGCGGCAGCTGGCCAAGGCGATCAAGAAGGCCCGCTACCTGGCGCTGATCCCGTACACCAAGGGGTCGCAGAGCTGACATGGGGCCGGCCGAGCGGGGACCGTCGGCCCGCGAGCGGGGGTGGGGACGCACCACGGTGGCGCTCCTGGCCTGCCTCGCGGTGGCGGCGGCCCCGCTCTGGCCGGCGGCGGCCGGGCTGGCGGCGGCATTCGTGCGCGTCGTCCTCCCGATCGAGCAGACCATGCTGCTGGTGGTGCCGGCGCTCGCCGCCTGCGCCGCCGTCGGGTGGTGGCGCGGCGGGCGGCTGGTGCTGCTGCTGGCCTGGGCCGCGCTGGCGGTCTGGGTGGTGGCGGCGCCGCTCCCCGCGCAGGCCGGGAGCTACCCGACGCTCGCGCGCGGGTGGGCCCTGCTGGTGGCGGCGGCGTTCGGCATCGTCGGGGTGGTGGCCCCGGGGCGCGCGTTCTTCCCGCGCGCGCTCTCGGCGCTCGGACTGGCCTTCGGGGTCGCGCTCGCCGCGCTGCTGGCGGCGGACCGCGACCCGGGGCGGCTGGCCCGGGTGATGGCCGCGGAGCACGGGCGTCGGGTCGAGGCGTCGCTGGCCGCGTGGCGGCGGCACGCCGAGGCCGACGGGTGGCAGCGGATCGCCGCCCGGTCGCCCGAGCTGGCGGAGCGGGCCGAGGCCACGGTGTCGGCGCTGCGCGCGCTGCCCCCGGTGTCGGCGATGCTCACGCCGGCGCTGGCGGCGCTCGAGGCGCTGGCGGCGCTGGCGCTGGCCTGGTCGCTGTACCACCGCCTGAGCCGCGCGCGGCTGGGGCCCCCGCTCGGGGCGCTCCGGCAGTTCCGGTTCAACGACCAGCTGGTGTGGGGGGTGGTGGCGGGGGCGGCGATGCTGCTCGTGCCGTCGCTCGCGCCGCTCCGGGTGGTGGGGGCGAACCTCCTCGCCTTCTTCGGCGCGCTCTACGCGCTGCGGGGGCTGGGGGTGCTGCGGTGGTGGGCGCCCGAACGGTGGGCCGCGCTGGCGGCCCTCGGGGTGGCGCTCCTGCTCCCGGTGCTCGGCGTGGCGCTGCTGGCGGCCACCCTCGGCGTGGTCGCGCTGCTCCTCGGGCTCGGCGACACCTGGCAGGACTGGCGCAACCGCCCGCCCCGCCCCACGGCCTGACCGGCCGCCCGATCTCTTCGTCTTCGTCCTTCAATTCGCATAGAGAGGTTCCAATGGAAGTCATCCTCCGACAGGCGGTCGAGAACCTGGGGCACCCCGGGGACGTCGTGACCGTCAGCAACGGGTTCGCCCGGAACTACCTGCTCCCGCGCGGCATCGCCTTCCAGGCGACCGAGGGGAACAAGAAGCGCATCGCCCAGGAGAAGGCCCGCCTGGAGCAGGCCGAGGCCCAGCGCCGCGACTCGGCGCAGGACATCGCCAAGAAGCTCGAGGAGGTCTCGATCACCTTCGCCGCGCGCGTCGGCGAGGAGGGGAAGCTCTTCGGGTCGGTCACGACCGGCGACATCGCCGACCAGCTGGCCGCCCAGGGCTTCACCGTGGAGCGCCGCCAGATCGACCTGCACGAGCCGATCAAGTCGCTGGGCGTCTACCGCGTGCCGATCAAGCTGCACGCGGACGTGAAGCCCGAGATCAAGGTCTGGGTCATCAAGCAGTGAGCCCGCACCGCGTCCCCCGGGACGCGCGCGGGGGCGGGCGCCGGCACCGGCGCTCGCCCCCGACTTGCATCCGCCGGTACCGTCCGGAACATTGCCCGAAGGGGCGGGTACGCCCGCCCGTTCTGCCCGCTTCCCCGCACGTCTTAATGGCGACGACCTCGAAGCTCTCGGCCGCCGAGGCGGCCCGTCGCGCCGCCCTCCTGGCGGCCGACCTGAAGGCCAACGACGTGGTGCTCCTGGACCTCAAGGGCGTCACCGACGTCACCGACTACTTCGTGGTCGCCAGCGGCACCTCCGACACCCACGTGCGCGCGGTGGCGGAGCACGTGATCGCGGAGTTGAAGAAGGAGGGGGTCGCGGTCCACCACGTCGAGGGGCTGCAGCAGGGGCGCTGGGCGCTCCTCGACTTCGTGGACTTCGTCGTCCACGTGTTCCACCCCACCCTGCGCCAGTTCTACCAGCTCGAGCGGCTGTGGAGCGACGCGCGGGAGGTCCCGCTCGACCAGACCGCCGGGGCGGCCGCCCCGGCACCCTAACTCGGCACCCGAAGGGGGCCTCGTGACACTCGGGATCCGGCTCCGCGCCTCGCTGGCGCGGACCGCGGCGCGCGCCGCCGCCACCCTCGCCCTGGTCGCCGCCGCGAGCGCGCCGGCCGGGGCGCAGCTGTACTTCGGGCAGAACCTCGTCCAGTACGACCGCCTGAACTGGCGGGTCCTCGAGACCGAGCACTTCCTCGTCCACTACTACCCGGTCGAGAAGGAGGCGGCGTACGACGCGGCGCGCATGGCCGAGCGCGCGTACGCCCGCCTGTCGCGGCTCCTGCAGCACCAGTTCCGCGAGAAGAAGCCGATCATCCTGTTCGCGAGCCGCGGCGACTTCGCGCAGAGCAACGTCTTCGGCGACCTGGGCGAGGGGACGGGCGGCGTCACCGACCCGCTCCGCCAGCGCATGGCGCAGCCGTTCACGGGCGACTACCGCTCGTTCGAGCACGTGCTGGCGCACGAGATGGTGCACGCGTTCCAGTTCGACATCTTCTCGCGCGGGCGCGCGGGGGCCAACCTGCAGACGCTGGCGCAGGTCAACCCGCCGCTCTGGTACATGGAGGGGATGGCCGAATTCCTCTCGCTGGGCTACGAGCACCCGCAGACGGACTCCTGGATCCGCGACGCCGCCATCAACGGGAACCTGCCGACGATCAAGCAGATGACCGAGCGGCCGGACCAGTACTTCCCGTACCGCTTCGGCTTCTCGCTCTGGCAGTACGTCGGGCAGCGGTGGGGCGACCAGGCGGTCGGCGAGATCATGAACGCGGTGCCGAACCTCGGCATCGAGCGCGCCTTCAAGCGCGAGCTGGGCCTCTCCCTCGAGGAGCTGTCGGACGAGTGGAAGGAGGCGATGCAGCTCAAGCACCTGCCGCGCATCGCGGAGCTCGACCGGGCGCGCAAGTTCGCGCAGCCGCTGCTGACGCAGCGCCGCACCGGCGGGATCGCGGACCTCTACATCGCCCCCGCCCTGTCCCCCGACGGGCGGCAGATCGCGTTCATCTCGTACGGCAACTTCCTGCGCGGCGAGGTCTTCCCCGACCTCTACCTGGCCGACGCGCAGACGGGCAAGCGCATCAAGCGCCTCGTCAAGAGCACGACCAACTCGGACGTCGAGGAGCTGCGCCAGCTCTACTCGCAGTCGAGCTTCTCCCCCGACGGGAAGTACCTCGCCTACACCGCGCAGCGGCGCGGCAAGGACGTGCTGTACATCCTCGACGTGGCGAAGCGCTCGACGATCCGCCTGATCGACGTCCCGCAGCTGGAGCAGGTGCTGAGCCCGAGCTGGTCCCCCGACGGGCGCCAGATCGTGATGACGGGGAACGTCGGCGGGATCACCGACCTGTACATCGTCAACGCCGACGGGACGGGGCTCCGGCAGCTGACGCGCGACCGCTTCGGCGACATGCAGCCGTCGTGGTCCCCCGACGGCAGGACGATCGCCTTCGCCAGCGACCGCGACACCGACTTCGACGTGCTGCGGCTCGGGCGGTGGAAGATCGCGCTGCTCGACGTGGCGACCGGGCAGGTCACCGAGGTGCCGAACCAGGCGGGGCTCAACATCAACCCGCAGTGGGCGCCCGACGGCCGCTCCTTCGCCTTCGTGTCGGACCGCACGGGGACGGCCAACCTGTTCCTGTACGACCTCGACGCGCGCGAGCACTACCAGCTCACCAACGTCGTGGGCGCGGTGAACTCGCAGACGGAGTTCTCGCCGGCCATCAGCTGGGCGCACAAGGCCGACCTGCTGGCGTTCGTCTATTACGAGAAGGGGACGAACAACGTCTGGTCGATCCGGAACCCGCGCCTGCTCAAGAAGCAGCCGTTCCGCCCCGCCGCGCCGACGCCGGTCGTGGCGGCCGGCGCGCCGGGCGCGGCCCCGGGCGGGGCGGCGCCGGTGGCGCCGGCGGG
>NZ_JARGEK010000024.1 GCF_029211165.1 Roseisolibacter sp. H3M3-2
CGCGCGGCGCGGCGGAGCGCGGGCGGCCACGCGCCCTCCTCGGGCGCCACGACCAGGTCGACCGCGCACCAGTCGGCGAGGCGCGGCACCGCGGCCAGGGCGACCGCGCCCAGCGACGACTCGGCGTCGAGCGACTCGCCGAGCAGGCGGCTCGCCTCGGCGAGGAACGCGGCGCCGTCCTGCGCGCGCCGCCGCGCCGTCACGTCGTGGAAGACCAGCGAGACGCCGTCGGGCGACGGGTGCGCGCGGGCTTCGACCCAGCGCCCGGGCGCCGGGCTGAACGCCTCGACCTCGGCGGCCTCGCCGGACGCCAGGGCGCGCACGATGGCCGGCAGCAGCGGCGAGCGCGCGGCGCCGCGCACGACCTCGTCGAGACGCCGGCCGAGCAGCGCGGCGGCCGGGCGCTGCAGCAGCGCCTCGGCGCCCGCGTTGACGTAGGTGCAGCGCAGCTCGCGGTCGAACGCCGTGAACGGGTCCTGGATGGTCGCCAGCAGCGCCGCCTGCCGCGCGGCGTGCCCCAGCTCGGCCTCGTGCAGCCGCTGCCGCTCGAGCGCCAGCGCGCACTGCTCGGCGACCGTGTCGAGGAAGGTGCGCGTCGCGTCGTCGAAGGCGCGCGGGGCGGCGAAGCCGAGCGACAGCGCGGCCAGCGTACGCCCGCCCGCCACCACGGGCACGGCGACGAACGCCCGGTAGCCGAGCGGCGTCAGCTCCTCGGCCACGTCGGGGTAGGCGGCGCGCCACGCGTCGGGGGAGCCGAGGAACACCGGCGCGCCGGTGAGCACGGCGTCGGAGAGCGGGCGCCCGGGCGCGACGGGGAAGTGGCGGTAGCGGTCGCGTTCGCGCTCGTCGAAGCCGGCGGCGCGCAGCGTGTCGAAGTAGGCGGGGCGGTCGTCGCCGTCGGCGCGCACGATCGCGAGCGAGCCGCCGTCGGCGCCGACGGCCGCCAGCGCGCCCTCGAACACCGCGTCGGCGATGTCCGCGCGCGACGTGGCGCGGTTGAGCCGCGCGGTGAGCTCCTGCAGGCGTCCCGCGCGGTCGGCGGCCTCGCGCTCGACGTCGTACGCGCGCGTGCGGTCGAGCGCCTGCGCGCACTGCTGCGCGAGCAGCGCGAGGAAGGCGCGGTCCCCCTCGGAGAACTCGCGCACGCCGACGAACGCGAGCGCGAACGCGGCCAGCAGCGGCCCGCCCGCGCGCAGCGGGAGGGCGGCCCACGGCGCGTCGCCGGCGACGAAGCGCGCCTCCCCGCGCCGCGCGCGCTCGGCCAGCGCGTCGGAGGCGACCGTGGCGGCGACGGACGGGCCCACTCGCGCCATGCACTCCAGCGCGTCGGCGTCGCCGACCCAGACCTCGGCCGACCGGGCGTCCAGGGCGGCCGCCGCGTGCTCGGCGATGGCGCGCGCGACGGCGGCCGTGTCGCGGGTGGCCGCCAGTGCGGCCGTCACGCGGTGGAGGGCGCGGGCGCGGTCGCGCGCCGCGCGCTCCAGCGTCACGTCGGCCACGATCCCGACGACGCTCGCGGGGCGCCCGTCGGCGTCGCGCACGACGCGGGCGCGGTCGGCCAGCCAGCGCCAGCTCCCGTCGCGGTGGCGGACGCGGTACTCCGCCGCCACCCGGTCCACGGCCGCGTCGTCGTACGCGGCGCGCATGCGGGCCACCGGCCCGGCGAGGTCGTCGGGATGGAGCCGGCGGTCCCACCAGTCGCCCACGACGGGCACCTCGTCCGGGGCGTAGCCGAGCCGGGCAAGCAGCCCCGCGGGGCGTTCGGCGCGGCCGGTGCGCGGGTCCCAGCGGTAGGCGAACCCGCCGGCGGCCTCCGCGAGGAGCCGGGCGTGCGCGCCCTCGGCCGCGGAGGCGTCGGCTATCGGCGCAGCTCGATCTTGCCCGCGAGCTTCAGGTCGGCCGTGGCGATCGCGACCGTCAGCGGCGGCAGGTCGGGGTCCTGCTGGAGCGCCCGCTGGCGGATCTCCGCCGGGCTGAGGGGGCGGTCCGCCTCCCGCACCACGCGCTTCACGATCGCGCGCGCCCGAGCCATCGGGGGCGCCGTCCGCAGGTCGTCCATCCTCTCTCCTGATCGTCGTCGACCGAGCCGAGGGACCCGGGGGACTAGCGCCGGGTCCGTGCGTCACGTGAACGAATCTGAAGATTGAGGGGCGGGCGCGCCATCGGGCACGGCTGCAACACTTCCGAGGCGTGGGATCGACGCTCCATGCGGCGCCGCTGCGGCGTCCCCGCAGATGCAGGGTCGGTGCCGGGCGGGCGCGGCCGCTCGGCGTGGTGCGCAACGTGCCCCTGCGCGGAGCGGAAGGGGAGCGGGCAGCGGACGGAGACCAGGGAGGTCGGGATGGGTCGGTCGCGCACGGGCGCCGCCTGAGATGCGTCTCGGGGCGCTGGCGGAGGCGGCGGGAGCCGCGTGGGCCGGAGGGGCGGCCCCGGACGGGGCGGAGGCGGTCGCGGTGGCGCGCGTCTGCGCCGACTCGCGGCACGTCGCGGCGGGCGACCTGTTCGTCGGCCTCCCGGGGACGCGCCGCCGGGGCGCCGACTACGTCGCCGACGCGGCGGCGCGCGTGGCGCGCGCGCTGTGCGTGGAGGCGCGGGACGCCGACGCGCCGACGGTGCGCGACGCCGGGCTCCCCGTGCTGGTGGTCGACGACGCGCACGTGGCGCTCGCCCGGCTGGCGTCGGCGCTGGAGGGGTACCCGGCGCGGTCGCTGCGCATGGTCGGCGTCACCGGGACGCTCGGGAAGACGTCGACCGTGCTGCTCGTGCAGGCGGCGCTGGACGCGGCGCGCGCCGGCATCCCGCACGGCGTCGGCACCATCGGGTCGCTGGGCGCGCGCGTGCGCGGCCCGGCGGCGGCGCGCGTGCCGGCGGTCGCGCTCCCCGACCTCGACGGGATGACGACGCCCGACGCGCCGGTGCTGCAGCGCGCGCTGCGCGTGATGGCCGACGCCGGCGTGGACCTGGTGGCGATGGAGGTGACGTCGCACGCGCTGGCGCAGCGGCGCGTGGAGGGGGTGACGTTCGCGCTCGGGCTGCTGACGAACCTCGTCCCCGACGAGCACCTGGAGTACCACCCGACGCCCGAGCACTACCTGCGGACCAAGGCGCGGTTCTTCGACCACCTCGACCCGGGCGCGCCGATCGTCGCCAACGCGGACGACGCGCGCGTGCTGGCGATGGTGCGCGACCGGACGGCGCGCGTGCCGCGTCCTGTGGTGTGGGTGTCGCTCGGCGACGCGTCGCCCGGCGAGGCGCTGGTGTCGCCCGACGTGTCGGTGGAGGCGCTGCGGTGGGACGCCGGCGGCTCGACGTTCGCGCTCGACGTGCGGCGCCCGCTCCGCCGCGTCGACGGCGGCACGGTCGACCCGCAGACGATCCCGGTCGTGCTCCCCGTGCTCGGCGTGCAGCAGGTCGCGAACGCGGCGATGGCGGTGACGCTCGCGCTGATGGCCGGCGCGACGGCGTCGGGCGTCACCGAGGCGCTGGCCGACGCCGAACCGATGCGCCGCCGCATGGAGATCGTGCGCCCGGCGGCGCCGCTGGTGCTCGACGACACCGCGGGGAACCCCGAGACGCTGCGCGCGGTGTTCGCGAGCGCGGCCGCGTTCCCGCGGCGCACGCTGCGCGTCGCGTTCGGCGTGCGCGGGACGCGCGGCCCGGTCATCAACCAGCGGCTGGCCGCGGCGCTGGGGGCGCTGGTGGCGGAGCGCGCCGCGGACGGCCCGGTGCGGCTCGTCGTCACCGCGAGCGAGGACACCGCCGACGCGCGCAACCGCGTGGCCGACGAGGAGCGCGACGTGACGCTGGAGACGCTGCGCGGCGCCGGCGTGCCGTTCGACTTCGAGCCGCGCTTGGGCCCCGCGCTCGACCGCCTGCTCGACGGCGCGGCGCCCGACGACGTCGTGCTGCTGCTGGGCGCCCAGGGGATGGACCGCGCGGCGCCGCTGCTGCGCGAGCGGCTGGCGAACGCCGGCCGGGGTTGACAGGGCCCGCGGAGGGGCCTAGCTACCGCTGGAGATGAGCCAGCGCCTCGCCCTCGTTCCGCGCCCTGCCGCGCCGCGACCGCGACCGTCGTCGAACTCCCGACGCCGGACGATGGTCGCGCACGCCTCCGCGTAGCGACCGAGCGCGCCTCCGCCGCCCGATCCCCGGGCGTGCCCGACGCCCCGTCCGTGCACACGTGCCGGACGGGGCGTTCTGCGTTCCCCGCCGGCGGTCCCCCACTCCGATCCCGGCCATGTTCGACTCGACCCGCACCACCGCCCTCGCCCCCGACCTCGGCGCCGCCCTCGCCGGCCGCCGTCTGGCCGTGGTCGGCGCCGGCACCATGGGGCGCGCCATCGCCGCCGGGCTGCACCGCGCCGGCGCCCTCGCCGACGCCGCGCTGACCGCTGTCGACCACCGCCGCGCCGGCGCCCGGGCGCTGGCGCACGAGATCCCGGGCGCCGGCGTGCGCGACCTCGCCGACGCGTGCCGCGACGCCGACGTGGTGCTGCTGTGCGTGAAGCCCAAGGACGTGCCCGAGGCGCTGGCGGCGCTGCGCGCGGCCGACGCGCTCGCCCACGCGCCGCTGCTGGTGTCGATCTGCGCGGGCGTGACGATCGCCGCGCTGGAGCAGGGGACGGGGGGCGCGGTGCCGGTCGTGCGCGCGATGCCCAACACGGCCTCGCAGATCGGGCGCGGGTGCACGGTCGTGTCGCGCGGCGCGCTGGCGACCGACGAGCACATGGCGGTCGCGACCGCGATCTTCAGCGGCGTCGGCCGCTGCCTGACGCTCGACGAGCGCCACCTCGACGCGGTGACCGCGGTGTCGGCGAGCGGGCCGGCGTTCATCTACGTCGTGCTCGAGGCGCTGACCGACGGCGCCGTGTCGTGCGGGCTCCCCCGCGACGCGGCGATGGAGCTGGTGGCGCGCATGACGCAGGGGGCCGCCGAGATGGTGCTGGCCACCGGCCGGCACCCGGCCGCGCTCAAGGACGACGTGACCACGCCCGGCGGGTGCACCATCGCCGGGCTGATGGTGCTGGAGGACGGCCGCGCGCGCTCGGTGCTGTCGCGCACGATCGAGACGACGGCGCGCGTCGCCGCGGGGCTCGGCCGATGAGCCCCTACCGGGTGGCGACGCTGGCGTCGCGGATCGTGGTGAAGGTCGGCTCGAACGTCGTCCTCGACGCCGACGGGCGCCCCGCGGCCGAGCGCCTGCGCGCGCTGGTCGCGTCGATCGCGGCGCTGCGGGCGGCGGGGCGCGAGGTGGTGCTGCTGACGTCGGGCGCGGTGGGGCTGGGGCGCGCGCGGCCGCCGGGCGCGGGCGACGGCGACCGGCAGGCGTGCGCCGCGGTGGGGCAGGCGCGGCTGACCGCGTTCTACCACGCCGAGTTCGCGCGCGCGGGACTCGACGTCGCGCAGCTGCTGCTGACCGAGGACGACTTCCGCCACGCCGGCCGCGCGCGCCGGCTCGCCCGCACGCTCGACGGGCTGCTGGCGCACGGCACGGTGCCGGTGATCAACGAGAACGACGCGGTGTCGGACGCCGGCACGACGTTCGACGGCGACCTGCCGGTGCTGTTCCGCGACAACGACATGCTGGCGACGCTGGTGGCCAAGGCGACGCGCGCGTCGCTCGTCGTGCTGCTGTCCGACGTCGACGGCGTGTACACGGCGGACCCCGCGCTGGAGCCGTCGGCGGCGCTGATCCCGCTGGTCGCGTTCAACGAGACCGAGCTGCGGGCGACCGGCGCCAGCGCGCGCGGGCGCGGCGGGATGCAGGCGAAGCTGCGGGCCGCCGAGCGCGCGGTGGAGGCGGGGATCGCGGTGGTGATCGCGAACGGCCACGTCCCCGGGCTGGTCGAGCGCATCGCGGCCGGCGAGGCGGTGGGGACGTGGTTCGCCGGAGCCGGCCGATGAGCGCCGCCGCCACGGTGCGCGCGCTCGCCGAGCGGGCGAAGGCGGCCTCGCGGACGGTCGCCGCGCGCCCGGCGGCGTCGCGCGCGGCCGCGCTGCGCGCGGTGCCCGACTTGCTGCTGGGCGCGCGCGACGCGCTGCTCTCCGCCAACGCCGTCGACCTGGCCGACGCCCGCGAGGCGCTGGCCGCCGGGGCGATGTCGCGCAGCACGTACCAGCGGCTGGTGCTCGACGACCGCAGGCTGGACGAGATGGCGGCGCAGCTGCGGGCGGTGGCGGCGCAGCCGGAGCCGCTGGGGCGCGTGCTGCGCCGGACGCTGCTCGACGACGGGCTGGAGCTGCGGCAGGTGAGCTGCCCGATCGGCGTGGTGGCGGCGATCTTCGAGGCGCGCCCGGACGCGGTCACGCAGATCGCGGCGCTCGCGCTGCGGTCGGGGAACGCCGTCGTGCTCAAGCCGGGGCGCGAGGTGCGGCGCACCGCCCGCGCGCTGGTCGACGCGATGCACGGCGCGCTGGCCGCGCACGGCGCGGTCCCGTGCGACGCGGTGGCGATGGTCGACGACCGCGCCGCGGTCGACGTGCTGCTGTCGCTCGACGACCTGGTGGACCTGGTGGTGCCGCGCGGCTCGAACGCGCTGGTGCGCGACGTGATGGCGCGGTCGCGCATCCCGGTGCTCGGGCACGCGGAGGGGGTGTGCCACCTCTACCTCGACGCGGCGGCCGAGCCGGAGATGGCGCTCGCGCTGGCGGTCGACGCCAAGGTGCAGTATCCGGCCGCCTGCAACGCCGTCGAGGTGGTGCTCGTGCACCGCGACGTCGCCGACGCGCTGATCCCCCCGCTCGTGGCGCGGCTGCGCGCGAACGGGGTCACGGTCGGCGGCTGCCGGCGCACGCGCGCGCTCGTCCCCGACGTGCTCCCGGCGGCGCCCGCGGACTGGCGCACGGAGTGGGGCGACCTCCGCCTCACCGTCGGCGTGGTGGACGACGTGGACGACGCGATCGCCCACGTGAACGCCCACGGCTCGCACCACACCGACGCGATCGTCACCAGCGACGCCGCGGCCGCCGAGGCGTTCCTGGCGCGCGTCGACTCGGCGTGCGTCTTCCACAACGCGTCGACGCGCTTCGCCGACGGCTACCGGTTCGGGCTCGGGGCCGAGCTGGGGATCGGGACGGGGAAGCTGCACGCGCGCGGCCCCGTCGGGCTGGAGGGGCTCACGACCTACAAGCACGTGCTGGCCGGGAGCGGGCAGCGCGTGGCCGACTACGTGGGGCCCGACGCGCGCGCGTTCCGCCACGCGCCGCTGGCACCCGGGTGACGTGCCGCGCTACCGCGCGGACGCGCGCGCGTCGGCGACCGCCTCGTGCACGGCGGCGACCCACCGGTCGCCGAAGCGCGCCGGGTCGGTGAGCCAGCCGACCACGCTCGTGACGGCGAGCGCGATCCCGTCGCGCTCGTCGGCCACGGCGGCGGCCAGGATCCCGCCGGTGCGGCGGTGCAGCCGTCGGTCGTCCTCGGATACCCGCGCGTCGAACTCGCGCTCCACCCGCGCGTGCGTCTCCGCGTCGAGCCGCGCGAGCCGCCGCTCGCGGAGTGCGGCGGCGCACTCGTGCAGCCGCGCGTAGCGCGCGCCGTCGAGCCCCGGGCGCGCGCGCGACAGCTCGTCGTGCAGCTGGTCGAGGTGCACCTCCAGCAGCCAGCGCGGCATCCCGCGCGCGGAGAGCACGGTCCCGAGCCAGAGGACCTGCTGTTCCGCCCCGGCCGGCGGCAGGTCGCAGAGGGTGATCAGCCACCCGCTGTCGCTGGAGCTGAAGGCGCGGCCGCGGGCGCCGTAGCGGCGCGCGTAGTACGGGAACTCCCCCCAGCTGCGCCGGATCGCCCGCTCGGCGGCCGCGATCTCCGTCGGGTCGCGGGTGACGGCGTGGTCGCCGGCCTCGCGGTTGAGGGCGGAGGCGGGCTGGGTGTCGGCGGCGGTCGTCATGCGGGGCGTGAACGGGTCAGGCGGGGACGGGCACCGGCGCGGGCCCGAGCCATCCGGCGAGCGCGTCGAACGTCTCGCGGGCGGCCGCGAGCACCTCGTCGGGCGGGCACCCCTCGTGCTCGACCCCGCGCTCCAGCGCGATAAGGAAGGCGCGCCACATCGGCCCCACCGCGTCGCCGTGCGCGGCGAAGAAGGAGCAGCCGTCGTCGGGGAGGATGCCGAGCGTGCGCTCGACGTGTCGGCGGATCAGCTGTCCGCCGAGCGTCGACCCCTCGAGCACGTAGGCGCAGCCGAGGGCGGCGGCGAGGGAGGCGGGGCGGGGGACCGCGTCGCACTCCGGGATCGCGGCGACGGCGGCCGCGCTCCACCCGAGCCGCGCGAGGTCGGCCGCCAGCAGCGCCGCGCGCGGGCGCTCGGCGCGCCAGTCGAGGCCGACGCGGTCCCAGGGCGCGCCGGCCATCGCGGCCTCGAGCGGGCGCTGGAAGCCCAGCAGTGCGGCGAGGGCCCGCGCGTACCCGTCGCGGTCGAGGGCCGGGTCGAGCAGCGGCAGCCGCGCCTCGGCGCGGGCGTGGTGCTCGCGGGTCCCTTCCCTCAGCAGCTCGCGGATCGACGACACGTGTTCACCATAGCGCCCGGACCGCCGAGCGGCACGCCCGCGGGGAGGCCGCCGGCTCGTGGATTGCCTCGTCGGTGGGGCTCACCAGCGACGGAGATGACGACCCGATGAGTCCTGCCACCCAGACCCGCGCGAGCTCGGCGGTGATCGCCGAGCTGAACGACCTGCTGCAGCTCGACCACGACGCGCTGCAGTCGTACGCGCTCGCCATCAAGGAGGTGGAGCATCCGGCCTACCGCGAGACGCTACGCCGATTCCGTGCCGACCACGAGCGTCACGTCGAGGAGTTGACCGCGCTGATCGAGCGCCACGGGGGGCTGGCGATCGAGCTGCCGCACCCGACCGGGGTGGCCAAGCTCGCCAAGCAGGCGGCCGGCGGGTTCGGCGGCGACCGGCGCGTGCTGCTGGCCTTCCGGGCCAACGAGCGGCAGGCGCGCGACAAGTACGCGCGGGCCGCGCGGAAGGCCGAGGAGTGGCCGGAGGAGGTGGCGGAGGTCGTGCGCCGCGCCGCCGAGGACGAGGCGCGCCACTTCGAGTGGGCCGACGTGACGCTGGAAGGGCTCGGCGAGCCGCGCGACGGCGCCCGGGCGCGGGTGCGCCGCGCGTACGACGTCGTGCACGCCCGCACCGCCGACGCCGTCGAGGCGGTCGGGAAGCAGGGGATGCGCGGCTTCGAGGCGGCGCGCCGCGGCGTCGGGCGCACGCGCGAGGTGCCGCGGGTCGCGAAGGCGCGCCCCGTCGTGACGGCGCTGGCGGTCGTCGGCACCGGGCTGCTCGCCGCCGCGCTGGTCGGCCAGCTGCGGCAGAGCCGCCGCCGCAGGGGCTGACCGCGCCGTCGGGCGGGGGGGGCAGGGCGCGGCTACATTCCGGGGCATGGAAGCCCAACGCACCGCCCCCAAGGCCGCCCGCGCGGCCGGCGTCACGTCGATCACGGAGGGCCGGGGTCCCCAGTGGGCGCCGGCCGTCGGTGACGGGCACGGGACGCTCGCCCGCAACCCGGGCACCCCGCTCGACCTCGACGCCGTCCGCGCGCTGCGGGTCAACCGGAGCGCCGTCGAGCGGCGCGCGGCCACGCTCCCCGGCCGGCGCACGGTCAAGAAGGAGTGGCAGGCCGCCTGGCTCCTGCGGGCGATCACGCTGATCGACCTGACGACGCTC
The DNA here is from genome assembly GCF_029211165.1 of Roseisolibacter sp. H3M3-2. GTDB lineage: Bacteria > Gemmatimonadota > Gemmatimonadetes > Gemmatimonadales > Gemmatimonadaceae > Roseisolibacter. Next base: position 9,658 of record NZ_JARGEK010000024.1, read on the forward strand.
GCCGGCGACGACACCCCGGGCAACGTGCGCCGGCTGTGCGCCAAGGCGCGGCAGCCGGTCCGCCCCGAGCTGCTGGAGGCGCTGGGCGTCGCGCACCTCGGCATCCGCACGGGCGCGGTGTGCGTCTACCACGCGTACGTGGCGACGGCGGTCGAGGCGCTGCGCGGGAGCGGGATCCCGGTGGCCGCGGTGTCGACCGGCTTCCCCGCCGGCCTGTCGCCGCTCAAGGAGCGAATCGCCGAGATCCGGGCGTCGGTCGCCGACGGGGCGGTGGAGATCGACACCGTCATCACGCGCGCCCACGTGCTGCGCGGCGATTGGGAGGCGCTGTACGACGAGGTGCGCGCGATGCGCGAGGCGTGCGGCGAGGCCCACCTGAAGGTCATCCTCGCGACGGGCGAGCTGGCGACGCTCTCCAACGTGGCGCGGGCGAGCGAGGTCGCGATGCAGGCGGGCGCGGACTTCATCAAGACGTCCACCGGCAAGGAGGGGACGAACGCCACCCTCCCGTACGCGCTGGTGATGTGCCGCCGCATCCGCGACTACCGGGAGCGCACCGGGCACCTGGTCGGCTTCAAGCCGGCCGGCGGGATCCGCAGCGCCAAGGGGGTGCTCGAGTTCCTCTACGTGATGAAGGAGGAGCTGGGCGACCGCTGGCTGCAGCCCGACCTGTTCCGCGTGGGTGCGAGCGCGCTCCTCACCGACATCGAGCGCCAGCTCGAGCACTTCGTCACGGGGCGCTACTCCGCCGCCCACCGCCACCCGATGGTCTGACCGCGATGACGTCCGTAGCCGAGATCTTCGAGACGATGGCGTACGGCCCCGCGCCCGAGAGCGACAAGCCGGCGCGCGAGTGGCTGCGCCGGCACGACGGGGCGTTCGGCCTCTACGTGAACGGGGCGTGGACGGCGGTGCGCGCGGACGCGCTGTTCGACGTGCAGGAGCCGGCCACCGGGAAGCCGCTGGCCCGCGTGACGCAGGGCTCCGCCGCCGACGTGGACGCGGCCGTGCAGGCGGCGCGCGCGGCGCTGCCGGCGTGGCGCGGGCTGTCCGGGCACGCGCGGGCGCGCCACCTGTACGCGCTCGCCCGCGCGGTGCAGAAGCACGCGCGCCTGTTCGCGGTGGTCGAGTCGCTCGACAACGGGAAGCCGATCCGCGAGACGCGCGACCTGGACATCCCGCTGGTCGCCCGGCACTTCTACCACCACGCCGGGTGGGCGCAGCTGATGGCGTCCGAGTTCCCGGGCTACGAGGGCGCGGGCGTGGTCGGGCAGATCATCCCGTGGAACTTCCCGCTGCTGATGATGGCGTGGAAGGTCGCGCCGGCGCTGGCGGCGGGGTGCACGATCGTCATCAAGCCGGCCGAGTTCACGCCGCTGACGGCGCTGCTGTTCGCCGAGATCGCCGACGAGGCCGGGCTGCCGCCGGGCGTGCTGAACGTCGTCACGGGCGACGGGAGCACGGGCGCGGCGATCGTCGACCACGCGGACGTCGACAAGATCGCCTTCACCGGCTCGACCGAGGTGGGGCGCGTGATCCGGCGCGCGACGGCGGGGAGCGGCAAGAAGCTGTCGCTGGAGCTGGGCGGGAAGAGCCCGTTCATCGTGTTCGAGGACGCGGACCTCGACTCGGTGGTCGAGGGCGTCGTCGACGCGATCTGGTTCAACCAGGGGCAGGTGTGCTGCGCCGGCTCGCGGCTGCTCGTGCAGGAGGGGGTGCACGACGCGCTGGTCGCGAAGCTGAAGCGCCGCATGGAGACGCTCCGCCTCGGCAGCCCGCTCGACAAGGCGGTGGACATGGGCGCGATCGTCGCGCCGGTGCAACTGGAGCGCATCCGCACGCTGGTCGAGCAGGGACGCGCCGAGGGCGCGCAGATGTGGCAGCCGTCGTGGGCGTGCCCCGCCGAGGGGTGCTTCTACCCGCCGACGCTGTTCACCGAGGTGCAGCCCGCGTCGAGCGTGGCGCAGGTCGAGATCTTCGGCCCGGTGCTGGTCGCAATGACCTTCCGCACGCCGTCGGAGGCGGTCGCGCTGGCCAACAACACGCCGTACGGCCTCGCGGCGAGCGTGTGGACGGAGAACATCAACCTCGCCCTCGACGTCGCGCCGAAGGTCAAGGCGGGCGTCGTGTGGATCAACGCCACCAACCTGTTCGACGCCTCGGCCGGCTTCGGCGGCTACCGCGAGAGCGGGTTCGGGCGCGAGGGCGGGCGCGAGGGGATGTGGGAGTACCTGAAGAGGAGCGGAGCGCCCTCGACGCTCGACGCTCGACGCTCCGATGCGGGCGCCGTCGCGGAGGCGCGCGTGCAGCGTCGAGCGTCGAGCGTCGAGGGGGGGGACTCGCTCCCCGCGATCGACCGCACCCCCAAGCTCTACGTCGGCGGGAAGCAGGCGCGCCCCGACTCCGGCTACAGCCAGCGCGTGACGGGCGCCGACGGGCGGGTGCTCGGCGTGGTGGGGGAGGGGAACCGCAAGGACCTGCGCAACGCGGTCGAGGCGGCGCACAAGGCGAGCGGGTGGGCGCGCACGACGGGGCACGCGCGGGCGCAGATCCTCTACTACCTCGCCGAGAACCTGGCGGCGCGCGGCGACGAGTTCGCGGCGCGGCTGCGGGCCATGACCGGCGGCGACGGGCGCGCCGAGGTCGAGGCGGCGGTGTCGCGGCTGTTCACGTACGCGGCGTGGGCGGACAAGCACGACGGCGCCGTGCACGACGTCCCGATCCGCGGCGTCGCGCTCGCGATGCACGAGCCGATCGGCGTGGTGGGCGTCGCGTGCCCCGACGAGGCGCCGCTGCTCGGCCTCGTCTCGCTGGTCGCGCCGCTGGTGGCGACGGGGAACACGGTCGTCGCGGTCCCGTCGGAGCGGCACCCGCTGGCGGCGACGGACCTGTACCAGGTGCTCGACACGAGCGACGTGCCGGCGGGGGTGATCAACATCGTCACGGGCGCGCGCGACGCGCTGGCGGCGGTGCTGGCCGACCACGACGACGTGGACGCCGTGTGGTACTTCGGCACGCGCGAGGGGGCGACGGCGGTCGAGAAGGCGTCGGCCGGCAACATGAAGCGGACGTGGGCCGAGTGGGCGCCGCGCGACTGGCACGCGGCCGACGCCGAGGGGCGCAAGTTCCTGCGCGCCGCGACCCAGGTCAAGAACGTCTGGGTGCCGTACGGCGAGTGACTGCCCGGCGGGCCGTCAGCGGAGGCGCACCATCCGCGACGGCCCGGCCACCCCGGTCGGCGACAGCGCCGACACCGCGACCGCGTGGGCCGTCGTGCCCGGCACCAGCTCGGCGCTCACGCGCCGCTCGGCGCCGGGCACGACGCGCGTCCGCCACCCGCCGAGCGAGTCGCGCAGCTGCACCGCCCACCAGCGCACGCGGAGCGAGTCGCCGGGGATCACCGCCAGCGCGGGCGCCGGGGCCGCGCCGCCGTCGCCGGGTGCGGCGTCGCACGCCGGCGTGACGTCGGGGGCGGCCGGCGCCTGCGCGCCGAGCCACGGGTTGGCCGGCGGGAGCGCGGTGGTCGCGTAGAGCGACTGCGCCAGCCGGTCGCCGAGCGCGCCCTGCGCCGACGGCATCAGCGTCGACATGCGGAAGTGGACGTGCCCCGCCGCCTCGGTGACCGGCGCGCGCTGCTCGCGCAGCCACGCGATCTGGTCGGTGATCGCGCTCGGCGACCAGGCCGCGCCGCGCGAGCCCACGCGCATCGTGAGCAGGCCCGGGAAGACGTGGCGCTGCCGCACGTTCTCCTGCCGCCACCAGGCGTCGAGGCGGCGGAAGCGCAGCTGCTCGCCGTCGAGCTGCCAGTAGAGCTGCGGCGCCAGGTAGTCGAGCCACCCCTCGCGCAGCCATCGCCGCGAGTCGGCGTAGATCTCCGAGTACGCGTCGAGGCCGTACACGCCGGGCGCCGCGCCGGGGCGCCAGATCCCGAACGGGGAGATCCCGACCGCGACCTCGGGCCGACGGGCCTTCACCTCGCGGTACAGCGCGGCGATGAACTGCGACACGTTCTCGCGGCGCCACGCGTCGCGCGCCATCCCGGTGCCGCGCCCGTGCCGCGCCCACGAGTCGGCGTCGTCGAACGCGATCGTCTCGGTGCGGGTGACCGTGCGCCGCCGCTTCCCCTTCCCGACGCGCGTGCGGATCGTGCGCGTCTCCTGGTACGGGTAGAAGTAGTCGTCGAGGTGCACGCCGTCGACGTCGTACCGGTCCACCACCTCGAGGATCGCGTCGAGCACCTCGCGGCGCGCGGCGGGGAAGCCCGGGTCGATCCACTGCTGCGAGCCGTAGCGCACCAGCCAGTCGGGATGCGCGCGCGCGACCTGCTGCGCGCCGACGGCGGTGCGCGACCGGTTGGGGGGCGCGGCGCGGAACGGGTTGAACCAGACGTGCACCTGCAGCCCGCGCCGGTGCGCCTCCGACAGCGCGAAGGCGAGCGGGTCGAAGCCCGGCGCGCGCCCGCCCGGCGGGACGAGGTAGCTCGACCACGGCACGCGCGACGTCGGGTAGAGCGCGTCGTGCGCGGTGCGGACGTGCAGCACCACGGCGTTCAGCCCCACGTCGGCCGCGCGCTGGATCGCGCCGCGCAGCTCGGCCTGCGACTCCTCGTCGGTCATCCCGGGCCGCGACGGCCACTCGCCGCCGTCCACGGGGGTGATCCAGGCGGCGCGGAACTCGCGCGGCAGCGCGGGCGGCGCCTCCAGCGCGCTCGCGTCGAGGAGCACGGGGCACTGCGGCGCCGCGGCCGGCGCGGCGGGACGCGCGGCGCTCGTGACGGCGAACGGCACGAGCGCCGCCAGCAGGGGGCGGAGGAGCACGCGGGGCGGGGGAACCGGAACGGGGCGACGGCGGGGCGGCGGGACGAGGGGTGTAACTTGCGCGTCCTACCCGCGATCCCGCAAAACGGACCGCCCCCCGCCTCGATGCCGCCCCGTCGTCCCGCCGCCCCCGTCGCGGCGCTCGCCCTCCTCGCCGCCTGCGGCGGCCGTCCCGTCTCCGCCCCCGTCGCGCCGTCGCGCGCCCTGCCGCCGCTCGAGCCGGCGGTGCTGGCGCTGCCGATCACGGTGCAGACGAGCGCCGTGCTCGGCGCGCTGGAGCGCGCGATCCCGCGCGCCGACAGCCTCGACGCGGACCGCTGCCAGACGCTGGGCGGGCTGGTGTGCCACCAGTACGCCTTCCGCCGCGACACGCTGCAGCTGCGCGTGACGGGCGACCGCGTGGACGTGCTCGCCCGGCTGCGCTACCGCGGGCGCGTCGCGCTCCCGACCGGCGGCAGCATGGGGAGCTGCGGCTTCGCCCCCGAGCCGATGCCGCGCGCCGAGCTGCGGCTGGCGACCTCGCTGTACTGGCGCGCCGACTGGCGACTCGGGACGCGCAACACCGAGGCGCAGAGCGCGCTCCCCGACCCGTGCGAGGTGACGCTGCTGCGCGTCAACGCGACGCCGCTCATGAAGCGCATCGTCGACTGGCAGCTCGGGCGCGCGGTGCAGCAGGTGGACTCGGCGTTCCCCGCGCTGGCGGACCTGCGCAAGGCGGCCGACTCGCTGTGGCGCGAGATGCAGGTGCCGATGGCCGTCGACTCGGCGCAGACGGCGTGGCTGCTCATGAATCCCGAGAGCGTCGGGCTGGCGCCGCTCGAGGGGCAGGGGGGCGCGATCCGCGCCGGCGTCACGCTGGTGGCGCGCCCGCGGATCGTGACCGGCCCGCGCCCGACGGTGTCGCTCCGCCCGCTCCCGGGGCTCACGGTCGCGCGGCCGGCGACGGGGCTGCGCGTGCCGGTGCAGATCGAGCTGCCGTTCGCCGAGATCGGGCGGCAGGCGGCGGCGCTGCTGGCCGCCGAGACGGCGGGGCAGGCGCTGCGCGTGACGGGGGTGACGGTGAGCGGCACCCCCGACAGCTCGCTCGTGCGGCTGGCGCTGGAGGGGCGGATGAACGGCGCGCTCACCCTGGTCGGCCGCCCGCGCTTCGACGAGGCGTCGCGCACGCTGGTGTTGGACGACCTGCACTACACGCTGGAGAGCCGCGACCGGATGACGCGGCTCAAGGCCACGCTCGGCGCGCCGCTCATCAAGCGCGCGATCGACCAGGCGACCGGGGGCGGGAAGCTCGCGCTCGGCCCGCAGCTCGACGCGGCGCGGCTGCAGCTCACGCGGCAGCTGAACCGCCCGCTCGCGCCCGACGTCGCGGTCGGCGGCGGGGTGCGGACGCTCCGGGTCACCGGGCTGCATACCAGCGACTCGGCGTTCGTCGTGCGGGTGCTGCTGGAGGGGGACGCCGGGCTCTGGGTGCGGTAGGGACTCTGCTCGGCGACGGCGGAGAGCGGGGTACGGCGGAGTGCAGGGTACGGCGGAGAGCGGGATGAACCGAACCAAGGGGTGAGGCGTAGAGCGGGGGACGGCGGACCGACAGCCTCTGGCCGGTAGGTCCGCCGTCCCCCGCTCTGCGAGGTATCCGTTGGTTCGGTTCACCCCGATCTGCGCCCCATCCAGGGGTTCGCCGTACCCCGATCTGCGCCGTCGGCCGAGCCAACGCGCACAAGCGAAAGGACCCCCGCAGCCAATGGCTGCTGGGGCCCCCGTCGCGCGATCGCCGGCTCGGAACGGTACCGAACCGGGAATCCCGAACTTATCGGGCGGCGGTCAGGCGACCGTTTGCCCAGTTCGAGCCGGCGATGGGACTGTGACTAGACAATGGATCACCTCCTTGTGCGCTGTGAGACCTAGGGCGTGGACTCGGGCCGTGCGTCGGGGGAGACTCGGGCCCGCACAGAAGTACACAGGGGGCGCGGCGGGGTTCCAGCCCCGTTCGGGAAATTTTTCCGAGTCGTCGCCGCACCCTGGCCGGGGGGCGTTCCGCGGGCGAACGTTCGCGGCGCCGGAGCCGTAACCCGGCCAGCCGCGCCGGCTCCCGGCGCCGGTCCGTCGTCCCCACGTCCCCCGTCCGCCATGCCCCCGACCGTCCGCACCGGCCGGTTCCTGCCGGCCGCCCTGCTCGCGGCCCCCGCCGCGCTCGCCGCGCAGGGACCGAGCGCCGCCCCCCGCGCCTACCAGCCGTCCGACAACTACCGGCTGCACACCGTCTCCGCGCCGGCCGTCTCGCCCGACGGGAAGCGGGTCGCCTTCACCGTGCAGACGGTCCGCGAGGCCGACAACCGGTACCACCGCGAGGTGTGGGTCGTCCCCACGGCCGGCGGCACCCCGACGCGCTTCACCAGCCCGAGTACCGAGAGCTCGAACCCGAGCTTCACCCCGGACGGCAAGCACCTGCTCTTCAACTCGCAGCGGCAGGGCGGGCGGGGGAGCACGTGGGCCATCCGCCTCGACGAGCCGTCGGGCGAGGCGTTCCAGATCGGGTGGATGCCGCCGGCGAGCGCCAGCTGGTCGAACGCCGGCGTCGCCGTGTGGGCCGACACCGCGCAGGGCGCCCCGGGCGACAGCGCGCGCGCCCCGATGGGCGAGGTCCGCGGCGGGCTGGCGATCTCGCGCGCCCCGTTCGGCGCGATCACCAAGCCGCTCGACCCGAAGCGCTTCGACGGGCGCCACGTGGTCGACTTCCCGTACAAGAGCAACGACCGCGGCTACACGGCCAACCGCCTCGAGGCGCGCCGCTGGCGCCCGGCGCAGGTCTACGTGCTGGCCAAGGGCGACACGGTCAAGAAGCAGCTGACCAACGCGGCGTACTCGCACCGCGACGTGAAGGTCTCCCCCGACGGGCGGTGGATCGCCTTCGTCGCCGACAGCGCGCTGCGACCCGACTCGGTCGTGCAGTGGGAGAGCGACTCGCTCGCCAAGCTGCCGTACGACAGGGTCCGCGACGAGGCCGAGCGCAACCAGAGCGACATCTACGTGATGCCGGCCGCCGGCGGCGCGCCGCGCAAGGTCGCGACGATCGCGGGCGGCGAGAACCAGCTCGAGTGGTCGCCCGACGGGAAGACCCTCGGCTTCATCCACCGCCCGGGCCGCGTGAAGTCGGCGCGCCTGGCGACGGTGGACGTCGCGTCGGGCCGCGTGCGCAACCTGATCGGCGACTTCCAGTACGAGCCGGGCGGCTTCGACTGGCTGTCCAACACGGAGCTGTCGATGGGCGCCGAGGTCGGCGGGCGCACCGGCTTCTTCCGCGTGCGCGCCGACGGCTCGGGGGCGCCGCGCGAGGTGATCGGCGGGCGCCGCCGCATGACCGGCTTCGCGTGGGACCCGGCGCGGCGCGTCGTCGCCTACGTCGCCACGAGCCACACCAAGCCGACGGAGCTCTACGTCGCCAACGCCGACGGCTCGGGCGAGCGCCGGCTGACGAGCTTCAACGACGCCGTCACCCGCCAGGTCGCGTTCAGCGACGCCGAGCGCTTCACGTTCAAGAGCGTCGGCGACCGCGAGATCGAGGGGTGGCTGATGAAGCCGTACGGCTACCAGGCGGGCAAGAAGTACCCGGCCGTGCTCTACATCCACGGCGGCCCGCACTCGGCGTACGGCGAGGGGTGGATGGACGAGTTCCAGAACCTCGCCGCGGCCGGCATGTACGTGATCTTCACCAACCCGCGCGGCTCCAGCGGCTACGGCGCGGACTTCACGTACAGCACGCGCGGCAAGTGGTTCGACGAGGACTACCAGGACCTCATGAAGGCGGTCGACATCGTCGCCGCGCGCCCCGACGTCGACTCGACGCGCCTCGGCGTGACGGGCGGCTCGTACGGCGGCGTCATGACGGCCTGGGTGACGGTGAAGACCAACCGGTTCAAGGCCGCGCAGACCGACCGCATGATCTCCAACTGGTGGTCGTGGTACGGCAGCTCGGACGCGCAGGGGCTCACCGAGTTCGAGTTCTTCGGCAAGCCGTGGGACAACCCGGCGCTCTACGACACGCTGTCGCCGATCCGCTACATCCGGCAGGTGAAGACCCCGACGCTCATGGTGCAGAGCGAGGAGGACTTCCGCACCCCGATGACCGACGCCGAGCAGTGGTTCCTCGGGCTTCGCAAGCAGGGCGTCCCGGCGGAGCTCGTGCGCTACCCGCGCTCGACGCACGAGCTGTCGCGCAGCGGCGAGCCGTGGCTGCTGGTGGACCGCCTCGGGCGGCTCCGTCAGTGGTTCGGCCACTGGCTCGTCGGGCCGCAGGCCGCGACGACCACGGCGAACGCCGGCGGCGGGAGCTGACCGAGCGCGGGCGGCCGCCCGCGATCGATACCTGAACGGCGCGCCGGCGCACGGGGGATGGTGTCCCCGTGCGCCGGCGTGGCATGTTGGGCCCCGATGACGACCACCGCCCCGCCGCCGCCCGCCCCGCCCGCCGCCGTCGCCGCCGACGAGGCGCTCCCCGAGCGCCCGCTCGACGTCCCGCGCGACACCACGCCGACGTTCGAGCTCGAGATGCTGGTCTCGGGGGCCGTGCTGTTCGGCCTCTTCCAGCTGATCGGCCAGATGGAGGCGTGGATCGCCTACTGGCGCCCCACCACCGGCGTGATCGGCACGTCGCTCGTCGTCGGCGGGGGCGTCCTCGCGCGGGCCGCCCTCTACGGGCTCACCGCGACCTTCGTCTCGCACCTCGTGCTGCGGGCGTACTGGGTCGCCCTCGTCGGCGTGCACTCGGTCTTCCCGCACGGCCCCCGGTGGGAGCGCACCAAGAAGTACGGGCCGATGCAGGCGGCGCTGCTGCGCGAGCGCGTGCGCCCGCTGGCCGGCTTCATCGCGCGCGCCGACAACCTCGCGAGCATCGTCTTCGCGACCGGCTTCGTGTTCGCCGCGTCGGTGCTGACCGGCGTGCTGCTCATGGCGCCGTTCGGGATCCTGCTGTGGGCCCTCATGCGCGTCGCGCGGCTCGAGGTCGCGCTCGCGGTCGCGGGCGGGATCGTCCTGCTGCTCGCGCTGTGGCAGGTCGGCGGCAGCCTGCTCGACTACCAGCGGAAGGACCGCCTCGACCCGGACTCGATGCTCGGGCGCGTCGCTCGGGCCGGGATGCGCTTCGCCTTCGCGACCACGCCGCCGGGGGTCCGCTCGCTCGCCACCGTGCTCTCGACCAACGTGCGCGCGGGCGTGGTGGCCGTCGCGCTGGTCGGCGGGGCGGTGCTGCTCGGCGCGGTCTCGGCGACGCGCGGGATCCGCGACGAGTCGATGCCCGGCGCGTCGAACTTCCCGTTCTTCGCCGACGCGGGCGCCGGGGCGCTGGTCTCGACGCGCTACGCGTCGCTCGACGACGAGCGCGACGACCGCGCGCCCTGGATCGACGCCGACGTCGTGACGGGGCCCTACCTGCGGGTGTTCATCCCGTACCGCCCCCTGGTGCACGACCAGGCGCTCCCCGCGGCCTGCCCCGGACTGCGGGCCCCCGGCGACGTGCCCGACGCGGAGGCCGACCGCGCGGGCGCCGACGTCCTCGCCTGCGCGGCGCGCGTGCACCGCCTCGCGCTGGACGGGCGCCCGCTCGACTCGCTGCGCCTGCGCTTCCTGGCCGACCCGAAGGCGAACCGTCGCGTGTTCGTCGCCCACGTCCCGGTGCGCGACCTGGCGCCCGGCGAGCACGCGCTGACGGTCTGGGGCGTCGTGCGCCCGGGCCGCCCCGCGCCCACGAAGCCCTACACCATCCCGTTCTGGAAATGAGACGCGGGCGCGCCCCCGGTGGGGGGCGCGCCCGCGCGTGCGACGGCCGGGCGGTCAGACGGCGCTGAGCGCCTGCTCGACCTCGACCCCGTGCGCCGCGGCGATGCGGATCACGTCGTCCGCCGACAGCACGTCGTGCTCCAGCAGCGCGTCGGCCACCGCCTCGACCACCGCGCGGTGCTCGCGCACCAGCGCCTCGGCGCGGTCGGCCTCGGTCCGGATCAGGGCGCGCACCGCGTTGTCGATCTGCGACAGCATCTGCGAGCCCGGCGCCGCGCCGTTGTGCGCGCTCGGGTCGGCGCTCACCAGCCCGACCTCGTCGCTCATGCCGAAGTCGGCGACCATGCGGCGCGCGACGCTCGTCGCCTGCACGAGGTCCCCGCCGGCGCCCGACGTCACGTTCTCGGGGCCGAGGAACACCAGCTCCGCGGCGCGCCCGCCGAGCGCCTTGCAGATCACGCCGAGCAGGTAGCGGCGCGTGTGCAGATGGCGGTCGACGTCGGGGGCGAAGTGCGCGGCGCCCAGCGTGCGCCCGCGCGCCTCGATGGTGACCTTGTGGAGCCGGTCCTCGGGGCAGGTGATGAGCCCGACCACCGCGTGCCCGGCCTCGTGCAGCGCCACCAGGCGCCGCTCCGACTGGCTGACCACCACGCCCGCGCGCACGCGGCCGAGCAGGATCTTGTCGCGCGCCGCCTCGATGTGGCGGGCGCAGATCTCGCCGGTCCCCTCGTGCACGGCCATGATGGCCGCCTCGTTCAGCAGGTTCGCCAGCTCGGCGCCCGAGTGGCCGACCGTCAGCGAGGCGATGCGCTCCAGGTCCACGTCGGCGGCCAGCTTCGCGGTGCGCGCGTGGATCTTCAGGATGTCGAGCCGGTCGGCGGCCGTGGGGAGGCCGACCTCGACGATGCGGTCGAAGCGGCCCGGGCGGCGCACCGCGGGGTCGAGCATGTCCTCGCGGTTGGTGGCGGCCATCCAGACGATCCCCTCGCTCCCGCCCATCCCGTCCATCTCGACGAGCAGCTGGTTGAGGGTGACCTCCTCCTCGCCCGACCGGTTGGGACGCCCGCGGCGCCCGCCGAGCGAGTCGAACTCGTCGATGAACACGATGCACGGCGCCGCCTTGCGCGCCTGCTCGGCGAGCTGGCGGACGCGCTTGGAGCCGACGCCGACGTACATCTCGTTGAAGTCGGACCCCGCCGCCGTGATCACCGAGACCCCCGCCTCGCCGGCCACGGCGCGCGCGAGCAGCGTCTTGCCGGTCCCGGGCGGGCCCACGAGCAGGAGCCCCTTCGGGCACTTGGCGCCCATCGCCTCGAACCGCGCGGGGTCCTTGAGGTAGGCGATGACGTCCTGCAGGTCAGCGCGCGCCTCCTGCGCCCCGCCGACGTCCTTGAGCGTCAGCTGGCGCGACGGCGGGGTGGGGAGGAAGCGCCCCTTGGTGTGCCCGCCGCGCTGCCGCACCACCAGGTAGCTCACGCCGCCGACGAGGACGACGAAGCTGAGCAGCTGCAGCACCTGCTCGGGGGAGCGGCCGCCGTGCTCCGAGACGCGGACGCGCGCGCCCGAGGCCGCCCAGCGCTCGAGCACCTCGACCGAGACGCCGCGGGCCGGGACCGAGGTGGCGACCGTCGCCACGACGTGCCCCTGCACCAACTCCTTCGCCTTCAGCTCGGCGACGATGCGGCTGCCGCCCTGGTCGACCAGGATCTCGCGGACCTTGCCGGCCGTGAGGGCGCGGGCGAACTCCGAGTACGCGACGACCGGCGGCGGGACCGGGGCGGGGCGCGTCAGCCGCCAGCCGACCACGGCCGCGATGACGAGCCCGAGCACGAGAGCGATCGGCCAGTAGCGTACGGGCCCGCCGCTGCGGGAGAGGAGGTCGAGGCGGGCGCGGCTGCGCAGGTCGCGGCGCTCGCGGAGCCCGGAGTCGGGGCTCCGCTCGGCGCGGAGGACGGGCGAGGGACGCATCGAGGAGGGCGGGAACTGATACGCGCGACGCGCCGCGGGGAGCGGCGCGGGGGAAGCGACGGAGCGATGACCGCGGGGCCGGCGGCGCGTGGTGACCGGAGTCACCCGCGCCCACCCCTCTCGGGGGACGACGCCCGGAGGCGCCTGTAACCGTATGGCCGTGTTGCTAACCCCGACCCGCACGCGGGTTCCGCGCGCGTGCGCTCCGCGTGCGCGCGATCAGGCCGCCGCGTCGCGGCGCGTGCCCGTGGCGCCCTCGATGATCCGCAGCACCTCGTCGAGCGTGCTCCGCCCGCGGTCGCGCGCGTACCACGTCCGGATGTGCCGGTAGCGCTCGTCCTTCTCCATGGCGCGCCCCGTCTCTTCGAACCAGCGCTGGAGCTCGCCGGGACGCGAGCCCCACCAGCCGTGCTCCACGAATCGGTCGTCGAGCACGATCACGACGGGGATCGCCCGCGCCCCGCCGGGCGCCAAGTGGGCGTCCATCAGGTCGGGGTTGGCGTCGCGGCCGAGGATGCGCAGGTCGAGGTTCGGGCTCAGCTCGGCGAGCCGCGCGAGGTACGGGACGGTGTTCACCGCGTCCCCGCACCAGTCCTCGACCAGCACCAGCAGGTGCCACCGTCCGGGCACCGCCGCGGCCCGCGCGACGGCCTCGTCGGGAACGCGCGTCACGCGATAGGTGTCGCGCCAGAGGGCGGCGAGCTTCTGCGCCTGGGCCAGGAACTCGGAGAAGCGGGGGGCGGCGAGGAATCGGGCTTCGAGCGACATGCGTCGGGAGTTAGCGAGGGTCGCGCCGCCGCGCCCGGCGGGCGCCGGTCGGCCGCCTCACGGGCGCAGCGTGACGGTGAGGTAGCCGCGCAGGGTGCGGCGCAGCGGGGCGTCGAACGAGTAGGCCGCGCCGCCCACGACGCGCGCGCCAGGGACCCGCGCGAACGGGATCCCCAGCGTCGCGATCGACGCCTCGCCGCCGACCAGGCGGTGCCAGTCGCCCGCGCCCGGCGCGCGCGCCGCGTAGGCGTACGGCGACAGCAGGATCGCCGGGAACGACACGCGCACCGTCTCGATCTCGCGCCCGGCCACGGTGCCGGTGGGCAGCGCCGGCATCGCGATGCGCTGCGACAGGAGCGACGCGTGCACCAGCGAGGGCTCGGCGCCCCCGACCGCGAACCGCTCGAACGCCGGCGCGCCGCGGCCCGTCGCGCCGCGCAGCCAGTCGAGCCGCACCGACCCCTCGCCGGCGCGCACCACGAGCATCGCGGTCCCGACGCCGCGCACGAAGCCGCTGTCGAGCGTGCGCCCGCCGGCCACGTGCGCGCCGAGGGTGAGCGTGAGCGAGCGGCGGTCGCGCCCGTACGTCGTCCCGGCGCGCAGCTGGCCGAAGCCGAGGGTGCGCGTCCCCGCGGCGCCGTCGCGCGGCGCGAGACACGCCGCCGACCCGCCGACGCGCGGCGACGACGCCGATGCGCTGAACGACGACAGCAGCTCGGCGCCGAGCATCCCGCCGTGGTAGGCGAAGTCCTGCGCCGGGGCGGCGTCGCGCGCGTCGCGCGCCCGGCGCGGGGCGACGCGCTGCGCCGCGCCGAACCCCTGCGCCAGCAGCGTCGGCCGCGTCCCCCGCCACGCGACGGCGAGCGCGCCGCCGCGCCAGGTGGGGGCGTCGCCGGCGGTGCCCTGCAGCACCCACGTCAGGCGTCCCGCCGGGTCGGCGGAGGCGAGCACCCCGGTCGCGTACTCCCCGTCGGCCGTCGCGCCGCCGAGCGGGAGCAGCACGTAGCGTCGCGGACCGACGCCGTAGGGGCGCGACGGTGCCACCGCCGCCGACGCGATCGGCGGCGCGGGCCGCGGCGGACGCTCGACCACCGCGAGCGCGCCGGCGCCGGTGAGCCCCGTGGTGTCGACCGTCTGCGTGGTGAGCGCGAGCGGCGGGTCGGCGGCCGCCGCGGTGCCGACGCGGTGCAGGAAGTAGCCGGCGCTGCGCATCGCCAGCACGAAGGCGTCGGCGGTGCGCGGGATCGCCGTCGGCGCGACCAGCGCGCCGGTCGTGCGCGTGAGCGTGCGCGCCGCGCCGCTCGCCAGCTCGATGCGCTCGACGTTGGGGACGCCGCCGCGCTCGGAGACGACCAGCAGCCCCGCGCCGTCGGCGAGCCAGTCGGCGTCGTAGCGGTCGGCGCCGTCGTCGGGGCCGACGGCGCGCGGCGCCGGTGCGTCGATCGGCGAGACGACGGCGCGCCGGCGACCTTCGCGGTGCTCGGCGGCGACGCCCCACCGCCCGTCGGGCGACCAGCGCGGCCGCTGGTAGACGACGTCGAGCGTGCCGCGCACGAACGGCGTCACGGCGCCGCTGGCGAGGTCGACGCGCACGACGTCGCACGTGCCGGCGAGGCAGCGCGTGCCGAGCGCGGTGCGCCCGTCGGGCGCGGGATCGGCGTCGCGGACCGCGGCGCCGCGCGTGACGCGGCGCAGCCGGTTGGTGCGCGTGTGCCACTCCCACACGTCGGGGCGCTGCGTGCCGTCGGGGCGCGGCTCGTCGCGGATCACGAGCAGTCGCACGCCGTCGGGGAGGAAGCGCGGCGCGTCGAAGGAGCGCCCGTTCACCGCGGGAAGCGTGGCGAGCGTGCGCAGCGGGCGCGGGAGGTACTGGACCGCCGCCACGTCCTCGGCGTCGCGCACCGCGGGACGCGCCGGCGGCGCCGCCGCGGCGGCGCGCGGCGCGGGCGTCGTCGTCGTGTCGGCGCGCAGCACGACGATGCGTCGCATGCCGTTCGTCGGCCGCAGCGCGAGCACGACGCGCGCGCCGGCGCGCGAGACCGCGGGGTCGCCGGTGTAGCCGCCGAAGCGCTGGACGAGGCGCCCCTCCTGCAGCCCCGCGTCGCGCAGCCGACGCTCGGCGGCCACCGCCTCCGCCGTCACCTCGGCGGTCCAGCGCGAGTAGAGCTCGGCGGGGGAGCCGGGGAAGACGCCCGAGAACGCCGCCTCGAAGGCGCGCGGCGTGCGCGCGGTCAGGCGCCGCCACAGGTGCGGCAGCACCGAGTCGCCGCGCGCGCCGGCGTAGCGCGTGACGAGCCACTCGAAGTAGGCGGAGCCGGCGAGGTACGCGAAGCTGCCGCCGTACACGCCGCCGGTGCCGCTGACCTGCGCGTAGGTCGGGAGCCGCCCCTCGAGCGCCCACTGGCGGAGGATCGCCGGGCGCCAGACGCCGTGCGGGCGCCCGCTGCCGGTCAGCCGCCCCTCGACGTAGGTCGCGTACCCCTCCCACACCCAGCGCGGCGTGGACGTCGGCAGCGGGCCGAAGTTGATCGGGCTCAGCGACGAGAGCAGGCGCCGCCGCGGCTCGCGCGACGGGCGCGTGAGGTGCGCGAGGTGCGCGAACTCGTGCACCAGCAGCAGCTCGTCCCAGTCGCGGTACTCGCCGATCGCGCTGCGCGGGTCCGGGGGCACGGGCCAGAGGAAGAGCCCCGGCGAGCGCAGGAACGGGTAGGCGCTCCCGTTGGCGTCGTTCCCCGGGTCCTCGACCAGCACCTGCGTGGTGGCGGTCGGCGCGTAGCCGACCAGGCGGCGCACGGCGTCGCGCACGGCCTCGGAGCGCTCGGCGAGGCGGCGCGTCCACGGCTCCAGCTCGCGCGGCGCGTGGAAGCGGAAGTGCGGCGTCTCGACCGTGACCCACGGCAGGTGCGGACGCAGCGGGACGTCGAGCTGCGCGCGCGCCCGGACCGGGGCGGCCAGCGCGAGGAGGAGCGGGAGGAGTCGGGTGGGGCGCACGGCCGGGACGGCGGACAACGAAAAGCTCCCCCCGTCCGTGACGGGGGGAGCGGGACCGACGAGGTGCGGGGTCTAGCGGGCGACCGCGCCCCGGTTGCGGCCCGCGGCGACGCGGTCCTGCAGCCAGGTCAGCGGGATCAGGAACAGCGGGGTCAGGAAGAGCCCGAGCAGCGTGTTGATCCAGACGAGCGCCATGTAGTACGCCGTCATGCCGAGCGCCGCCCAGAGCGTGCCGAGGACAGAGTGAGATTCCAAGTCGTTCACCGCGGTTCGGGGAAGTGCGCGGAATGCTAGTCTGGTGCCGTCGGCCCCGGTAGCGGTCGCGACCCGCCGAACGGGCGATCCGCGGGGCGGCGGCCGGCGCGGTAGCTTCCGGGCATGACGACCGGCTCCCCGGTGGTGCGCGCGGTGCGCGCGCGGGTGGGGCGCGCTCTGGCGGCGGCGGAGGGGCCCGTGCTCCTCGCCGTCTCGGGCGGGCGCGACTCGCTCGTGCTGCTCGACGCGGCGCTCCTCGCGGCGCTCGGGCGGCTGGCGGGGGTCGCCGTCTTCGACCACGGGACCGGGGCGCAC
>NZ_JARGEK010000240.1 GCF_029211165.1 Roseisolibacter sp. H3M3-2
CGCGCGCGCGGCGCTGTCGGCCGGCGCGGCGGCCCGGCCGCGGGCGCTGTCGGCGCGCGCGGTCGAGTCGCGCACCAGCGAGTCGGCGCGCGCCAGGTCGTAGGCGAAGAAGCTGCGCCCGATCGAGTAGAACACGCCGCGCCCGTCGGGGCGCCACCCGGCGAAGTCGCCGCCGATGCGCGTCAGCCGCCGCACGGGCACCGGCGCCTGCGCCGGGTTCACCACGCTCACCGTCGGCGCCGTCCCGCCCACCACGGGCACGTCCACCACGAAGACGTTGTTCCCCGCCTGCACCAGCGCGCGGTCGCCGTCGGGCGACAGCAGGATCTCGGTGGCCGGCGTCGGCTGCGGCGTCGCCTGCCGCAGGTCCACGTACCCGGTCACGCGCAGGTGCTGCTTGCGGTCGGTGCCGTCGAAGCGCATCGACACGAGCCCCTGCTGCCCCTGCGTGAGGTAGATCCGCTCGCTGTCGCCGCGCGTGAAGTGCGGCATCCCGCCGTTGGCGATCGGCGCCACCGCCGTCGGCGCGCCGCCGGCGCTCGGCAGCCACACCAGCTCGCGCCCGAACAGGAACCCCTCCTCCTGGCGCGCCTGGCGCGGGCCGCGGTACGCCACCAGCCGCCGCCCGTCGGGCGTCCACGCCACGTCGCTGTAGTAGGCCGTCTGCGGCGTCAGGCGCTCGGGCTGCCCGGCGCCGTCGGCGCGCACGCGGTGCACGTGCCCCCCGTCGTCCCCCCACGTCACGTACGCCAGCCAGCGCCCGTCGGGGCTCCACGCCGGCATGTGCTCGCCGACGTTCCTGCCGGTGCGCGTCACCCGCCGCGGCGTCCCCGACGGCAGCTCCACCGTCCACAGCTTGTCGAGCGCGGTGAACGCCAGCCGCCGCCCGTCGGGCGACGGGCGCGCGTTGCGGATCTGGCTCACCGTCAGCGTCGTGTCGTTCACCCCGTAGTCGAACTTCGACAGCGCGCCGAGCTGCAGGTCCACCTCGGCGCGGAACGGGATCGGCGTCGCCTCGCCCGTCGGGATCGCGACCCGCCACAGCTTCCCGCCCCACGTCGTGATGAGCGCCTTCGAGTCCGGCGTCGCCGCCATGTTCGGCATGAGGTCGCGCGAGAAGCGCGACTCCATGTCGTCGCGCTGCACGTTGCGCCGGAGCCACCGCTCGTCGCCCGTCTGCAGGTCGCGGATGCGCAGCGACGTCGTCGTGTCCTCGCGCGTGGCGTAGATCAGCCACCGCCCGTCGCGCGTCAGCACCGGCTTGAACGCGCCGCCGGGGGCGCCGGTGCGCGGCGCGGTCTGCCCGGTCTCGCGGTCGTAGACCGTGACCTGCCAGTCGAACGCCGTCTGGTTGTAGCCGGCCGCGCCGCCGTTGCGCGACGCCGCGTACACGTAGCGCGCGTCGGGGCCGAACGCCGCGCCGACGTAGTTGGGCGTCGCGTTCCCCCCCGGCCCCGCCGGCGCCGGCGCCCCCTGCCCCGCCGGCGGCGCGCCGCCGACCATCCGCACCCCCGTGCCGCCGTCCTTGTTGTACAGGTAGAGCGCGTACAGCGTCCCGAACAGCGACGCGTTGCGCGACACCGCGATGTACTTCCCGTCGGGCGTCCACGCCGGCGACAGGAACTGCGTGCGCTCGACCCGCGTCACCTGCCGCGCGTCGCGCCCGTCGGCGGCCACGGTCCACAGGTTGTCCGACCCGTCGCGGTCGCTCACGAACGCGAGGCGCGTCCCGTCGGGGCTCCACCGCGGCTGCGCGTCGAACGCCAGCCCGCTGGTGATGCGCGTCGCCGCGCCGCCGCCGACCGGCATCGTGTACAGGTCGCCCAGCAGGTCGAACACGAGCGTGCGCCCGTCGGGGGAGACGTCGACCGACAGCCACGTCCCCTCCTCGACCGTGAACTTGAGCGGGCGGCTCGGCGTCAGCGGGAGGGCGGCGGCGGTGGGCACGGCCGCGCGCGGCGCGGCGGCGGCGTCCTGCGCGCGCAGGCGCGGGGACGGGAGCGCGGCGAGCCCCAGCAGGGCGGCGACGCGCAGGGCGGTGGGACGCATGGGAGCGGGGCGCGGGTTCGGGTGGCGGGCGTCCCGAACCTTTCGCGCGTCAGGAACCCGCGCCAGAGGGGTGGGACGGCTGGCGTGCGGGCCGGGTCCGGCCGTAGTGTCCGCCGTATGCGACCCACGACCTTCCTCCTCGCGCCGCTCGCCGGCGCACTCCTCGCGGCCCCCGCGGCCGCCCAGACCGGCGCCCTGCGCGCCGCTCCCAGCACGCGCGCGACCGCCGAGGTGGTGCTGACCCTCGCCGACACCGCCGCCGCCCGCGTCGCCGGCCCGTCGAAGATCCGCATCGACTACGGACAGCCGCACCTGCGCGGCCGCCGCCTGCACACCGACTCGCTCGTCCCCTACGACCGCCTCTGGCGCACCGGCGCCAACGACCCGACGACGCTCACCACCGACGTCGACCTGACGATCGGCGGGACGGCGGTGCCGAAGGGGAGCTACGTCGTGCAGTCGATGCCGGCGCGCGCGGGGTGGCAGCTGGTGCTCCAGAAGCCGCCGGCCGCGCAGGGCGGGCAGCCCACCGACGTCGCCCGCATCCCGCTGCGCGCCGTGACGCTCCCGCAGGCCGTCGAGAGCCTGACCTTCTGGCTCATCCCCTCGACGCAGCCCGGCGCCGCGCGCGGCGAGCTGCGGTTCGCGTGGGGGACCACCGCCCTCGCGGCGGACTGGCAGGTGCGGTAAGGCACCTGCGACCTGCGACCTGCGACCGTGTGCTCTCGCAGGTCGCAGGTCGCAGGTCGCAGGTCGCGGGCGTTCAGTCCGCCCGCAGCGCCGTCGCCGGCGCGATCCGGCTCGCCCGCACCGCCGGCAGCCACGCCGCCGCCAGCGCCACCAGCGCCACCACCACCGTCGACGCGGCCAGCACCGCGGGGTCGTCGCCGGCGAGGCCGAACAGGAGCGAGCCCGCGAGGCGCCCGAGCCCCAGCGCCCCGGCCAGCCCGAGCGCGCCGCCGGCCAGCACCATCGCCCCCATCTGGCGCAGCACCAGCCCGCGCACCCGCCCGGCGTCGGCGCCGAGCGCCATGCGCACGCCGATCTCGCGGCGGCGCTGCGCGACCGTGTAGGCGAGCACGCCGAACAGCCCGACCGCCGCCAGCAGCGTCGCCAGCGCCGCGAACCCGGCCGACAGCGTGCCGACCATCCGGTCGAGGTACACGCTCTCGCGCGCCTGCTGCGCCAGCGGCTTGAGCATCGCCACCGGCAGCGTGCGGTCGATGCGCGCCACCGCGCCCGGGATCGCCCGCAGCGTCGCCGCCGGCGCCCCCGCCGCGCGCACGTAGAACGCCGCCGCGTTGACCGTCGTGTCCTGGCGGTACGGCGTGTACAGCATCGGCGGCGGCGCCTGCTTCACCCCCGAGTAGTTGGCGTCGCGCACCACGCCGACGATCTGGATGTCGAGCACCCCTTCCGGCGAGCGCCCGTCGCGCCCCAGCCGCGCCCCCAGCGCCCGCGCGCCGAGGCCGAACTTCCGCGCGAACGCCTCGTTCACCACCGCCACCTTCGGCGCCCCCGCGCGGTCGGCCGCCGAGAAGTCGCGCCCCCGCAGCATCGGGATCCCCATCGTGCGGAAGAACCCCGGCCCCACCTGCGCCGTGCGCACGTTGGCGTCGGTGTCGGGGCCGCGCGCGAACCCCTCGACGCTCACGTTGCCGCCGTTGCTGCTGTTGGTGAGGAAGGGCGTGCTCGACGCGGCCACCCCCTGCACCCCGGGGAGCGTCGACAGCTCGTCCTCCACGCGGCGCAGCGTCGCGTGCGCGCGCGCCGGCTCGTAGCCGCTGAGCGCGGGGAGCAGCGCGAACTGCACCACGCGGTCCGCCTCCATCCCCAGGTCCACGTCGCCGACGTTGCGCAGGCTCTTCACGAACAGCCCCGCGCAGCCGAGCAGCGCCAGCGACATCGCGATCTGCGCCGTGACCATCCCGGCGCGGAAGCGCGTCGCCGCGCGCGCGCCGCCGGGGATCTGCCCCGCCCCCGCGCGGATCGCCGCGATCAGGTCGGCGCGCGTCGCGTGCAGCGCCGGGAACAGCCCGAACACGAGCCCCGTCCCGACCGACACCGCCCCCGCGAACAGCAGCACCGACGGGCGCAGCTCCAGCGACAGCGAGATCCCGAACCCGACCGCCGCGTCGGGGATGAACGACGCGATCAGCCGCAGCAGCCCCTGCGCGACCAGCAGGCTGGCCGCCCCGCCGACCACCGCCAGCACCGCCGACTCGCCGAGCAGCTGCAGCACCAGCCGCCGCCGCCCCGCCCCCAGCGACATGCGCACCGCGATCTCGGCGGCCCGCCCGGCGCCGCGCACCAGCAGCAGGTTCGCGATGTTCGCGCAGGCGATCAGCACGACCAGCCCCGTGATGCCGAACAGCAGCAGCGCCGGCAGCCGCGTCGAGCCGCGCAGCGTGCTCTGGCCGCGGCTCCCGTCCGTCACCTCCACCGCGCGGTCAAGGAACGCCTGCCGCGTGCGCGCCGAGATGCCGGGATACAGCGCCAGCTCCACGTCGCGCAGGATCGGGCGCATCGCCGCGGTCAGCTCCGCGCGCGCCGCCTCGGCGGTGGCGCCGTCGCGCAGCCGCCCGAACGCGTACACCCAGTGCTGCTCGCGGTCGCGCAGCGCCTCGGGCCCGCCCATGAACGGGTCCACCGTCCCCGCCTCGAGCATCGGCACCCACACCACCGCGCGCATCCCGAGCGTCGTCCCGTCGAAGCCGCGTGGCGCGACGCCCACGAGCTCCAGCGCGCGCCCGTTCACCAGCAGCCGCTTCCCCACCGCCGCGGGGTCGGCGCCCAGGTGCGTGGTCCAGTACGCGTGGCTCACCACCGCCACGGCGTGCGCCCCCGCGGCGACGTCGTCCTGCGGGCCGAGCAGCCGCCCCGCCGCCGGCGCCAGGCCGAGCGCGCGGAAGTACTCGCCGGTGACGAAGACGCCGTCCGCCTGCAGCGCCGCCCCCTCCGCCGGCGCCACGCTGGCGAGGAAGATCCGGTGCGCCGCCAGCGACGCCAGCGCGCCGCGCCGCGCCGACAGGTCGCGGAACATCGGGAGGCTCAGCACCTCGTCGCAGGTGCCGGACTGGTTGCACTGGTCGGTGCCGAGGATCGGCGCCGTGGTGGTGACGTTCACCAGCCGGTCGGCCGCCGGCACCGGCAGCGGGCGCAGGAGCAGCTCCTCGAACACCGAGAAGGCGGCCGCGTTGGCGCCGACGCCGAGCGCGATGCACAGCACCGCGACCGCGGCGAACCCCGGCGCGCGGCGGAGCGAGCGCAGCGCCACCCGCGCGTCGTGCGCCAGCGACTCGACGCGGTCGCGCAGGCGGAGGCGCTCCTCGCGCCGCTGCGCCGACTCGTGCAGCCGCCCGCGCGCCTCGTGCACGGGCCCGAAGCGCCGCTCGGCCTCCGCGCGCGCCTCGGCGGCGGTCAGCCCCTCGCGCTCCAGCTGCGCGGCGCGCAGCGCGAGGTGCAGGCGGATCTCCTCGTCGGCCTCGGCGGCCGCGGCGTCGGGGCGGCGCACCGCGAGGCGGAAGAGGCGCCGGATGCCGGGACGGATCTCGTGCTCGGACATGCGCGCCTCCTCAGGCCGGCCCGGCGGCCGCGGTCAGGATGTCGGTGACGGTGGCCGCGTAGCGCACCCACTGGTCGGTGCCCGCGGCGAGGTGGGCGCGCCCGGCGTCGGTGACGCGGTAGTAGCGGGCGCGCTGGTTGTTGGCGGTCACGCCCCAGTCGGCGGCGGCGAGCCCGCGCGCCTCCAGCCGGTGGAGCGCCTGGTAGAGCGCGCTGTCCTGCACGCCGAGGGTGCCGTCGGAGCGCCCCTCCAGCCACTGCGTGATCTCGAAGCCGTGCATCGGCGTCCACGTGAGCGCCTTGAGCACGAGCACGTCGAGCGTCCCCTTCACGAGGGGGAGCGGATCGGCCACGAGGCCTCCAGAGTTAGGGGTCAGAATCTGTAGGCCTGTACGCGCCGGTCGCCGCAGCGGTTTCGCGGGCTTGACGCGCGGGTCTTCCTGCTGAATTATCAGCACGGTTGATTTTTCAGCACTCGCATCCCGACCGTCATGACGCCGACCCCCGCCGACCTGTCGCGCCGCGAACGGCAGGTGATGGACATCCTGCACCGCCGGGGCGAGGCCACGGTCGCCGAGATCATGGCCGAGCTCCCCGACCCGCCCACCTACTCCGCGGTGCGCTCGGTGCTGCGCATACTCGGCGAGAAGCAGCTCATCCGGCACCGCGACGACGGCCCGCGCTACGTCTACTTCCCCGCCCAGGAGACGGAGACGGCGCAGGAGCGGGCGCTCGCCCACATGGTGAGCACCTACTTCGCCGGATCCCCCGAGCAGGCGGTGACGGCGCTCCTCCGCATGTCCGACGTGGACCTCGACGACGCCGAGGTCGCGCGCCTCCGCGACGCGATCCGTCGCGCCCGCGACGACGGGAGGTAGCGCATGCTCCCCGCGATGCTTCCCGCCCCGCTCCTCCTGCTGCTGCTCAAGGCGACGGTCGTGCTGGTCGCCGCGCTGGCCGCCGCGCGGCTGCTGCAGCGCGCCTCGGCCGGCGCGCGTCACGTGGTCTGGCTGGTGACGCTCGGCGCGCTGCTGGTCGTCGTGCCGGCGCTCGCCGCCTGGGCGCCGCTCCACCTCGCCGTGCTCCCCGCGCTCCCGACGCCCGCCGCGACGGCGGCCCCGGTGTCCGCTCCGATCGTGCAGGCGCGCGCGCCCGACGTCGTCCCCGCGCCGCGCGTGCCCTCCCTTCGCGCCCCGCCGTCGACGCCCGCCGTCGACGCGCCGACGCCGCGTCGCCTGGCGCTCGGGCCGACGCTGCTCGCGCTGTGGGCGGCCGTCACGCTCGCGATCGGCGGCGCGCTGGTGCGCGCCTGGCTGGCGGTGCGCCGCATCCTCCGCCGCGCCGCGCCGCTGTCGTCCCCCGACTGGACCGACCCGCTCTACGAGATCGCCGACCGCCTCGGCCTCGACGACGCGCCACGGCTCGTCCGCAGCGCCGACGCGCGGATGCCCTTCGCGTGCGGGCTGTCGCGGCCGACCGTCGTGCTCCCCGCCGGCAGCGACGACTGGACGCCCGCGCGCCGGCGCGCCGTGCTGCTACACGAGCTCGCGCACGTGCGCCGCCGCGACCTCGCGGGGCACACGCTGGCGCGCGTCGCCTGCGCGCTCTGGTGGTTCCACCCGCTCGTGTGGACGGCCGCCAGGCGGCTGCGCGCCGAGAGCGAGCGGGCGTGCGACGACCTCGCGCTGGCGTGCGGCGCGCGTCCGGCCGACTACGCCGAGCACCTGCTGGACATCGTCACGTCGGCGCGCGGCGACGCGACGCCCATCACCGCGCTCGCCATGGCGCGCCGCACCGAATTCGAGGGCCGCATGCTCGACATCCTGGATCCCGAGCGCCCGCGCGGCGCCCCGACGCGCCGCCAGACGCTGGCGCTCACCGGCGCGCTCGGCGTCGTGACGGCGGTGGTCAGCGCCACCGCCCCGGCGCCGCGCGCGACGCCGGCCGCCCC
>NZ_JARGEK010000241.1 GCF_029211165.1 Roseisolibacter sp. H3M3-2
CCGCGGTCCTCGGCCCCCCGGCGACGCAGCCGCCGCGCGCGGCGTGCGCGCGCGCGGGTCGCGACGTCGACGACGCGCCGGGTCGGCGCGTCACGGTGCGGGGGGCGGGAGAACCGGGGGTTGGATGCACAACGCGACGAAAGCGGGGGCGGCGCCTCGGCGCCGCGTGCGCATCGAACGAATGCGTGATGCGCGCTGCAACGACGACGTAGTAAGGGCGCGGAAGCGCGTCGTCAAGAGACGCAGACGAAAAAGGCGCGCCATGCGCGAAAAAAACGCGCGGGCGGCCCGTTTCGGGCCGCCCGCGCGCGCGTCGGACGTCGTCGTCTTCGCTCGCCGGTCAGTCGCCGGCGACCGGCTCCGCGCCGCGCGGCGGCGCCCCGTGCGTCGCGTGCGTCGGCGCCGACGGCGCCGGCTGCGGCCCGCGGAAGCGCGCCTTGAGCCAGGCCGCCGCGTCGTCGAGCAGCGTGTAGACCACCGGCACCACGAACAGCGTGAGCACCGTCGAGGTGATCAGCCCCCCGATCACCGCGCGCCCCATCGGCGCCCGCTGCTCCGCCCCCTCGCCCAGCGCCAGCGCCAGCGGCACCATGCCGAAGATCATCGCCGCCGTGGTCATGATGATCGGGCGCAGGCGCGTCCGGGCCGCCGACAGCAGGGCGTCGACGCGGCTCATCCCCGCCTCGCGCTGCTGGTTCGCGAAGTCCACCAGCAGGATCCCGTTCTTCGTCACGAGCCCCATCAGCATGATGATGCCGATCATCGTGTAGACGTTCAGGCTCCCCCCCGTCGCCAGGAGGGCCACCGCCACGCCGATGAAGCTGAGCGGCAGCGCCAGCATGATCGCCAGCGGCTGCACGAAGCTCCCGAACAGCGACGCCAGGATCAGGTAGATGAAGACCACGGCCAGGATCACCGCCTCGAGCACGTAGCCCTTGGTCTCCTCGAGGTTCTGCACGTCGCCGCGGAACACCGTGCGGTACCCCGGCGGCAGCCCCACCGAGTCGATCGCCGCCGCCGCCCGGTCGGCCACGTCGCCCATCGCGAAGCCGGGGAGCACGCCCGCCGACAGGCTCACCTGCCGCTCCAGCATCGACCGCTCGATCTGCTGCGGCCCGACCCCGGGGCGCACCTCCGCCACCTCGGCCAGCGGCACCATCGCCGGCTGCCCGGTGCGCGGGTCCTGCCGCGAGCTCGGGATCACGATGTTCGCCACGTCGGCCGCCGAGGCGCGCAGCGAGTCGGGGTAGATCACCACCACGTCGTGCGAGTACCCCTGCGGGTCCTCCCACTCCGTCGCCCGCAGCCCGGTGAACAGCGGCTGGATCGTCGTCCCGATCGGCCCGATTCCCAGCCCCGCCGCCCACGCGCGGTCGCGGTCCACCCGCACGTCGAGCTGCGGGATGTCCCCCTCCTCGCTCGACTGCGGCTCGGCCACCCCGGGCACCCGGCGCAGCACCTCGTACACCTGCGCCGCGGCCAGCTTGAGCCGCGACTGCTCCGGGCCCTGCACGTTGATGCGGATCGGCTGCCCGAACCCGCCGAAGATCGTCTGCGTCCCGTTGATGTTCGCCCGCACCCCGGGGATCTGCGGCAGCGCGCGCCGCAGCGCGGTCTGGATGTCCGCCTGCGACCGCGCGCGCTCCGCCTTGGGGGAGAGCCGCACGTAGATCGACCCGCTGTTCGGCGACCCGCGGAAGCCGCCGCCGATGCTCAGGTACGTGAACTGGACCTCGGGGCTCTTCCGGAGCTCGCGCGCCACCGCCAGCCCGCGGTCCATCGTGTACTCCAGCGACGACCCGGGGGTCGTGCGGAAGCCGACGTTGAACTCGCCGCCGTCGAAGTCGGGGAGCCAGGTGAAGCCGATCTTCCCGACGAGCAGGAAGGCCACCGTGATCGACGCCCCCGCCAGCCCCACGACCAGCGGCCGGTGGCCGAGCGCCCACGCCAGCCCGCGCGGGTAGCGGTCGGCGATCGCCTCGAACCGGTCGTTGAACCGCTGGGCGAAGCGCTGGATGAAGTTCCGCTTCCGCGGCGGGGCGTCCACCGCCAGGTGCCCGTCGGCCCCCCGGTGGTGCAGGTCCACCTCGGGGTCGTGCCAGATGCTCGACAGCATCGGGTCGAGGGTGAACGACACGAACAGCGACACGATCACCGCCGCCGCCACCGTCACGCCGAACTGGAAGAAGATCTTCCCGATCTGCCCGCCCATGAAGGCGACCGGGATGAACACGGCGATCACGGCCATGGTGGTGGCGAACACCGCCAGCCCGATCTCGTCGGTCCCCTCCTTGGCCGCCCGCTCGTGGTCCTTCCCCATCTCCAGGTGCCGCACGATGTTCTCGCGCACCACGATGGCGTCGTCGATCAGCAGCCCGATCGCCAGCGACAGCGCCAGCAGCGTCATCGTGTTGATCGTGAAGCCGCAGATCCACATGGCGAAGAACGCCGACATGATCGAGATCGGCAGCGCCAGCCCCGTGATGACCGTCGAGCGCCAGGAGTTCAGGAAGAAGTAGATGATGATGACGCAGAGGATCGCGCCCAGGATCAGCTCGTGCTCCACCGAGTCGAGCGCCTGGCGGATGCGCTGCGAGTCGTCGCGGATCACGGTCAGGCTGACGTCGGGCGGCAGCGTCCCATCCAGCTCGTCGGCGGCCTGCCGGACCCGCTCGGCCACCTCGACGGTGTTGCTCCCCGAGATCTTGAGGACGTCCACCGCCACCGCGATCGCGTCCTGGTCGGTCCCGCGCCCGATCAGCGTCGCCGAGCGGCGCTCGGCCGTCCCGTCGACGATCGTCGCCACGTCGCCCAGCCGCACCGGGACGTTGGTCGCCCCCGTCCGCCGCTCGCCGATGCTGATGTCGGCGAAGTTCTTCGGGTCGCGCACCCGGCCGGTCACGCGCACCAGCCGCTCCATGGTGCCGCTCTTCACGCGCCCGGCCGGCACCTCCTGGTTCTCGCGCTGCAGCGCCGCCATC
Source organism: Roseisolibacter sp. H3M3-2 (assembly GCF_029211165.1). Taxonomy (GTDB): domain Bacteria; phylum Gemmatimonadota; class Gemmatimonadetes; order Gemmatimonadales; family Gemmatimonadaceae; genus Roseisolibacter. The sequence goes on from NZ_JARGEK010000241.1 coordinate 2,982, forward strand.
ACCTGCGGCGGCGCCACCCCGTAGGCCCGCATCGCCGCCGGGTCCAGCTGCACCTTGATCTGCCGCGCCGCGCCGCCGACCACGTTCACGCCGCCGACGCCCGGGATCGACTCGAACCGCGTCGCCACGACCTCCTCGGCGATGTCGGTGAGCTCCCGCACCGGGCGCTCCGCGCTCTGCAGCGCGATCGACATGATCGGCGAGTCGTTCGGGTCGAAGCGCTGGATGACCGGGTCCTGGATGTCCTCCGGCAGCTGCCGCCGGATGCGCGCGACCTTCCCCTGCACCTCCTGCAGCGCCTCCATCGGGTTCGTGGAGAGCTCCAGCAGGACGCGCACGTTCGAGTTCCCCTCGTACGAGGTCGAGGTGACCTCGCGGATCCCCTGGACGGTGTTGACCGCCTCCTCGATCGGCTTGGAGACCTCGCGCTCGATCACCTCGGGCGACGCGCCGGGGTAGCTGGTCTGGATGCTGACCACCGGGCGCGTGACGTCCGGGTACTCGTCGATCGCCAGCCGCCCGTAGCTGACCACCCCCAGGACGACCAGCGCCACCATGAGCATGGTGGCGAAGACGGGGCGCTTGATCGAGACGTCGGAGAGGATCATGGGGTGCTCCGCGGGGTGCCGCTGTCGGCGGCGCGGGGGCCGGCGGCGGCCTGCCGGCCGTTCCCGCCCGGCCGCTCCCCGCCGAGGATCTGGACGGTGGTGCCCTGGCCGACGCCGGCGACGTTGCCGACGATCACGCGGTCGCCGGGCTGCAGCCCCTCGACCACCTCGGCGATGCCGGCCGCCTCGTCCACCAGCCCGAGGTTCACCGGCGCCCGCTCCGCGGTCTGGCCGCGCAGCCGGTACACGAACGTGTTGGAGCCCTCGCCGCGCCCGGCGCCGACCTGCTCCTGCGCCTGGCGCAGCGCGGTGGTCGGCACGAGCACCGCGTCGTTGATCGTGCGCCCGACCGCGCGCCCGGTCACGAACGTGTTGCCGCGCAGCGCGCCGCCCGGGTTCGGGACCTCGACGAACACGGTCACCGCGCGCGTCGCGGGGTCGATGGTCGGGCTCACCCGCGCCACCCGCCCCTCGATGGTGCGCCCGTCGGCGCTGAGCCGCACCGACTGCCCGGCGCGCAGCGCCGACGACAGCCGCTCGGGCACCGACGCCGCCAGCTCGAGGCGGTCGCCGCGCACGATGGTGAACAGCTCCGCGCCGCGCGTCACGCGCTCGTTCCCCTCGACCGCCCGCGACTCGACGACGCCGGACAGCGGCGCCACGACGCGGGTGTCGGCCAGGCTCTCGCCGGTGGTGCGCACCCGCGCCTCGGCGGCCGCCAGCCGCGCCCGCGCCGCCGCCAGCGCCTGCTCGCCGACGCGCACCTCGCGCTCGGCGACCGCGCCGGCGCGGAACAGCTCGCGCGTCTGCTCGAGGTTCCACTGCGCGGTGCTGACCTCGGTCTGCGCGCTCGCGCGGTCGGCGGCCGCGCTCTCGCGGTCGCCGGCCTGGATGTTCGGCTGGAACTGCGCCAGCAGCTGCCCCTGGCTCACCGACTGCCCGGGGCGCGCGTACACGCCGGTGAGGTTCCCCTCGATGCGCGCGCGCACGACCACGGTCTGCAGCGGGCGCAGGTCGCCGGAGAGCGGGATGCCGGCCTCGATGCTGCCGCGCTTCACCTCGCCCACGTCGGCGGCGGCGAGGACGAGCGGGGGGCGCCCGCGGCCGCCCGGGCCGCCCTGCGCGCCGGCGCCCCCGGGTCCGCCGCCCGGGCCGCCCTTGGCCGGCGCGGCGTTGGCGCCCTGTTCGCCGCAGGCGGCGAGGAGCACGGAGAGTCCGAGCACGACGCCCCGGATCGCTCGGCGCTCGGCGCCCGGCGCTCGCTCCGCCGCGCGAGGATGGCGAGCGCCGAGCGCCGAGCGCCGAGCGGGATGACGCGGATCGTTGATCATGGGGTCGGGATCGGCCGGCCGAGCGCGCGCGCCTGTTCGGCGGCCGCCAGATAGACGTCGTAGGTGGCGCGCAGGGCGTTCGTCTGCGCGGTGAGCAGCGCGAGCTGGGCGTCGGAGACCTCGAGCTGGGTGCCGAGGCCGCGCTGGAAGCGCAGCGTCGCCAGCCGGAACGCCTCCTCGGCGTCGGTCGCGTTGGCGCGCTGCGCGGCGTACAGGGCGCGCGCGCGCTCGACGGCGGCGCGGGCCTGCGCGGCCTCCACGGCCACGCGCTCGCGCGTCTGCGCCAGCTGCAGCTCCGCGGTGCGCGCCTGCGCCTGCGCCAGGTCGAGGTTCCCCTTGGCCCGCAGCCCGTCGAACAGCGGCCACGCCACGTCGACGCGGAACGACCGGTCGGCGAAGAAGCCGTTGTTCTGGCAGATGCGCGTGGCGGGGGAGCCGGCGGGGCAGAACTCGACCCCCGAGCGCCCGAGGCGCGTCGGGAAGCCGGCCGTCGTCGGCAGCGCCAGGAAGCCCGAGGTGAGCGACACGTTCACCGTCGGCAGGAAGTCGGCGCGCGCCACGCGGATCGAGGCGCGCCGCGCGTCGACGGTCGCCTCGGCGGAGCGCACGGCCGCGCGCTCCCCGACCGGCGCCGCCTCGTCGGGCGTCCCGGCGGCGGTCGCGCGCCCGGCGGCGTCGCGCCCCATCTCCTCGGCGCTCCGCAGCACCGCCTCGACCGCCGACGAGTCCTGGGCGACGGTGGTCGTCAGCCGCAGCGGGCGGTCGGTGGGGAGGTTGAGCAGCCGGCGCAGCTCGAGGTACGCGAGCTCGCGGTCGTTGCGCGCCTGGATCAGCAGCGGCTCGAGGTTGGTGCGCTCGACGCGCGCGCGCAGCACGTCGTAGCGCGCCGCGCGCCCGGCGCGCTCGAGCTGCTCGGCCTGCGCCACGCGCTCGGTCGAGAGCTGGAGGTTGCGCTCCTGGATCCCGACCAGCTGGTCGGCGGCGCGGGCGCCGAGGTAGGCGCGCTGCACGTCGACGCTGAGCTGCGCGCGCGCCTCGTCGAGGTCGAGACGGGTCGCCGCGCGCAGCCGGCTCGCCGCCCGCAGCCCGCCCACCACGCGCCCGCCCTGGAAGACCGGCTGCGAGAGGGTGGCGTTCGCCTGGTACGTGTACGACTGCCCGAACACCGAGCCGACGATGGTCGCGCGCGCGTTCTCGAGCACCTGCTGGTAGTTGCCCGCGAAGCGCAGCTGCGGCAGCGCGGCGGAGCGCGCGACGGTGACCTGGGCGTTGGTGGCGTCGATCGCGGTCTCGGCCTGCTGCACCTCGTCGCCGAGGCGGAGGGCGCGGGCGACGGCGTCGTCGAGGGAGAGCGGGATGGCGTCGGTGCGCGCCGAATCGGCGACGGCGCTCCCGGCGCGGGGGACGGGCGTGACGACCTGCGCGCGCAGCGCGGGCGCGGCTGGCACGGCAAACGAGAGGGCGGCCCAGAAGGCGGGCGCGGCCCGAGTGGACGACTTCGGCATGGTCTCGGGTATACGGCACCGGCGGAGGCAGCGTTGCCCCAGCACGGGTCAGCGAGCGGTCAAGGTACCGCCGGCGGGAAGAACGCGCCGGATGTGCTAACTGTCACAATGACAGGGAAGTAGGGGCCCGGAGGGGCGAGATCCGATAAAGCGATTTCGGGTGGGGGGAGATCCGAGGGGGGCTTCACCGGATGGCGCCCCGCCGGATCTCGCCTCACCGATCGGTCGCCTCCCCCAGCCCGTACGCCGCCCCGGTCCGCCGGGCGACCCGCCGCGCGGCGTCCAGCAGGTGGCCGTAGGCGACGTCCTCCAGCGTCAGGGCGGTCGGCCCGTCGCCCGGCGGGTGGGCGCCGCCGCCGAGGATCGAGCGCCACCGCGAGGCGTGGCCGAAGCCGAGGGCGTGCAGGAGCTCGTGGCCGGCCACGTGGCGGTCGGCCAGCAGGGCGCGCGTCCGGACCTCGACCAGCGCGTCGGCGATCCGCCCCTCGCCGTCCCACGTGACGGTGGCGAACCCCGCGGCGGTGATGCCGGGGGCGACCCGGGCGGCGATCCCGCTCCACTCCCCCGACTCGGCGTCGCGCGCCGGGACCGGGCGGAAGAGCGGGCTCCCCCAGTCGCGCTCCAGCGCCCGGGCGACGGCCCAGAAGGCCGCCGAGTCGGCGGCGGGGCCGCGGACGGCGAGCGGGATCGGGCGGCGCTCGTCGGGCCAGCCGACCGGCGCGCCGGCGCGCTCCCCGGCCGCGACGTCCGGCGTCAGGCGGGCGCCCCGCCAGAAGCGCGAGCCGTCGGCGGCGCCGGCGCGCGCGGCGTCGAGCGAGATGGCGACCTCGGCGCCTCGGTAGGTCCCGGCGGCGACCGTCCACCGGCGCGGCAGCAGGACGACGTCGGCGGGCGCGCCGGCGAACGGGACGGGGAGGGGGGCCGCGGCCCCGAACCAGGCGTCGCGCGCGCCGGCGTCGCGGACCACGCGCAGCCCCACCGGCGGGTCCGCCTCGGCGCTCCCCGGTCCGGTCAGCGGCAGCGCGAAGCGCCCCCCGGCGTCGGTCCGCAGCGTGTCGACCGCGCCGCCGCGCCGCGCCACCAGCACGCGCGC
>NZ_JARGEK010000242.1 GCF_029211165.1 Roseisolibacter sp. H3M3-2
GCGCCGCCCCGACGTGCATGTACGGCAGCGCGACGCGCGAGAAGACGAGGTCGAACGACGCGTCGCCGTACGGCAGCGCCTCGTCGCGCGCGGCGGCCAGCGCCAGCGCGGGCCACCGCGCGCGCCCGGCGGCCACCGACGCCACGACGACGTCGACGCCGCACGCCAGGCGCCCGGCGGCGGGGTGCAGGACGGCGGCGGCGGCGAGCGTCTGCCCGGCGCCGCACCCGACGTCGAGCACGCGCCGGTGCCGCGCGCCGAGCGGCGGCATCAGGTGCTCGGGACGGCGCGGGTCGAGGGCGATCTCGAACTCCGCGAGGTGGTAGTCCATCGCCTCCGTCGCCGCGCCCACGCCGCGCCCCCGCGCCTCAGCGCGCCGGCGCCGCGCAGGCCGGCGGCGTCCCGCGCGGCCACGCGTTGTCCGACGGGTCGCGGTCGGGGAAGCGGCACTGCGGGTCGAGCACCACCCGCTCCACCCCCCGCCCGAAGTCGAAGGTGGCCGCGAACGTGCGGCTCCCCGCGAACCACACGTCCGCCGGGTACGTCACCTCGGCGGTGTTGGCGTCGAGCATGCGCGCGTTCGGCACCGCGCGCGCCTGCCCGCCCGGCGCCAGCGTCACGCGCAGCACCACCGGCGACGGCATCTGCCCGTCCTGCCGCACGGTCACGGTGGCGCGCGTGCCGCTCGTCGTCACGTCGCGGATCGAGCCGTCGACGCTCTCGGTGGCGAACAGCCAGGAGTACCAGAACCACCCGAGGTCGCGCCCGAGCGCGCGGTTCATGAAGAACATGTAGTCCCACGGCGACGGGTGCTTGTACATCCACGCCCGCGCCCACTCGCGGTGCGCGCGCACCACCGCGCTGTCGCCGACCACGCCGCCGAGCGCCGACAGGAGGAGCGGCGTCTTGGAGTAGGTCGTGAAGCCGTACGACGCAGGCCCGGCGTAGTTCGCGTTCCACATCATCGGCGGCTCGCTCTCGCTGCCGCTGGTGCGCCCGTACGACTGCCCCAGCCCGTCGAGGACCGCCGGCTTCCCCGCCGCGTCGGCGTCGGAGAGGATGTTCATGTACTGGTTGAACCCCTCGTCCATCCAGCCGTACCAGGTCTCGTTGTTGCCGACGACCATCGGCCACCACTGGTGCGCGGTCTCGTGGTCGGCCGCGCCGCGGTTCGAGTTGATGACCATCGGGTACTCCATCCCCGAGCTCGGGCCGTCCTGCAGGGTGAGCTGCGGGAACTGGTACGGGAACCAGAGCCTCGAGTAGAACTCGAGCGCGTGGCGCGCGATCTGGCCGGCGTCGCGGAACAGGTTCGCGCGCCCCGGCAGGTAGACCATGTGGATCGGGACGCGCCCCTTCTCGGGGATCGTCGCCCGCGTGGCGGCCCACACGAACTTCTTCGCCGTCGCCCACGCGAAGTCGTTCACGCTGTCGGCGACGAAGTGCCAGACCAGGCGGTCGCCGGCGGCCGTCGCCTGCCCGGGCCCGACCTCGTCGGGGCCGACGATCACGGTGGTCGAGTCGCTCGCGAGCACGCGCGCCAGCCGCTCGCGGGCGCGCGCCGTCAGCACCTGCTGCGGGTTCTGGAGCAGCCCGGTGCCGCTGACGATCCACCCGCCGGGGACGTCGAGCTTCACGTCGAAGCGGCCGAAGTTGTTGTAGAACTCCGACGGCCCGAGGTACAGCTCCGGGTCCCAGCCGCGCAGGTCGTCGTACTTGGCGACGCGCGGGTACCACTGCGTCGGCTGGTAGAGCGTGTCGGCCCACCGCTGCGTCATGCGGTGCCCGACGCCCGGGCCGCCCGGGAGCTTGTGGTTCCACTCGATCTCGAGCGTCGCGCGGGCGCCGGGGGCGAGCTTGGTCGGCAGGGTGACGCGGGCGTTCGTCGTGCGCCCGCCGAGCAGCGTCGGCACCGCGCGCGCCTGCGCGGCCTGCGCCGCCTGCGCGTTCTGGATCGCGCGCGCCCCCTCGGCGCTCGCCGCCGGCTGGCCGAGGCTCACGCTGTCGCCGTTCAGGCGCATGCGCGTGATCACCATGCCGTCGGTCACCTCGGCGGGGACCCAGGTCGCGGCCTGCGGCGTGTTGCCGAGGAAGACGTTCGGGTCGAGGCGCAGCCCGATCGCCGACAGCGAGTCGGGGCTCGCGTTGTGGATCACGACCGTCTCGCGGCCGGTGAGCCGCGACGTCGCCGGGTCGAGCCGCGCCTCGATCGTGTAGTCCGCGCGCAGCTGCCAGTAGTTGCGCCCCGGGCGCCCGGTCGAGTCGCGCGTGCCGGCGGCGTGCGCGCGGCGGATCGCGTTCGTCATCGGGATGTCGCGCCGCACGGCGCGCTCGGGGAGCGGCTGCGCCAGCGGCTGCGCCGACGTCGCGGTCGGGAGGGCGGCGGCGCCGGCGAGCAGCGCGAGCGCGAGGAGACGGGCGGTCATGGACGGGCCGGGCGGTGAGGGGTGGTCCCCGAGAGATAGCACCGGGATGGCACGGCAGGGAGCGCCGGGAGGCGCGTGACGACGCGGGCGCCGCACGTGAGGGTCGCGCGGCTTGCGGCGCGGCGGAAACCCACCATCATGCGGCGAGACGGATCGGGCGGCGCGCCGAGTGCGCCGCGGGGCCGTCCGCGCCGGCACCGCGCCCGGCCCCCTCAGCCACGACCGCTCGATGACGTCCGACTCGCTCAGCGCCGCGCCCGCCGGCCACCCCGAGCTCCCCCCGCCGCCGGCGGGGGGCTGGGAGCCGGGGCCCCCGCCCGAGGCCGGCGCGGAGGCGCGGCTGCGCGCGCTGTTCGAGCTGCACGTCGACGGCGTGCTGGCCGTGGCGCCCGAGGGACGCATCACCGAGGCGAACCCCGCCGCCGCCGCGCTGCTCGGCGTCCCGGCGGCGGCGCTGCGCGGGCGCGACGTGCGCACCCTGTTCACCCCCGACGACGTCGCCGGCAGCAGCGAACGCGTGGCCGCGGCCATGCTCGGCGCCGCGCAGAGCTGGGAGGCGACGCTCGAGGGGCACGAGGCGCGCAGCACGGTGCACCTGGCCGCCGTGCCGATCGTCGAGGACGGGCTGGTGATGGGCGCGTACCTGATCGCCCACGACGTGACCTCGCACCGCGTGCTCGAGGCGCAGCTCGCGCACCGCGCCTTCCACGACCCGCTGACCGGGCTCGCCAACCGCGCCCTGTTCCGCGACCGCGTCGAGCAGGCGCTGGCGCGCGACCCGAGCGGCGAGCACGTCGCCGTGATCTTCGTCGACCTCGACGACTTCAAGAAGATCAACGACACGCAGGGGCACGCGTCGGGCGACGCCCTGCTCACGCGCGTGGCCGCGCTCCTGGTCGACAGCACGCGCGGCTGCGACCTGATCGCGCGCCTCGGCGGCGACGAGTTCGCGGTGCTCCTCGGCCGCATCGCCCACCCCGACCACGTCGAGGCGGTGGCCGCCCGCATCGGCGCCGCGCTCCGCCGCCCGATCGCGCTCCCGCTGCGCGACGTGGTGGTCGGCGCGAGCCTCGGGATCGCCCACGGGCGCCCGGGCATCGGCCCCGACGAGCTGCTCAAGGACGCCGACCTCGCGATGTACCGCGCCAAGGCGGCCGGAAAGGGGCTCCCCGCCGCCTACGCCGCCGGCGCGCAGGCGCTCGCCGAGGAGCGCCAGCGCATGCACGCCGACCTGCAGCGCGCGCTGGAGGGGGACGCCTCGGGGGGGCGGCTGTCGCTCGCCTACCAGCCGGTGATCGAGCTGGCCACCGGGCGCGTGAACGCGTACGAGGCGCTCGCGCGCTGGTGGCACCCCGACCACGGCGACATCGCGCCGTCGACCTTCGTGCCGCTCGCCGAGGAGACGGGGCTCGTGGTCGCGCTCGGGCGCTGGGTGCTCGGCACCGCGTGCGCGCAGCTCCGCCGCTGGGAGGCGACGGCGATGCTCGGCGACCGCCCCTGCGTGCGCGTCAACCTGTCGCGGTGCGAGCTGGAGCAGCCGACGCTCCTGCGCGACGTCGCCGACGCGCTGGAGCACGCGGGCGTCGCCGGCGCGCAGCTGACGCTGGAGCTCCCCGAGGCCGCCGTCATGCGCCGCCCCGAGGAGTCGTTCGTGACGATGCACGCGCTGCGCGAGCTGGGCGTGCGCCTCGCCATCGACGACTTCGGGAGCGCCGCCTCGTCGCTCGGCCACCTGCAGCGCTTCCCGGTCGACGAGCTGAAGATCGACCGCGCCTTCGTCGGCGCCGCGCCCGAGGACGCCGACGCCGAGGCGGTGGTGCGGTCGGCGGTCGCGCTGGGGCGCGCGCTGCGGCTGCGCACCGTCGCCGAGGGGGTGGAGCGCCCGGCGCAACGCGCTTGGCTGGCCGACGTCGGGTGCGAGATGGCGCAGGGCTACCTGTTCGCGCACCCCGACGCGCCGGGGCCGGTGCACGGCGCGCTGCCGACTGTGATCCACGCCGACGCGCCCCCGCCGCCGCACGGGTGAGCGACGCGCACGACGTGGCGCGCGCCCGCGCGCTGCTGCGCGACGCGCGTCGGCTGCTCGTCTTCACGGGCGCGGGGGTGAGCGCCGAGTCGGGCGTCCCCACCTTCCGCGGCGCCGGCGGGCTGTGGAAGTCGTTCCGCGCCGAGGAGCTGGCGACGCCGGCGGCGTTCGCGCGCGACCCGCGGCTGGTGTGGGAGTGGTACGCCTGGCGCCGCACGCTGGTCGCGGCGTGCGCCCCCAACGCCGCCCACGTCGCGATCGCCCGGCACGCCGCCGCGCACCCGGGCACGACGGTCGTCACGCAGAACGTCGACGGGCTGCACCAGCGCGCCGCCGCGGACGTCGCGGCGCATGCTCGGGGCGCCGCGCCGGTGGTGGCGCTGCACGGCACCCTGTTCGGCGAGCGGTGCGTGCGCTGGCCCGCCTGCCCGACGCGCGGCGCGCTCGCCCCCGCGGTCGACGCGTCGTCCGTCGACACGCTCCCGCGCTGCCCGGCCTGCGGCGCGCTGCTCCGTCCCGACATCGTCTGGTTCGGCGAGCCGCTCGACCCGGCGGACCTCGACGCGGCCTTCGACGCCGCGCGGGGCGCCGACGCGTGCCTGGTGGTGGGGACGAGCGCGGTCGTGCAGCCCGCGGCCAGCGTGGCCGCCGCCGCGGCACACGCGGGCGCCCCGCTCGTCGAGGTGAACGCCGAGGCGACGCCGCTGTCCGCGCTGGCCACGGTGACGCTCCGCGGCCGCGCGGCCGAGGTGGTGCCGGCGGTGCTCGACCGGGGGAGGACGTAGGACCGGCCGACACGAACCCGGCAGCACGATGCCGGTGGGTCCATCATACCCCGCTTCGAACTAGGCCTCTCCCCGCCGTTCCATCCGTACCGCATTGACGAGCCGGTGCGCCTTCCGCGTCGTCTCGGGCTCGCGGTACCCCGCGCTCACCGCGACCACGAGGGCGACCGCGGTGTCGACGTCCATGAGGTGCCCCGGCGACACGAACACCGGCTGCACGTTCGCGCGCAGCCGGACCGCCGCGCCGACGGTCTCCTTGCGGTGGACGAGCGGCGCGCGCGCGAGGCGGTCGGGCGCGAGGTCGGCGTGGCGGCCGACGAGGATCGACTTCGCGCACCCGATCGACGGCGTGTCGAGCAGGAGGCCGCCGTGGCACGCGATGCCGAAGCGGCGCGGGTGCGCGAACCCCTGGCCGTCGAAGATCAGGAGGTCGGGACGCGTCGCCAGCCGGTCGTACGCCGCCAGCACCGCCGGCAGCTCGCGGAAGGACAGGAACCCCGGCACGTAGGGCATCGGCACCGGCGCGACCGCGGTCGCCTGGTCGACCACGTCGAGCGACGGCAGCGCGAGCACGACGATGCCGGCCACGCACTCGGACGCGTCGCGCTCCATCGACACGTCGAGGCCGGCGACCAGCCGCGGCGCGAACCCTGGCGGCGGGCGGAGCACCAGCTCGGCGCGCAGCCGCTCCTGCAGCCGCGCCGCCTCGTCGATCGACGTCGGGAACTCGCGCGGCACCGTCATGCCGGCGCGCCGTGCACGGAGCGCGCCGCGCGGCGTCAGGCCCACTCGGGGGGCGTGCCCTCCAGGATCTCCTCGCGCAGCTTCACGTAGCTGTCGTACCGCGCCGGGCTCACCCCCCCCGCCGCCACCGCGTCGCGCACCGCGCACCCCGGCTCGGCCACGTGCGCGCAGTCGGCGAAGCGGCACTGCTCCAGGTGCGGCCGGAACTCGGGGAAGCACGCGTCCAGCTCGTCCGCCGTCAGCCCCCAGAAGCCGATCTCGCGCAGCCCGGGCGTGTCCACCACGAACCCCTCGCCCGGCGGCACCCCCGGCAGCGGGTGCAGCAGCGCGCCGACCGTGGTGTGGCGCCCCTTGTTGACGCTCTCGCTGATCGCCCCGACGCGCAGCGACAGCCCCGGGAAGAGCGCGTTCATCAGCGACGACTTCCCGACGCCCGACGGCCCCGTGAGCGCCGACGTGTCGTGCGCCAGCGCCTCGCGCAGCTCCTCGAGCCCGTGGCGCCGTGCGACGCTCGTGACGTGCAGCGGGTAACCCGCGCGCTCGTAGTCGGCGAAGCGCTCGCGCACCGCCGCCGCGCCGCGCGCCGCGTCGCCGTCGCCCACCAGCTCGGCCTTGTTCACGACGACGCGCGCCGCGATCGCGTTGGCCTCGGCGACCACGAGGAAGCGGTCGAGCATGCGCGGGTGCGGCTCCGGGCGCGCGGCGGCGAACACCACCACCACCTGGTCGACGTTCGCCGCCAGCACGCGCTCGCCGTAGCCGCCGCCCGGGCTGCGCCGCGCCAGCTTGGACGTCCGCGGCGCGATGGCGTCGATCGCCCACGCCCCGCTCTCGCGCGCGTCGCCCGCGAGCGTCACGCGGTCGCCCACCGCGAGCTTCCCGCGCCGCGACTCGGAGGCCACCGTGTCGCGCCGCAGCGACCCGTCGGAGCGCCGCCCCTCGTCGCTCTTCTTGAGCCGCCCGCGCAGCGACGCCTCGCGCACCACGCCGTCCTCGCCGAGGACGCGCCAGACGCCGCCGGTGCCGGAGAGGACGACGCCGTTCACGGCGCGGGCTCCCCGTCCTCGGCGGCCATGACGTCCCACCACTTCCGCTTCGGCGCGCCCCCCTCCTGCTTCCGGATCAGCGCGTCGAGCGTCGCCTTCACCGTCAGCAGCGGCATCCGGCCGAGCTGCGCGAGCGCCGACGCCTCGTCGGCGGCGCGCACGACGTAGTCCGTCTCCAGGTGCGCGTCGATCCCCGGCGCGCCGACGCGGCGCCAGCGCAGGAAGAGCAGGTACGCGCCCCACGGGCGCGCGCCGTCGCCGGTGTCGTCGGCGCACAGCTCGACGCTGTACGACAGCCCGTCGATCCCCTCGAACGCCGCGGGGCGCTTGTGCACCGCCGTGTAGCCGCCGAGCGTCGACTCGTCGCCCGCGGCCGGCTCCGGCGGGAGGTGCAGCCCCGACATGCGCGTCCCCGCGGCGGTCAGCGGCGGTCGGCGCCGGGGCCGGCCACGTCGGCGTGCGCCGGCTCGCGCGCCGGCGCGTCGCCGGC
>NZ_JARGEK010000243.1 GCF_029211165.1 Roseisolibacter sp. H3M3-2
CGCGGGTACTCGACCGCCCGCGCCGGCGTCGGCGACACGCGACGCCCGCGGGGCGCGCGCAGGGCGACGGCGGGACGGTCGGCGGGGGGCTCGTCGTCGGGCTCCGGCGGATCCCACGCCGGCGCGCGGCGCAGGTGCCACCAGCAGAGGAACTCCAGCTCCTCGGGCGACGCGTCGATCGCGCGCGCGAGCGCCAGGAAGACCTGCCGGAACGCGACGTAGTCGGCGGCCGCGTGCCCGGTGGCGACGAAGAGCGCGTCCTCGAGCGTCAGCGCCTGCCGCGCCGACGGGTGGTAGCCCGGCCAGTCGGCGGGCGCCTGCGCGTGCCAGCAGACGCTGGCCAGGAACACCGCGCGCGCGCCGTCGCGGGCGCCGAGCGCGCCCACCAGCGCGTCGAGCCGCGCGCGCGCCTCCGCGTCACTCGCGGGGAGCGACAGCGCGGCGCGGAGCGCCCGCTCGAGCGGGCGCGGCTCGGGCGCGCGCCGCGCGAGCTGGTTCAGGAACATCGCCCCCGAGGCGCCGCGCAGCCCCAGCGCGTCCCACTCGCGGCGCGTGCGCCGGTCGAGCGTGGAGCGCAGCTCCTCCAGCCCGGCGTCGCCGGCCACGAACCGCTCGACGAGCGCGCGGAGCTCGGGGAGGGCCGCCCGCCGACGCGCCGTCCACCGCGCGTACTCGGCGACGCCCTCGGCGTCGGCGGCCAGCTCCTCGCGCAGCAGGCGCCAGTTCTCGGCCTGCAGGCTGGTCGGCCCGTCGGCGGCGGGCGCTCGCACGGCGGCCGCGAGGGCGCGGCGGGACAGCTTCATACGTCGGGGTACGGCGGGCCGAGCACGACCGCCGGCGAGCAGCTGCGCCCGCCGGCGGGATCGACATCGTGAGCCGGGCTAATTCTCGGCTCGCTACCAACCACGCAGTCTACCGCGCGGGTCCGGCCCGTGACAGGGCACGGCGGGCTGCGGACTGCGGACTGCGGGTTCGATCGGAATCCGCAGCCCGCAGCCCGCCGCTTCTTTACGGCTTCCGCCCGCCCGGGTAGTACAGCGTGTCGCGGGTCGAGTCGTTGGCGAGCACGCCGCCCGCGCGGGCCGCGGCGCTGTCGATTCCGTCGGCCGGGCTCACGCCGGCGGCCCGCAGGCTGTCGAGGCGCCGCTGCGCGTCGACGTAGGCGCTGTCGCTGGCGCTGTCGATCGCGCCGACCGACGGGGCGACCGAGGCCGCCGAGTCGACGACGGCGTCGTCGGAGCGGCCGCCGCAGGCCGCGAGCGCCGCGAGCGCGAGCGAGAGGGTCAGGGTGCGGTGCTTCATGGTGTCCTCCGTATCGGGGTCGGCCGTGCGGCCGGTGGATGCGAGCAGGGCGGCGCCGTCGGCGCCGCCCGTCCCCGAGGCGAGGACCGTGCCCCCCGCCCTCAGCGCTCCCGCGTGGCCGTGCGCCCCGCCGCGCGTCCGGGCATCAGCATGCGCTCCAGGAAGTCGGCCACCGCCGAGTTGACGCGGACGCTGTTCGCGTGGCGCATGAAGTGGTGCGTGTCGTCCGGGATGACGAGCTCCTCGTAGCGCACGCCCGCGGCCGCCAGCCGTCGGGCGAGGTCGACCGTCTGGTTGAAGCGCACGTTGCGGTCGTCGTCGCCGTGGATGAGCAGCACCGGCGAGCGCCATCCGGCCAGCGACGCGACCGGCGACGACTGCCACGCGACCTCGAGCGCGCGCATCGCGTCGGGCGGCGTCTCGAAGCGCGAGCGGTCGAGCATGCCGCGGGCGCGCTCCTGCGTCCAGTCGTGCACGCCGTGCACGTCCACGCCGGCGGCGAACAGGTCGGAGTGGCGGGCCAGCGCCATCGCGGTCAGGAAGCCGCCGTACGAGCCGCCCCAGATCCCGATGCGCGCCGGGTCGACGTCGGGGCGCGTGCGCAGCCAGCGCGCCGCGGCCTCCACGTCCTGGTACTCCCCCGCCCCCTGCGCGCCCGTGCCGCTCGGCCGGTGGAACTCGTAGCCGTAGCCGATGCCGAGGCGGTAGTTGACCGACAGCACCACGAAGCCGCGGCTCGCGAGGTACTGGTTCACCGCGTACGTGTTCGCGTAGTAGTCGCCGTAGTGCCAGCCGAGCAGCATCTGCCGCGGCGGGCCGCCGTGCACGAAGACGACGGCGGGGCGCCGGCCGCCCGCGGGGGCGGGCGTCGTCGGCGTGAACAGCTGCGCGTGCACCTTCACGCCGTCGGGCGCGTCGTACACCACCTGCGTCGGCGTCACGAGGCGCGACGCCGGGAAGTCGGCGGGGATGCGGTCCTGCGCCAGCAGCGTCGGCGCGCCGGCGGGGGCGCCGTCGCGCAGCGGCATCGCGGTCGGGAGCGGCGGGCGCTGCGGGGTCGCGCTCACGTACACCACGTGCGCGCCGTCGCCGGTGACCACCGGCATCCACTCCAGCCCCGTCCCCGGCGTCAGCACGCGCGCGGCGGCGCGGTCGACGGGGACGTGCAGCACGTGCCGGCGGTCGATGTCGCGCGCGTCGGGCCCCGTGTTGGCCGACGCGAGCAGCGCGCGCCCGTCGGGGCTCATCGACACGTGCTCGATCATGTAGTTGCCGGGCGTCAGCAGCGTCGCCTCGCCGCCCGCCTCGGGGACGCTGTACAGGTGCGGCCACCCGTCCTGGTACGACGCGAAGGCGATGCGCCCCGCCTTCGTCCAGTGGAGATTCGTGCCGCCGTGCGTGGAGGGCGGCGAGCCGCGCAGCGTCGCCGGCGCCTGCCAGAGGCGCGCGGCGGGGCACCCCTCGTCGGCGGTCGGCGAGGCGAGGCAGCGCGTCACGTCGGCGGTCCAGATCCCCCAGGGCTGGTGGCGCGCGACGAGGAGCGAGTCGGGCGCGCCGCCGCTGCCGGGGCGCCGGACGAAGGCGAGGCGCGCGCCGTCGGGCGACCAGCGCGGCGAGCCGTCGCGCGACGTCGACGGCGCGAGCCAGCGCACCGGCGTCGAGTCGCCGCTCCACACGCCGACGAACGCGTGGTCGCCGCGCCCCGACACGAACGCGAGCCGGCGCCCGTCGGGGGACCAGCGCGGGTCCGACGGCTCGCCGCGGGTCGCGATCCACCTCCGCGCGGGCTGCGCGCCGTCGAGCGGCGCCACCCAGACCGCGCGGTCCTTCACGAACGCGACGCGCTGCCCGTCGGGCGAGAGCGCCGGCTCGTCGCCGCCGTCGGCCACCACGCGCGGCGCGGCGCTCCCGTCGAACGGCGCGACCCACAGCTGCAGCTTCTGCCCGCCGGGGCTCGACGTCGGGTCGACGGGGACGTGGTCGTCCCAGTTCCCCGAGTGCTCGCCGCCGCGCACGTACACGACCCACTTCCCGTCGGCGGAGACGGAGACGCCGGTGAGCTCCTGCCCGTCGTCGGCGGCGTGCCGCGTGAGCTGCCGCGCCGCGAACCGCGGGCCCTCGGCGACCCACACGTTGCGCCGCCCCTGCTCGTCGAACGCCCAGGCGACGCGGGCGCCGGTGGCGGCGGCGGCGAGCTCGGTGGGGAACGGGTACCCCTTGAGCTGCGCCATCGTGAACGTCGGCGCCTGCGCGGCGAGCGCGGCGGGAAGGACGAGCGAGGCGAACGCGGCGAGCGCGACTGGACGTGGCACTGGACGATGCATGGACGGTCTCCGGGCGTGCGACGGGGCGGACGCCTCACATGATGCCACCTGGAACGGAAGCGCGCGAACCGGCGCCGGATCGGCGCCCCCGCGGCCCGGACCGGCACGGATCGCGCTTTCCCACGACGGCCAACGGGTGGAGGCGCGCGCGGGAACCGCGACCCGCCGCCGCGCCTTGCCCCGGGGACCCCAGCGGAGGACGCCATGGCCGATCGTACGCACTCGCACGGACTGATTCGGGAAGGGCTCGCGACCGGGATGCTCGGCGCCGTCGCGGTGGCGCTCTGGTTCCTGCTGGTCGACTCGCTGGCCGGACGTCCGCTGCACACCCCCGCGCTGCTCGGCGCGGTCGTCACCGGCGCCGCGGACCCGGCCCTGGCGGCCGACGGCGACGGGCGCCTCGGGCTGGCCGCGCTCTACAGCCTCGTGCACGTGGTGGCGTTCGGCCTCGTGGGCATCGCGGCCGTCTTCCTGGTGCACCGCGCCGAGCGCTCGCCGTCGATGGTGGCGCTGCTGCTGATGCTGTTCGCGGCGGTGGAGGTCGCGTTCACCGGCTTCGTCGCGCTCCTCGAGGTCAACGCGATCGGCGACATCGCGTGGTACCAGGTGGCGCTCGGCAACGTGGTCGCCGCGGTCGTCATGGGCTGGTACCTCGTGCGCAGCCACCCGGCGATGACGGCGGGGTGGCGGACGCTGGCGACGGACGACGGGAGGTAGGACGCTGCGGGCTGCGGGCTGCGGGTTCGGATCCGCAGCCCGCGGCCCGCAGCGCGCCGGTCAGTCGCCCCGCGGCAGCATGAGGGTGAACACCGACCCCTCCCCGACACGGCTCTCCGCCGTCAGCTCGCCCCCCATGCGGCGCGCCAGGTCGCGGCTGATCGCGAGCCCCAGCCCCACGCCGTCGCTCGGCGCGCGCAGGTCGCGCCCCACCTGCACGAACGGGTCGAAGATCCGCTCCAGCGCCTCGGGCGGGATGCCGATCCCGGTGTCGCGCACGCGCACCGCGACCTCGGTCGGGCCTTGCTCGCAGTCGACGGCGACGCGCCCGCCGGCGTCGGTGAACTTCACCGCGTTCGACAGGAGGTTGAGCAGCACCTGCCGCACGCGCTCCTCGTCGGCGCGCACGCGCAGCCCCGGCGGGCACTCGCCGCGCGCGAAGCGCAGCGACTTGGCGGCCAGCTGCGGCGTCACCAGCGCCTCCACCTCCAGCAGCGTGGTGCGCAGCTCGACGTCGCGCACCTCCAGCTCCATCTGCCCCGCCTCGAGCTTGGCGAACGACAGGATGTCGTTGATCAGCCCGAGCAGGTGCTGGCTCGCGCGCTTGATGCGCTCGAGGTCCCCGCGCTGGTCGTCGGTCACCGGGCCGCGCAGCCCCATGAGCACCAGGTCGGCGTAGCCCGCGATCGCGTTCAGCGGCGTGCGCAGCTCGTGCGACACGGTGCGCAGGAACTGGCTCTTGGCGAGGTTCGCCTCCTCGGCGCTCTCGCGCGCGCGCTCCACGGCGCGGCGCGCCTGCACCTGGTCGGTGACCTCGTGCGCGACGGTGAGGATCCCCGTCACCGCGCCGCCGGCGTCGCGCAGCGGCTCGTAGATCAGGTTGAAGTACGCGTCGCGCGGCCCCGCGCCGTCGCGGTCGAAGCGCACCGGCAGCTCGACCGCCACGAACGTCTCGCCGGCCGCGTACACGTGGTCGAGGCGGTCGGCGACGGCGGGGCCCAGCTCGGCCAGCACCTCGCGCGCGGGTCGCCCGATCGGCTCCCCGCCGCGCAGCAGGCGGCGGTACGACGCGTTCGCCAGCTCGAACACGTGGTCGGGGCCGCGCGTCGCGCTGATCGCCACCGGCGCCTGCTCGAACAGGCGGGCCATCCGCTCGCGCGCGTCGCGCTCCGCGTCCGCCAGCCGCGCGCGCGTCTCCTCGTGGCGCACCGCGTCGGTGACGTCGTCGAACAGCGCGTAGGCGCGGAACGGGCGGTCCTCGCCGGGGCGCACCTCGGGGGCCGCGTCCACCTGCAGCCACCGGTGCTCGCCGAGCGCGGGGTTGAGGATCCCGACGCGCGCCCCGCGCACCACCTCGCCGCGCACCGCGGCGCGCGCCGACGGGAAGTCGGCGGGGGCCAGCGGCCCGCCGGCCGCGTCCACCGCGCGCCACGCGGGGTCGGCGGGGGCGCGCCCGGTCAGCTGGTCCAGCGAGAGGCCGAGCAGCCGCTCGGCCGCCGGGTTGGCGTCGGTGATCCTGCCGTCGCCGTCGAGGTAGACCACGCCCTGCGCCATGCTGTCCCACAGCGCGCGGAACCGCGCCTCGCTCGACGCCAGCGCGGCGTTCGAGACCTGCAGGTCCTCCGCCTGCGCCTCCAGCTCGGCCGCCTGCTCCTGCAGCTGCGCGGCCTGCATCTCCATCTCCACCGCCTGCTGCTGCAGCTCCTCGTTCTGCGTCGCCAGCTCGTGCGCCTGCTCGGCGAGCCGCGCGCGGTCGGCGCGCAGCGCGGCGGTGAGCCGCAGCCGCGCGACCACGTGCGACGCGCGGCGCGCCAGCTCCTCGGCGTGCGCCAGGTCGCGCTCCGTGTAGCGGCGGCGCGCCTCGGCGGCGACGAGCGAGATGGCGCCGAGGACGCGCGCGCCGTCGCTCGCCGCGCCGTCGCCGGCCGCGCGCTCGTCGGCGAGGATCGGGACGATGATCGCCGAGCAGAGCCCGAGCGCGCGGATCAGGCGCAGGTGGTCGGCGTCGCGCGCCGCGGCGACCAGCAGCTCGTCCGGGACCTCGCGCATCAGCACCGGGCGCGCGGAGCGGAGCACCAGCGGCACGCCCTGCTCCACGTCGCGCGGGTCGGGCGGGTAGCGCTCCGCCAGCTCGTGCGCCAGCGCGACCTTCGACGGGTCGACGTGGGCGACCGCGACGCGCCGCCCGTGCGGGCGCACCGCGTCGGCCAGGTCGACGGCGCACCAGTCGGCGAGCCGCGGCACCGCCACCTGCGCCAGCGCGCCGAGCGCCGCGTCGACGTCCTCGGCGAGCGCCGCGGCCGACCCCGCGTCGGCGAGCACGCCGAGGGCGAGCTCGTTCTGCTTCGCGTCGTCGATGTCGGTGCAGGTGCCGAACCAGCGCACGATGCGCCCCGCGTCGTCGCGCAGCGGCTCGGCGCGCCCGAGGAACCAGCGGTAGCCGCCGGTGGTCCGCTCGCGGAAGCGGTACTCGATCTCGTACGACTCGCCGGTCTGCAGCGAGTGCGCCCACACCGCCTGCGCGCGGTCGTAGTCGTCGGGGTGGAGGAACTCCTTCCAGTTCCACCCCTGCCCCGTCTCGTGCTCGCCCCCCGGGTCGTCGGGGCGCGGCATGCCCGTGTAGGCGTACCAGCGGGCGTTGAAGTAGTCGTGGTACCCGTCGGGGGTGGTCGACCACACGAGCTGCGGCATCAGCTCGGCCATCGCCCGGAAGTCCGCCCCCGGGCCGGCGACGGGGCTGGGCGCGGTCGTGCGGAGGTCTGGCTGCGACATCAGGGGCCGGGCGTGGGACGGCGAGGGGGCGGCGGCGCCCCGGGGGCTGCGAGAAGCATACCGCGCGGCCGCGCCCGCCGCCCCCCCGCGCGCCGCGTCAGCCCTCGTCGCGGTCGCGGCGCGCTTCGACCCGCCGGCCGCGGATCGTCGTGTCGCGCAGCGCGCGCACGACGCGGTCCGCCGCCTGCCCCGGCACCTCGACCAGCGCGAAGCGGTCGGAGATGTCGATCGCGCCGATGTCGCGCGCGTCGACGCCCGCCTCGTTGGCGATCGCGCCCACCAGGTCCGCGGGGCGGAGCCCCGCCTGCCGCCCGAGGCCGACGTACACGCGCGCCGTGTCGCCGCCCCCACGCCGTCCGCCGCGCGGGTCGCGGTCGCGCGGGTCGCGCAGCCGCGGGCCG
>NZ_JARGEK010000244.1 GCF_029211165.1 Roseisolibacter sp. H3M3-2
CGTGGCGCGCGGCGGCGTTCCGCGCCTACGTCGTCGCCAACGGGCTCGCGCTCCACGCCGTCGGCGCGACGCTGCCGCTGCGCCGCGGCCCGCTCACCGAGTCGTGGCAGGGGACGCGCGGGATGCGGCTCGCGCTCGCCCGCGCGGGGTTCCGCGACGTCGCGACCGGACGGGTCGGGCGCTCGCTCGTCGTCACCGCGACCGCCGGCTGACGCCGGAGGCGGCCGCCGCGCGCGCGCCGTCTACCAGGCGCCGGCGTCGCTGAGTGCGGCGGTCGACGGCCGCCCGGCCGGCGCGGGGGCCGCCGCCTGCGGGCGGGCGCCGAGCCGTCGCCGCCGCAGCTCGCGCACCCGCGGCGACACCGGGAGCCCCGCGTACAGCCCCGACGCCCACGCCTCGAAGACCCAGCCCGGCTGCCCCGTCGTGTCGGTGAAGCGCGGCAGCAGCAGCGGGTGCTCGCTCGTCGAGCAGAGGTCGGGGTCGGAGGTCGTCGCCGCGCGCACGCCGAGCCCCGCGAGCCACTGCGTGACGCGGGCGTCGTAGGTGCCGGTCGGGTAGCAGAAGAGCGCCAGGTCGCGGTCGGCCCGCAGCAGGTCGCCCAGCGAGGCCCGGTTGTCGACGATCTCGCGCGCGAACTTCGCCGGCTCGTCGGGGACGCGGTGGCGGTGCGTGTGGAGCGCGACGTCCACCAGGTCGGCGGGGAGCGCGCGCAGCTCGTCGCCGCGCATCTGCTGGAGCATGCGCGTCCGCGTCCACGCCGCGTAGTCGATGCCGAGGGCCGCCGCGAGGTCGGCCAGCAGCTCGTCCTTCTCGGCGGCCGTCATGTGGGCGTCGTGCGCGTGCGCCCGCAGCGTCGCCCAGGCCCGGTCGCGCTCCTCGGCGGTGCCGATCGGCACCGGCGCGGCGCCCGGGATCACCGCCCCCAGCGCGAGTGCGCCGCGCGCGCGCGCCTTCCACAGGAGGTACGAGCCCGCGAGGTCGAACACCGGCCGCGGGAACTCGGAGTAGAAGGTGGCGACGAAGTTGGTCGCCGGGATCCCGAACTCGCGCAGGATCGGCACCGCGCGGGCGAGGAAGTCGTGGAAGCCGTCGTCGAAGGTGACGGCGACGCTCCGCGGCGGCAGGTCGCCGGCGTACAGGCGGCGGACCGCCTCGCCGAGCGGGAGGATCGTGTAGCCCCCCTCCCGCAGGTGGCGCATCCGCGCGCGGAACTGCTCCGCCGGCATGTAGAGCTCCGGGTTCCACCGGTGCTCGTCCTCGAGCGAGATGCCGTGGTAGCAGAGGATCAGGAGCCGCCGCCGCCGCCACTCGCTGCGCGCGACCAGCCGCGTCACCCCGAGGGCGCCCGCCGTTCGCAGCAGCATCGAGCGAACGCGGCGGAGGTTCATGGACCGGGTGCGGGGGCGGACGACGGGCGGGGTGGCCGGCGGCCGCCCGTTGGGGTGGTGCGCAGCGTACGACTCCAGCGGCACTCCTGCAAGCGTGGCGCGGATCCGACACCGGCGGGCCGGCCGCCGCCCGGGTCAGCGCGCCCGAAGCGTCGCCAGCCCCCCGTCCACCCCCAGCACCTCCCCGGTCACCCACGCGGCGGCGGGGGAGAGCAGGTAGGCGATCGCGCCCGCCACGTCCTCCGGCTCCCCCAGCCGTCCCAGCGCGTGCATCCCCAGCGACGCCTGGGCCGCGGCCGGCGAGCCGGTGATGCGCGCGGTCAGCGGCGTCCGCACGAGCCCCGGCGCCACGCAGTTCACCCGCACCCCGCGTGCCGCGTAGGTGGCCGCCGCGGACAGGGTGAGCCCGACGACGCCCCCCTTGGCCGCCGCGATCGCCTCGTGGTTGGCGAGCCCGAGCCGAGCCGCCGCCGAGGCGACCAGCACCACGCTCCCGCCGTCGGGCTGGGCGGCCATCACCCGCCCGGCCGCGCGGACGCAGGCGAAGGCGGTGGTGAGGCTCTGCGCCACGGTGCGCGCGTACTCCTCCGCGCTGGTCAGGTGCGCGGGCTTGAGCAGCAGCGACCCGGCGCAGTTGGCGAGGCCGGCCACCGGCCCGTGCCGGGCGGCCGCGTCGGCCAGCAGCGCGTCGACGGCGGCGAAGTCGGCGGCGTCCAGCGCCACCCGGTCGACGGCGGCCGCGCCGAGGTCGGCGGCGAGGGCGTCGAGGCGGGCCGCGTCGCGCGCGGCGAGCACCAGGCGGGCGCCGTCGGCGGCCAGCCGCTCGCCGAGCGCGCGGTCGATCCCGCCGGTGGCCCCGACGACCACGTGCAGGGGAGGGGTCTCGGAGGTCGTCACGCCCCCTGAACGCGACGCGGGGACGCCGGTTTCCCGGCGCCCCCGCGTGACCGCCGTGCGTGGTCAGTCCTTCTTGGTCGTGATGCGGATGACGCCGTTGCCGCCGCGCGCGCCGTACGCCTCGGTCGCCTTGGCGCCCTTCAGCACCTCGACCGACGCGATGCGGTCGGCCATCGGGAGCGACGCCGGCGCGCCGTCGACCTCGACGCCGTCGACGACGTAGAGCGGGCGCTCGGTCCCCGAATTCACGCGGAGCGTCTCGGAGCCCGGGACGGCGCGCCCGGCCGAATCGACCTTGTCGATCGTCATGATGCCGCCGCGGACGGCCACGCGATCCTGCGCGGGCGCCGGCTGGCGCATCCGCACGCGCTCCGGCCCGGCCGGGGCGGCGGGCGTCGCGCCGTCCCCCTTGAGCCGGATCCAGATCGCGTCGGTGCTGTCCGGGAGGATGCGCCCCGGACCGACCTTGTGCACCTCGATGCTGGCGATCGAGTTCGGCTCCGGCGTCGGGAAGTGCGACGCTTCGCCGGCCGTCGGGGACGTCTGGACGTACGTGCCGCCGTCGAGCATCGCCACCGTGGCGTCGCGCATCTCGGCGGCCGAGCCGGCCCGCGGAGTGCCGCGCACGACCTGCGCGATGCGTCCGTCGGCGGCCTGCATCACCCAGACCATCTGGCGCGCGCCGCGCGTCCGCTCCAGCGCCTCGGGCATCGCGGCCTTCACCGCGTTCCGCACGTCCTCGGCGGTGCTCGGCCGGGTGAGCGGCACGCGGTCGCTGACCGTCACCGCGCCGAGTCGCGCCATCGTCGCGTTCGGCTGGGCGCGCGGGCCGGTGGGGCGCGGCAGCTCGCAGGCGGCGACGACCAGCAGCACGGCGCCGGCGGCGAGGGGGAGCGCGTGGCGCGCGGCGCGGCGCGGACGGGGAGCGGTCATCGCGTGGATCCTCCGGTGGAGCGTGGACGGGGTGGCGAGCAGGGTCGGGGCGAAGGCGGCGACGGGCGGGCGGGCGGCCGTCCGGCCGGCGACGTCGTGCAGCAGGGCGCCGTAGGCGCGCACGGCGGCGGGGCGGGCCCCGTCGGCGGCCAGCACGCGGGCGTCGCAGTCGAGCTCCACGGCGGCGCGCAGGCGGCGGAGCTGCCACCACGCGGCCGGGTTCCAGGGGACCAGCACCGCCGCCACCAGCCCGGCGGCGAGCAGCAGCGGGTCGCGGGCCCGCACGTGCGCCCGCTCGTGGGCCAGCATCAGCGGCAGCCGCGCGTCGCGCACCGCCCACTGCGGCACCAGGATCTCGGGACGCAGCGCGCCGAACACCGCCGGCCCCAGGTCGGGCGCCACCCGCACCTCGGCGCCGTCGAGCGTCTCGCGGGGCCAGCCGCGCATCCGGCGGCGCAGCCCGCGGCCGGCCGCCAGCGCGCGCAGGGCGAGCAGCAGGCTCGCCGCCCCCCACGCGCCGACCAGCGGCAGGTCGAGCGCGCGCCACGCCTCGGGCGCCCGCAGCGCCGGACCGCCCCACCAGCCGGCCGACCCGGCGCCGCCGGCCAGCGCCAGCAGCCGCGGGTCGAGCGTGAGCACGCCGCCTGTCGCCGTGGCACGCGCCGGGGCGGGGGAGGGGGCGGCGGGGAGCAGGAGCGCCGCCGCCGGGAGCGCGACGGTCAGCGCCAGCGCCAGCGCCCACGGCAGCCGGGCCGGGCGCCCGGCGAGGCGCAGCGCGCGCGCCGCCGCCGCGGCGGCCAGCGCCACCAGCGCGCCCACCGCCGCCGCGTAGGCCATCCAGAGCGCGATCACCGCTCCTCCTCCGACGCGTGCGCGTCGAGCACCCGGCGCAGCCGCTCCAGCTCGGCGGCGTCGGCGCCGCGCGTCTCCATGAGGTTGGTGAGCAGCAGCTCCGGCGAGCCGCCGAACACCGTCCCGAGCAGCCGCTGGAGCGCGCTCCGCCCGGCCACCGCGCGGTCCACCAGCGCGTGGTAGCGGTGCGCCCGCCCCTCCTCGGCGTGCCCCGCGTACCCCTTCGCCTCCAGGGTGCGCAGCACGGAGAGCACGGTCGTGTACGCCAGCGGGTCGGCCAGCCGCTCCCGGACCTCGGCCACGGTGGCGGGGCCCCGGTCCCAGAGCACGGTCATCACGTCCAGCTCGCGTTCGGTGAAGGCGACGTCCATCGGTCCTCGCTACGGGTTTTCTAGTAGATAGGCGTCGGCGACCGTCCTGTCAACTAGTTCTCTAGTAGCTCTGCGGCGTCGGACTCAAGGCACGGGCGGCAGAAGCCGATACATCTGAGGGAATGACGGAAGCATCATGCGATGTCAGACGTCGTCCCACGCCTCGCCCCCTCCGCCGGTGGTCGTCCGCCTTCCCGCCCTGACGCGCCGCATCCTCGCCGTGGTCGCCACCGCGGTGGGGCTCGTCGTGCTCGGGCAGGCGGCGATCCAGTGGTCGCTCGCGCGGCAGCGGGGGACGCACACCGCGCTCGGGCTCCTCGCGCGCCATCGCGTCGCCGGCGTGCGCCTGGTGCAGGGGGCGCTCGTCGCCTCCAACCCGACGGTCGACGCCGCGGAGCGCGCCCGCGCGCGGCGCGACTGGCTGGACGCCGCGGGCGAGCTGGACACGCTGCGCCGCGCGCTCGACGAGCGCCCGCTGCCGCGCGTCCGCGGGGTCGCCGAGCGGCGCGCGGCGCTGCTGGCCACCGAGGCGCGCCTGCTGGCCGCCTCCGCCGAACTCGCCGCCGGCGACGGCGCCGCCCGCCCGGCGCTGGTCGCCGAGCTGGCCGCCGCCGACCGCCGACTCGGCGACCTCTCGCTCGGCGGCTGGCGCGCGCTGCGCGAGGTCCTCGACGAGCAGCTGCTGCTGGTGCGGCGCGTGGAGGGCGGGATCGCGGTGGTGCTGCTGCTGACGCTCCTCGTCGGCGCGGCGGTGGTGCGCCCGGCCGCGCGCGCGTCGGAGCGGCTGATGCGCGCGCTGCTCGCCTCGCGCGGCCGCGTGCAGGCGGCGCACGGCGCGATGCGGCGCGAGCGCGAGCTGGCCACCTCCATCGTCCACTCGGCGACCGAGGCGATGTTCGCGTACGACGTCGGACTGCGCATCACCGCGTGGAACCCGGCGATGCAGGAGTGGACGGGCGTCGCGCACGCCGACGCCGTCGGCCGCCGCCCCGAGGAGATCGCGGCGGAGCTCGACTGGGGCGCCGCCGGCCGCCCGTACGCCCGCGCGCTGGGCGGCGAGACGGTCGAGGCGCAGGAGGTCGCGGGGCGCGCCGCGCCGGGCGAGCCGCCGCGCTACTTCGACGTGTCGTGCGGCCCCGTGCGGGTCGCCGACGGGACGATCAGCGGCGGGCTGGTGTCGGTGCGCGACGTGACGGCGCGCGTGCTGGCCGCCGAGCAGGTGCGGCGCAGCGAGGCGCGCTTCCACACGCTGTTCGACCAGGCGCCGCTCGGCATCGTGCTGCTCGACGACGACGGCGGGATCGTCGACGCCAACGGCGCCTTCGGGCGGCTCGTCGGGCGCGAGCCGGCGGCGCTGCGCGGCACGCCGGCCACCGCGCTCTACCCGGCCGACGACGCCGAGGCGGTGACGGAGCAGCTGCGCGAGGTGCGCGAGGGGCGCGCCGCCGGCGTGTCGATCGAACGGCGCCTGGCGCACCCCGACGGCGGGACCGTCTGGGCCACCCTCACCGTGCGCCGCCTCGACGCCGACGGCGCGGGCGCGACGCTGGTCGGCATGGCGCAGGACGTCACCGCGCGCCGCGAGCTGGAGACGCGCCTCAGCCACCAGGCGTTCCACGACCCGCTCACCGGGCTGGCCAACCGCACGCGCCTGCGCGACCGCCTCGAGCGTGCGCTGGTGCAGGGGGAGCGCGACCCGCGCGCGGTGGCGCTCATCTACGTCGACCTCGACGATTTCAAGAAGGTCAACGACTCGCTCGGCCACGCCGCCGGCGACCAGCTGCTGCGCGCGGTCGCCGAGCGCCTGCTGAACGCCACGCGCGGCAGCGACACGGTGGCGCGCCTCGGCGGCGACGAGTTCGCGGTGCTGCTGGAGAACGTGCGCAACGATGCCGACGCCGTGATCGTCGCCGAGCGCGTGGCGAACGCGATGCGCGCGGCGTTCGTGCTGGACGGGCGCGAGGTGTTCGTCGGCGGGAGCGTCGGGATCGCGCGCGCCGCCTCCGAGACGACGCCCGAGCCGGTGAGCCCGGACGAGCTCCTGCGCAACGCCGACGTGGCGATGTACCACGCGAAGCGCGGCGGGAAGGGGCACCACGTGCTCTACGCCGCGTCGATGAACGCCGACGCGATGGGGCGGCTGGAGCTGGAGTCCGACCTCCGCCACGCGCAGGAGCGCGGCGAGCTGGCGCTGCACTACCAGCCGATCGTCGACCTGGCCGACGGGCGGGTGCTCGGGGTCGAGGCGCTGGTGCGCTGGCACCACCCGGCGCGCGGGCTGCTGCTCCCCGCCGCGTTCGTCCCGCTCGCCGAGGAGACGGGGCTCATCGTCCCGCTCGGCCGCTGGGTGCTCGGCGAGGCGTGCCGGCAGGGCGCCGAGTGGGGGCGCCGCGCCGCGGCCCCGCTCTCGATGTCGGTGAACGTGTCGGCGCGGCAGCTGCGCGACCCCGCGCTGGTCGACGACGTGCGCGCCGCCCTCGCCGACAGCGGGCTGCCGCCCGAGCGCCTGCTGCTGGAGCTCACGGAGGGCGTCTTCATCGCCGGCGACGACGCGACGCTCGACGCGCTGCGCGCGCTCAAGGGGCTCGGCGTGCGCCTCGGCATCGACGACTTCGGGACGGGCTACGCGAGCCTGCGCTACCTGCAGCAGTTCCCGGTCGACGTGCTGAAGATCGACCGCACCTTCATCGAGGCGCTCCGCGACGCGCCCGCCGCCGGCGGCGACGAGGAGGGGGAGGAGCTGGCGGTCGCGCGGGCCATCGTGTCGCTCGGCGAGTCGCTGTCGCTGCACACGATCGCCGAGGGCGTCGAGGTGCCGCCGCAGTGGGAGCAGCTGCGCCGCCTCGGCTGCACCGTCGGCCAGGGCCACCTCTTCGGCCGCGCGGTCCCCCCCGACGAGCTCGCGCCCATGCTCGGCCTCGCGGTCCCCCTGCCGACCGCGCAGGCGGCCTGAGGAACTGCCAGGAATCGGATGAGACGGATCAGAACGGGGCGATTGTCAAAGATTTGGTAGCGCGCGGAGGCTCTGGGCGAGCAGGAGATCGA
>NZ_JARGEK010000245.1 GCF_029211165.1 Roseisolibacter sp. H3M3-2
CGCTGGCCGCGCTGGCCGCGCCGCTCTGGCTCGTGGTCGTGCTGGCGCGCGCGCCCGCCGCGCGGCCGGCGCCGCCGCGCCCGTCGGGCGCCGAGCGCCACGACGCCGGGCGATTCACCGTGGTGGCGTTCCCCGACGACCGCGCGCTCGCGCGGACCCTGCTCGCCGAGGCGCAGCGGCGCGACACCTTCCCGGGGCTGCCGCGGCCGCGCGCGCGCGTGCTGATCGCCGTCGCCCCCGACGCGCGCCGCTTCCGCGAGTGGGTGGGGCCGGCCGCGCCGGAATGGGGCGCGGCCGTCGCCTTCCCGCGGTCGATGCGGATCGTCATGCAGGGCCGGACGGCGGGCTCCGAGGCCGGCGAGCCGCGCACCGTGCTGCGCCACGAGCTGGCGCACCTCGCGCTGCACGAGGCGCTGGGCGACCTCCCGCCGCGCTGGTTCGACGAGGGGTACGCCAGCTACGCGGCCGGCGAGTGGGGGCGCGACGAGACGCTGGCCACCAACGTCGCCCTGCTCGTGCGCGGCATGCCCACGCTCGACTCGCTGGAGGCCGGCTTCTACCACGGCGCCGGCGAGGCCGACGCGAGCTACGCGCTGGCGTGGCGGGCGGTGTCCGACCTGGCGGAGCGCGACCGGGAGCGCGGGCTGTCGCTCTTCTTCCAGTACTGGAAGCAGGAGGGGCGGTTCGACCCCGCCGTGCGCCGCGCCTTCGGGATCACGGCCGCGGCGTTCGAGAAGCAGTGGCAGGAGCGGACGCGGCGGCGCTACGGCGTGCTGGCGCTGGTCGCCAACCTGTCGATCGCGACCTCGATCTTCTCGGTCGTGCTCATCCCGATGTTCGTCATGCGCCGCCGCCGCGACCGCCGGCGGATGGACGCGCTGCGGGAGGCCGACGCGGCGGCGGAGCGGGAGGAGCGCGCGCTGGCCGCCCTGCTCGGGGAGCCGCCGTTCGGGGAGGAGCCGGAGGCCCCGCGCGTTGGTTGACTTCGCCTCCGGGCACCTCTACGCTTCCGCCCCATGACGCAGAGCAATGTGGGGAGCGCGAACGACGCGGGCACCGCCGAGGCGCGGACGCGCCCGGCGTGGATCTGGTGGGCGGTCGCCGCGGCCGTCCTGCTGGCCGGCTACGCCGACCTGTGGCGGGGCGGGGAGACCCTCGCGCCGATCCTGCTGATCCTCGGCTACTGCGTGTTCGTGCCGCTCGCCATCCTGCGCTGACGCGTCCCGAGCGCTCCGCACGACCCGGAGGACCCCGCGCCCCCGCCCGAACCCCTTCGGACGGGGGCGCGGCACGTGTCGTCACATTAGGAGACGATTAAAGCCGTAGACGGGGGCGTGGTGCACGGTCACCTTACCCCCTCGCGCGGGTAGGAGAAGCGTCCCGCCGGGGCGAATAGCTCAGCCGGTCAGAGCGCCTGTCTTACACACAGGATGTCGGGGGTTCGAATCCCTCTTCGCCCATCCGGCGGGCACGACGGGCACGGCCGATGCGGACGAGGTCGCGAACCCGCGACGCACGGCGTGGTATTGAGTTCGCAGGTGTCGTCAGGTGTCGTGAGAGAAAGCGGCGGCGGCGCGAGAGCCGCGTCGGAACCGCCACCGGCCGATCGGGTACCCGCGGGGGTACGCATGTTTAACGCTTCGGAGGTTATGCCATTGAAGGCTCGCTACTGCCAGGCGCTCACGGCCCTCGCCGCCGGCGTCGTCGCCAGCGCCCCGCTCGCGGCCGTCGCCCAGCAGCGCGGCCCCGCCGACCCGAATGCGCCGCGCCTCATGGTCGGCGTCTTCCGTAGCGCCGACAAGGCGTCGGGCGTGCAGGCCGCCGACGCGATTCGGACGCGCATCTCGCAGGACTTCACGGCCAAGCAGCTGTGGGTCCTCCCCAAGAACGACATCGTCGCCAACCTCGAGGCGTCGGGCTTCCCGACCAACGAGGCCCTGGCCGCGCACGACGCCCGCGCGCTCGCGCAGATCCTCCGCGCCGACGAGTACCTCGTCGGCAACGTGGTCCGCGACTCCGCCGGCCAGCGGGTGGACGCGTTCCTCGTCCTGACCCGCGACAACAAGCTGGTGCAGCCGCTCGGGTCGTTCCGCGTCGACAAGGCCGACAAGGCCGCCGGCGCCGTGACCAACGAGTTCAAGGCCGCGCAGCGGGCGTTCGACGACGTCCGCACCTGCGAGAACTCGGCGCGCCAGAGCCAGTACCCGGCGGCGATCGCGGCCGCCCGGAAGGGGATCGCCGAGTACCCGAAGTCGACGCTCGCCCGCCTCTGCCTCGCCGCGGCGATGCAGGCGTCCAAGGCGCCGGCCGAGGAGGTGCTCAAGGTCGCGCAGGAGGTCATCGCGATCGACCCGCGCAGCAAGCCCGCGCTGACGATCGCGTACGAGGCCTACAAGGGGCAGAACAACGTCGAGAAGGCCGACGAGACGCTCCTCGCCCTCGTCGCCGCCGACCCGTCCGACCAGCGCCTGCTCGAGCAGATCGCCAACGAGTGGGCCGGCTCGGGCAAGGCGAGCAAGGCGGTGCCCGTCGTCGAGCAGCTCGTGCGCGACAACCCGGGCGACCCGAACTTCCTGCAGCTCCAGATGCAGGTGCTGTTCGCCGCCGGCAACCTCAAGCAGGGTCTCGCCGCCGGCGAGGAGCTGCTCAAGGCCGACACCGCGGCCGCCACGGCCCGCCTCTTCACGCGTCTGACCGCCGCGGCCATCGCGGACAGCCAGCCGCAGAAGGCGTCGCAGCTCGCCGCGCAGGGCGTCCAGAAGTTCCCGAACGACGGCGACCTGCTCGCGACCTACGCCGACGCGCTGGTGAAGTCCGGCCAGTCGCAGCAGGCGATGGAGGTCCTGAACAAGGCGCTCGCGGCCAACCCGAAGGCCCCGGGGGCGCGCATGGCCCTGGCCCGTCTGCAGGCCGAGTCCGGGAACGACGCGCAGGCGCTTGAGTCGCTGAAGGCGGCCGCGGCGGCCGGCGACAGCGCGGCCACGGTCGCCCGCTACGCCCTGTCGATCGGCCAGACGGCCTACCGCGCGGCCAACGCGTCCAAGAAGGTCGAGGACTTCGAGAAGGCGATCCGCTTCCTCGAGTTCGCCAACACGACCAGCAGCACGCCGGAGGGGCAGTTCCTCCTCGGCGCCACCGCCTTCAGCCTCGGCGGGCAGCAGCTCCAGCAGGCGCAGCAGCTCTCCAAGGGGAGCGCGGCGCAGAAGGCGGAGGGGTGCACGGTCTCCAAGGCCGCGCAGGCGAACTTCCTGACGGCGCAGTCGAACCTGCCCGCCGGCGGCAAGTTCAACCCGCAGGCGACGCAGCAGCTCCTGCAGCAGCTGACGCAGTTCTCGCCCTACGCCGACCAGTTCGTGAAGGCGCTCTGCCGCTGAGCCGGCACCGCTGATCGACGAGGGGCCGCCTCCCGCGAGGGAGGCGGCCCCTTCGTCTATTCCGGCCCCTCCCCCGGCAGGTGCGCCACGTGCACCCGCAGCGCGGCCGGCGACACCGCGTACTCCAGCCGCGTCAGCGCCTGCGGCTCCCCGTCCAGGTTTACCGTCAGCGGCGTCTCGCTCTCCACGCGCAGCCAGGGCACCTGCGCGTACAGCACCCCGTCGCGCTCCAGGTGCTCGCCGCGCCGCAGCTCCAGCATCAGCCCCGCCAGCTCCCCGAGCGCCATCGGGGCGACCACGCATACATCGAGCAGCCCGTCGTCGAGGCGGGCCAGTGGGGTGATGACCGTGCCCGCCCCGGTGGCGCGCGCGTTCCCGACCGCCAGCGCCAGGAACTCGACGTCGCGCGCGAAGCCCGGCCCCTCGACCCGCGCCCGATAGGCGCTCATCTCGCCCGCGAGCTTGCGCACGCCGGTGATGGCGTAGGCGAGCGGCCCCAGCACCCCCTTCGCCACGGCCCCCGTTTCCGCCGTCGTCTCGGCGCCCAGCCCGGCCGACGAGACGTTGAGGAAGGCGCGCCCGTTGAGCGTGCCGAGGTCGACGGTGACCGGCGGCCGCTCAATGACGAGCTCGAGCGCGGCACGCGGGTCGTCCGGTATCCCCGTCTGCCGCGCGAAGTCGTTGGCCGTCCCGACCGGCAGGATGCCGAGCGGGACCGTGGAGCCGATGAGGCCGTTGATCACCTCGTTCACCGTCCCGTCGCCGCCGACGGCCAGCACCGCGTCCGACCCCCGCTCGGCGGCCTCGGCCGCAAACCGGCGCGCGTCCCCCGCCTCCCAGGTCACGTGGGCGCGGATCCGGTGCCCGATGGTGCGCGCCCACTCCGCTGCGGCGCGGAGGCCCGGGTCGTCGGCGCGGGCGCCGTGGATGACGAGGTCGAACGTGCGTCCGAAGGCCATGGCGCGCTCCGCAGTGCGAGAATGCGGCCAGATTGACGCCCCTCCCGGATGACGGCTAGAATGCGCCTCCCGATGTCCGACGGCGCCCGGTGGGATTCCGCGTACCACGCCCCCGTGCTGGCGGCCGAGATCGTCCGCCTGCTGGCGGCCGAGGCGGACCCGCACGGGCGCCTCGCCGTCGACGGCACCCTCGGCGGGGGCGGACACTCGGAGGCGCTGCTGGAGGCCGGCTTCGACGTCGTGGCGTTCGACCGCGACCCCGAGGCCATCGCGGCCGCGACGACGCGGTTGCGCGCGTGGGCCGACGCCGGCCGATTCACCGCGCTCCGGGCGAACTACGCCGACGCGGCCGACCACCTCGCCGGACGCCCGGTGCACGCCGCACTCCTGGACCTCGGCATCTCCTCCCACCAGATCGACGACCTCGGTCGCGGCTTCTCGTTCCGCGAGGGCGCGCCGCTCGACATGCGCATGGGCACCGACGCCCCCGACGACGCGGCCACCCTCCTGAACACGTGGGACGAGCGCGACCTCGCCCGCCTCTTCCGCGAGTTCGGCGACGAGCCCCGCGCGCCGCGCCTCGCCCGCGAGGTGACGCGCCGCCGCGCCACGCGCCCGTTCGCCACCAGCGACGACCTCGTCGGGGCGATCCGCGGCGCGCTCGGCCCGCGGAGCGGCCCCGGCGATTTCGCGCGCCTCTTCCAGGCGGTGCGCATGGGCGTCAACGACGAGCTCGCCGGGATCGGACGCGCGCTGCCGGCACTGCGCGACGCCCTCGTCCCCGGCGGCCGGCTGGCCGTCATCGCCTACCACTCGGGGGAGGACCGGCTGGTCAAGCACGCCTTCCGCGAGTGGAGCACCGCCTGCGTCTGCCCCCCGCGCCACCCGGTCTGCACCTGCGGGCACGAGGCGCTGGGGCGGCTCGTGACGCGCCGCGCCCTCGAGGCGTCCGCGGACGAGGTCGCGCGCAACCCGCGCGCGCGCAGCGCCAAGCTGCGCGTGTGGGAGCGCGCCGCGTGAGCCCCCGCTCGCGCGGCGCGCGCCGGGGGGGGCCGCGCGGGCGCTCCGTCGTCGCGCTGGCGCTCCTGGCGTTCGTGCTGATGGCGGCGGCCGTCGTCTGGCGCCGCAGCTACGGCATCGCGCGCACCCGCGAGCTGCAGGTGCTCGACGTCCGCCGGCGGCAGCTGGAGGCCGAGCACGCCGCGCTGCGCAGCGCGGTGCGCCTCGCCGCCAGCCGCGCCCGCATCGGGACCGCCGCCGAGGAGCGTCTCGGCATGCGCGTCCCGAGCGACACCCAGGTCGTCATCCTCGCCCGGCCCCGCACGCGCGTCGCGCGCGACGGGGCCCCGGGCGATTCCACGAAGTAACGCGCCGTGCCCCGGTTCGATCGCCCCGCCATCATCCACGGCTCGCTCGTGGCGTTCGCCCTCGCGCTCGTCGGGAAGGCGGCGCAGGTGCAGCTGCTCCAGGCCGACACCTGGCGCGCGAGCGCCGAGCGGCAGCAGATCGCCGACGCGTCGCTCCCGGCGCCGCGCGGGCTCATCGCCGACGCCAGCGGCCGCGTGCTGGTCGAGAGCCGCGAGCTGGTGCAGCTGCGCGTCGCCCCACGCGAGGTGCGGGACGTCGCCGTCCTGCGCCGCGCGCTGGCCAGGGCGGGCGTCCCCAAGGAGTGGGTGAAGCGCGCCTCGGACACGACGCGGAAGTGGGTCGAGATCCCAGGCCGCTGGCTGCCGAGCGACGTCGCCCCGGCGACCGCGCTGCGCGGCGTGCACGCCGCCCCCACCGTCGAGCGCGTGCCGTCGATGAGCGCCGCGATCCGCCGCATCGTCGGCCGGGTGGACGGGGGCGGGAAGCCGGTCGACGGCATCGAGCTCGCCCTCGACAGCGTCCTGCTCGGCCAGCGCGGCACCGCGCTGCTGCTGCGCGACGCCAAGGGCGGGCGGATGGCGTCCCCCGCCGTCCACTCGGTCGAGGCGCGCCCGGGGCACTCGATCACGCTGACGCTCAACCAGGGGCTGCAGGACATCGCCGAGCGCGCGCTGGCCGACGCCGTGCGCGACGCCGGCGCGACCGGCGGCGACATCGTCGTCCTCGAGCCCCACCGCGGCGAGGTGCTGGCGCTCGCCAGCCAGCGGCAGGACCCGCGCGCGACCGCCGCGACGGCCATCTCGGAGCCGTTCGAGCCCGGCTCGACGATCAAGCCGTTCATGGCCGCCGAGCTGCTGGAGCGCGGCCGCGCGCGGCTGCACGAGAACGTCAACACCGAGGGCGGGATCTGGCGCATCGGCCGGCGCACGATCACCGACGTGCACAAGGCCGACACGATGTCGCTCGCGACCATCATCCGCGAGTCGAGCAACATCGGGATCGTGAAGCTCTCGCAGCGCCTGGCCGCGCGCGAGCAGTACGAGGCGCTGCGCGACCTCGGCTTCGGCGCGCCCACCGGGGTGCCGTATCCGGCGGAGGCGTCGGGGACGCTCAACCCGCCCGCGCGGTGGTCGGCGACCACCCCGGCGTCGCTGTCGATGGGCTACGAGCTGGCGGTGACGCCGCTGCAGCTGGCCGCCGCCTACGGCGCGATCGCCAACGGCGGGCTGCTGCTGGAGCCGGCGCTGGTGAAGGAGATCCGCGACGCCGAGGGCGGCGTGCGCTTCCGCCACGAGGCGC
The DNA here is from genome assembly GCF_029211165.1 of Roseisolibacter sp. H3M3-2. Taxonomy (GTDB): domain Bacteria; phylum Gemmatimonadota; class Gemmatimonadetes; order Gemmatimonadales; family Gemmatimonadaceae; genus Roseisolibacter. The sequence continues at coordinate 7,001 of NZ_JARGEK010000245.1, forward strand.
GCGTGGTGCGCCGCGTGATGCCGGAGTCGGTCGCCACCACGATGCGCGGGCTGCTGCGCACCGTCGTCGAGAGCGGCACCGCGACCGACGCCGACCTCGCGAGCTTCACGCTCGGCGGGAAGTCGGGCACGGTGCGCCGCACCGAGGGCGGGCGCGGGTACGCCGCCGGCCGCTACAACGCGGTGTTCGCCGGGATCTTCCCGGTCGAGGACCCGCAGTTCGTCATCATCGTCAAGATCGACAACCCGTCGGGGATCATCTACGGCGGGAAGACGGCGGCGCCGGTGTCGAAGGTCGTGCTGCAGGCCGCGCTCGCGGCGCGCGACGCGGCGCTCGACCGCACGTCGCTCGCCGAGCGGGTGCTGCCGCGCGCGCGCGACGCGTACCGCCCGAAGGACACGGTGCCGCGCGCGTCGTCGGCGCAGGAGCTGGCCGAGCGCGCGGCGACGCCCGAGGTGCCGGTCGAGCTGCGCCGCGAGCTGG
>NZ_JARGEK010000246.1 GCF_029211165.1 Roseisolibacter sp. H3M3-2
TTGCCCGCCCGTCGGCGCGCCGGCCGGCGCCCCCGGCCCCGGCCCCGAGTCGTCGAGCGGCACCGCGAGCGCGGCGGCGAAGGCGGCGGCGCTCGGGTAGCGGTCGTCGGGGTGCTTGGCGAGCGCGCGGCGCACCGCCGTCTCCAGCCACGGCGACACCCCCGGGCGCCGCGCGGCGAGCGGCGGCGGCGCCTCGTGCAGCAGCTTGAGCATCACCGCCTGCCGCGTCGGCGCCGCGAACGGCGGCTCGCCGGTGATCATCTCGTGCAGGATGGCCCCGAGCGCGTACACGTCCACCCGCGCGTCGAGCGCGCGCGCGCCGGCGGCCTGCTCGGGGGCCATGTACTGGGGCGTGCCGATGGCGAGCCCGGTGCGCGTGAGCCGCTCCCCGCCCGCCTCCTCCAGCGCCAGCGCGATCCCGAAGTCGGCGACCAGCGCGTGCCCCTCGTGCAGCAGCACGTTCTCGGGCTTCACGTCGCGGTGCACGACGCCGCGCGCGTGCGCGTGGTCGAGCGCGTCGGCGACCTCGCGCGCCACGCGCACCGCCTCGTCCACCGGCAGCGTGCCGTCGCGCTTCAGGCGGTCGCGCAGCGTCTCGCCGCCGACGAAGGGCATCGCGTACCACGGCATCCCGTCGGCCGTCCCCGAGTCGAACAGCGGGAGCACGTGCGGGTGCTGCAGCGACGCCGTCACGCGGATCTCGGCCAGGAAGCGCTCGGCGCCGACGGCCGACGCCACCTCCTCGCGCAGCACCTTGAGCGCGACGGTGCGGTCGTGGCGCAGGTCGCGCGCGCGGTACACGATCGCCATCCCGCCGCGCGCGACCTCCCCCTCGACCGCGTAGCGCCGCGCGAGCGCGCGCGCGAGCCGCTCGGCGACGGGGGGCGGCGCGACGCCGAGCGCGGCGGCGGCCGGCACCTCGAGGAAGTTGTCGGCGCCGGCGGCGGCGGCCAGCAGCCACTCCACCTCGCGCGCCAGCGCGGCGTCGCCGCCGCACGCGTCGGCGACGAACGCCGCGCGCTCCTCGGGCGGGCAGCCGAGCGCCGCCTGCAGGATGGCGTCGACGGCGCGCCACCGCTCGGGCGTCATCGGGGGCGTGGTCACGACTCCAGCTCGCGGCGGAGCCACATGCGCGCGACCGCCCACTCGCGCCCGACCGTCGCCGGCGAGACGCCGAGGGCCGCCGCCGCCTCCGGGATGCTCAGCCCCGCGAAGTAGCGCAGGTCCACCAGCCGCGCCTTCTGCGGGTCGAGCGCGGCCAGCCGCGTCAGCGCGTCGTCGAGCGCGATCAGGTCCGCGGCGTCGAGCGTGTGCGTCGCGGCGGCCGCCGGGTCGCCCGGGTCGAGGGTGACCTGCGTGGCGCCGCCGCCGCGCTTGGCCGCGAGGCGCGTGCGCGCGTGGTCGACCAGCACGCGCCGCATCATGCGCGCGGCGACGGCGAAGAACTGCGTGCGGCTCTCCCAGCGCGCGTCGTGCTGCCCGCCGAGCCGCAGCCACGCCTCGTGCACCAGCGCGGTCGGCTGGAGCGTGTGCCCGTCCCCCTCGCGCTGCAGCGCGCGCCGCGCCTGCCGCCGCAGCTCCGCGTACACCAGCGGCGCCAGCGCCTCGGAGGCGTGCGCGTCGCCGGCGCCCCAGGCGCGCAGGAGCTCGGTGACGGCGGGGGTCGGGTCGTCGGCGGACATGGCGCCCTCAAGTTGGGGATCGGGTCCCCGTTTCGACACGGGCGAGGGTGAGCGGGTTTCGCCGGTTTCCGCGCGCTACGGGATGAGGCGCCGAGCGCCGTCGATCTCCCGGCCACCGGAGGACGCCATGACTACCCCGACTACGCCCCCGTTCCGACCCCGCGTTTCACTCGCTGTCGCGGTCCTGACATCGGCCGCACTCGCCGCCCTCGGCGCGTGCGCGCACCGCCCGCCCAACGGCGGCGCGGCGGCGGCCGCCGCGGTCGTGCGCTTCGACAACCTCGAGCGCGAGGCGGTGCGCGTCTATCTCGTCGGCGAGCGGCGCGAGTGGCTGCTCGGGCGCGTGGAGCCGGGCGCGCGGGCCCTGCTCCGGCTCCCCCGCGCCGACGGGCCGGCGTACGTGCGCCTGGCGGTGGTGCCGGGCGAGCGCCTCACGCTGCGCGCGGGCCCCGAGGTGCGCGCGTGGGTGACGTACCCGCCGCCCGCGGCGGCGCTCGCGGCGCGGCAGTGGACGTTCGCGCAGGGGCAGCTCACGCCGCTGCGTCCGCCGACGCCCTGACGACGCGCACGCCCGAGGGTGCCGCCGCGCCGACGCGCGGGGTTACGCTGCGGGAGATGCCGGCCGCGGTCGCGGCGGCCGGCCGACCACCCGCAGCGAGGCCCCCGATGTCGTACCGCCCGCCCGACACGCGACTCCCCGCGTTCGTCCCCTCCTGGCTCCCCGGCGCCACGCACGCGCTGCTGCGCGTGTTCGCCGGCGCGCTGTTCATGCAGCACGGCGTGCAGAAGCTGTTCGGCCTGCTCGTGGACCCGTCGCGCCCGTGGAACGGGCCGCCGGCGACGTTCTCGCAGATCTGGTTCGCGGGCGTGCTGGAGGTGTTCGGCGGCGCGCTGATCGTGCTCGGGCTGCTCACGCGCCCCGTCGCGTTCCTGCTCGCCGGCCAGATGGCGGTCGCGTACTTCCAGGCGCACGCGCCGCGCGGCTTCTGGCCGATCCGCAACGGCGGCGAGTCGGTGGTCCTGTTCTGCTTCGTCTTCCTCCACCTCTTCGCCGTCGGCTCGGGGCCGTTCAGCGTGGACGCGGCGCTGCGGCGGCGGAAGACGCGCCGGTAGCACGCGGTCGGCGCGCGGGGGGTAGGGGACGGCGGCGCGTCGGTGTCTTCATCACACGACGGCGCCTCGCGCCCGCCCCGCCCCTCCCCGGCCCTCCCGAGATGCTTCCGCGCCCGCTGCACACCATCCCCGCCGCGCACGACCACGACGACGACCACGACGACCACGGGGGACTGCACCGCGACCTGCTGGCCACCGGCCGCACGATGGACCGCCGCCGCCTCCTCCGCCTCGGCGCCCGCTGGGGGCTCGGGCTGGGCGCCATGCAGCTGCTCGGCTGCGCGTCGGACTCGGTCGCCGGCCCCGACACGACGGGCACCACGACGACGCCGAGCACCGGGACGACGGCGACGCCGACCGCCGGCGGGAGCTGCAGCCGCATCCCCGAGGAGACCGCCGGCCCCTACCCGGGCGACGGCTCGAACGGCGCCAACGTCCTGAACCAGACCGGCGTGGCGCGGAGCGACATGCGGTCGAGCTTCGCGGGGCTGAGCGGCACCGCCGCCGGCGTCCCGCTGCTGATCGAGCTGACGCTCGTCTCGGCGACCACCTGCGAGCCGCTCGCCGACCGCGCCGTCTACCTCTGGCACTGCGACCGCGCGGGGCTCTACTCGCTGTACTCGGCCGGGGTGACCAACCAGAACTACCTGCGCGGCGTGCAGAAGGCCGACGCCGAGGGGAAGGTGCGCTTCACGTCGATCTTCCCGGGGTGCTACGCCGGGCGGTGGCCGCACATCCACTTCGAGGTGTTCGCGAGCCTGGCCGCGGCCACCGACGTGCGCAACAAGGTCGCGACCTCGCAGATCGCGCTCCCCAAGGCGACCTCGGACCTGGTGTACGCGACCAGCGGCTACGAGGCGAGCGTGCGCAACCTGGCCGGGATCACGCTGGCGACCGACAACGTGTTCCGCGACGGGTCGGCGCTCGAGCTCGCGACGGTGACCGGCAGCGTCGCCCAGGGCTTCACCGCCGCCCTGACGGTGGGGGTGCTCGGGGCCTGAGGGCCCCGGAACCGGTTGGAGTGATTAGACTTCGGGCATGGAGTTGCTCCTCGCCCTCTGGATCGCGCTCGTCCAGGCGCTGACGCCGGCGCACGCGCCGAGCGCGTCCGTGCGTCTGGAGGCGGCGGCCGACCGGGGGGCGACGGCGTTCCTGCGCGCCGAGCGGGTGGCCGGGACGACCGCGGTCACGCGGGTCGCCGAGCCGACGCCGGTGGACGGCAACTCCGCTTCGCCGGCGCTCGACGGCCGGCGGTCGGCGCCCATCGGCGCGTCGGCCGCGGCCCGCGTGGCGCTGCGGCGCCTGGGCGGCCCCTCGCACGCCCCCGCGGCCGCGGGGGGGGTGCGCCCCTACTTCCCGACCGCCCCGCCTCTCCAGGGCTGAGCGCGCCGCCGCGGCGCGCCCGAGAACCGTCCCGCCCCGCGCTTCCGTGTGGGGCCGACCGTCGCCCATTCCTGGAGAGAGCCCATCATGGCGCAGCACGCCCGTCCCCTCCCGCCGCCGCAGGCGGCGAGCGGGGCCCCCACGCAGCACGTCCGCGTCGCGACCGCGTCGCCCGCGGAGCACCCGACCCCGTCCCGCACCACCCCGCCCCCGGCGACCGCGCCGGAGCCGGCCGGGCCCGCCTTCACGGTCGAGCCCCTGCCGCAGGAGGCGTGGTACCGCGGCGAGGGCTGGCTCGCCGTCCTCGGCTCGGCCTTCCTCCCGATCCTCGGGGCCGTCTTCGTCACCGGGTGGCCCAAGACGGCGCTGCTCGTGCTCGGCGCGCTGCTGGTGATCGCCGGGCTGGCCCTGCTGGCGCGCCGCGGCGCGCCGCAGTCCACCTAGCGCCTCCACCGCCCCGGCCCGCATGCCCCACGAGACCGCCCTCATCGGGACCATCGCCGCCGGACTCGGGCTGGCGTTCGTCTTCGGACTGCTCGCCAGCCGGCTCCGGCTCCCGCCCATCCTGGGCTACCTGCTGGCCGGGGTGGCGGTGGGTCCCTTCACCCCGGGCTTCGTCGCCGACAGCGGGCTCGCCGCCCAGCTGGCGGAGCTCGGGGTGATCCTCCTCATGTTCGGCGTCGGGCTGCACTTCTCGATCGCCGACCTGCTGGCGGTGCGCCGCATCGCCGTCCCCGGGGCCGTGGCGCAGATCGCGGTGGCCACCGGGCTGGGGGCGGCCGTCTCGCACCTGTGGGGGTGGTCGTGGGGGACCGGGCTGGTCTTCGGGCTCGCCCTGTCGGTCGCCAGCACCGTCGTGCTCCTCAAGGCGCTGGAGGCGCGCGGGATCCTCGACTCCTCCGACGGCCGGATCGCGGTCGGCTGGCTGGTGGTCGAGGACCTGGTGACGGTGCTGGCGCTGGTGCTCCTCCCCGCGCTCGCCCCGATGCTCGGGGGGACCGCGGGCGGGGGGGCGGCGACGGGAGGGCTCGCGGCGACGCTCGGGATCACCCTCCTCAAGGTCTCGGCGTTCGTCGCGGTCATGCTGGTCGTGGGCCGGCGGGCGATCCCGTGGCTGCTCGGGCGCGTGGTCAGCACCGGGTCGCGGGAGCTGTTCACCCTCGCCGTGCTGGCGGTGGCCCTCGGGATCGCCGTCGGCGCGGCGACGCTGTTCGGCGTCTCGTTCGCGCTCGGCGCCTTCTTCGCCGGCGTGATCGTGAGCGAGTCGGACTTCAGCCACGAGGCGGCCACCAACGCGCTCCCGCTGCAGGACGCCTTCGCTGTGCTCTTCTTCGTGTCGGTCGGGATGCTGTTCGACCCGGCCATCCTCGTGCAGCGCCCGCTCGAGGTGCTGGCGGTGGTCGGCATCGTCACCATCGGCAAGTCGCTGGCGTCGCTCGCGATCGTGCTCGGCTTCCGCTACCCGCTGCACACCGCCCTCACCATCTCGGCGAGCCTGGCGCAGATCGGCGAGTTCTCCTTCATCCTGATCGCGCTCGGCGTCTCGCTCGGGCTGGTGCCGCCGGAGGCGCAGGGGCTGGTGGTGGCGGGGGCGCTGCTCTCGATCACCCTCAACCCGTTCGTGTTCGGCGCGGTCGGGCCGATCGACCGGTGGCTGCGGGCGCGCCCGCGGCTGGCGGCGGCGTTCGAGCGCCCCGCGGGCGAGATCACCGAGCTCCCGACCAGCGTCGACGAGGACGCCCTGGCCGACCACGTGGTGCTGGTCGGCTACGGGCGCGTCGGGGCGCCGGTGGCCAAGGAGCTGGCGCGCCACGCCATCCCGTACGTCGTGGTGGAGCAGAGCCGCGAGCGCGCCGAGGACCTGCGCGAGGCCGGGCTCCCGGTGATCTACGGCGACGCCACCCGCCCCGAGGTGCTGGCCGACGCGCACCTGGAGCGGGCGCGCCTGGTGGTGGTGGCGGCCCCCGACGCCTTCCAGACGCGCGCGATCCTGGCGCTGGCCCGCCGCCTGAACCCCGGGGTCGACGTCGTGGTCCGCACCCACAGCGACGAGGAGCGCGAGTTCCTCGAGACGCACGGGGCCGGGCGCGCGCTGGTCGGGGAGCGCGAGCTGGCGGTCAGCCTGACGCGCTACGCCCTGCGGCGGTTCGCGGTGGCGCACGACATGTCGGAGGTCGCGGAGCGGGCGCTGGCGGGGAGTTGACCTCGGCGGCGGTGCGTCGTCCATGGGGCGACCCCGAGCCGCGCCCCGATGCCGTCGTCCGCCCCGCACGCCGAGTCCCAGCCGTCCGTCGCGTGCGACGGCTGATCGCGCTCCTGCTGCTCGCCGCGCCCGCCCTGGGCGCGCAGGACGGCCCGGCCGCGGAGTTGACGCGGGCACGCGCCCTCGTGCGCGAGGTCGCCCTCTACCAGCTCGACCGCCCCGCCCGCGCGGCCGCCGCCGGGGTCGAGGCGGTGCGGCTGCTGGCGGCGTCGCAGGACCCGGCCGCGGCGGCGCTGCGGGTGACGGCGCAGGCGGACCTGGCCGTCGCCTACGTGGGGCTCGGGCGCTACGACAGCGCCGCCACCGCCACCGCGGCCGCCCGCGCGCAGGCCGAGCGGACGGGCGACCGGGTGGGGCTGGCGCACGCGATCTGGAGCGACGGCGTCCTGGCGCAGCGGCGCGGGGAGCCGGAGCGGGCGGCCGGCCACTTCACGGAGGCGCTGGCGCTGCAGCGCGCCGCCGGCGCCGACAGCGCGGCGGCGAGCTCGCTCAACTACCTCGGCTTCGTCTACGCGACCGACCTGCCGGACTACGGCCGCGCGCTCGGCTACCAGCTCGAGTCGCTGCGGCTGCGCGAGCGGCTCGGGCACCCCGCCCCGCTGGCGAGCACCCTCAACTCGCTCGGCGTCCTGTACGGGCGGCTGCACGAGTACGACCGGGCGCACGGGTACTACGCCCGCGCGCTCGACCTGTACCGCGCCCTGGGCGACTCGGGCGGCCGGGGGCGCGCGGCGGGGACGCTGAGCAACATGGGCGACCTGCACCTCGAGCGCGGCGACGCGCGCGGGGGGCTGGCCTACCACCGCGAGTCGCTGCGCATGCGCGCCCCGGTCGGCGACCGGTGGTCGCTGTCGCTGGCGCACCGGAACGTCGCCCTGGCGCAGCTGGCGCTCGGGCGCCCGGCGGCGGCGCGCGCCGAGATGGACACGGCGATGCGGCTGGGCGCGGGGACGGGGAACCGCGGGCTGACCGTGCGCAACCTGCTGGCGCTGGCGGCGCTGGAGCGCGCGGGCGGGCGGCCGCGCGCGGCAGAGGCGGC
>NZ_JARGEK010000247.1 GCF_029211165.1 Roseisolibacter sp. H3M3-2
CGCGCCCCTCGCGGCCGGGCGCGCGCTCGCGACGGCGCGGAGCGCGGTGACGAAGCGCTCGCGCCCCGGCTGCCGGTCGCCGCGCCGCCACGCCGCCGAGAGCGCGAGCTTCACCGAGAGCCCGCGCACCGGCCGGTAGACGACGTCGGGGCGCTCCAGCCGCGCCATCGACCGCGGCACCAGCGCGACGCCGACGCCGGCGCCCGCCAGCGCGACCAGCGTGTGCCACCCCTCGGCGACCTGCGCGACCGCGGGACTGAACCCCGCCGCGCGGCACCGCGCCACGATCGCGTCGTACAGCGCCGGGTCGGCGGGGCGCGGGAAGAGCACGAGCGGCTCGCCCTCCAGGTCGGCCACCGCCGCCCGCCCGCGCGCCAGCGGGTGCGCCGCCGGCACCGCGGCGAGCAGCGGGTCGGCGAGCACCGGCTCCGACACCAGCCAGCGCGCGGCGTCGGGCGGCAGCGCGTGCAGCAGCCCGACGTCGATCCGGGCCTCGCGCAGCGCGTCCCACTGCTGCGGCGAGTCCAGCTCGAACAGCGACAGGCCGATGTTCGGCAGGTGCGAGCGGAAGAAGCCGAGCACCGACGGGAGCGCGCCGGCGTAGGTCGCCGCCTCGGCGAAGCCCACGCGCAGCCGCCCGACCTCGCCGCGCGCGGCCCGCTGCGCGGTGCGCAGCGCGCGCTCGGCCTGCGCGAGCACGAGACGCGACTCGCCGAGGAACGCGCGCCCGGCGGGGGTCAGCTCGACGCCGCGCGGCACGCGCTCGAACAGCGGCGTGCCGACCTCGCGCTCGAGGTCGCGGATCTGGCGGCTCAGCGGCGGCTGCGCGATGTGCAGGCGCTCGGCGGCGCGGCCGAAGTGCAGCTCCTCGGCGACGGCCACGAAGTAGCGGAGGTGGCGGAGCTCCATACCTGTCGGGTATCGGTCGGGACGAAAATCGTCTTGGACCGGCCGGGCCGGAAGGGCTAGCTCTCGGGAGACCCCCACCGACCCGGAGCCCCCGATGCGCAGCCTCCTCCTGCTGGCCCTCCTCGCCGACCCGACCCCCGCGGTCACCTACCGCATCCGCGCCGCGGGCGACGCGCGCCTCCCCGCGGAGGTGACGGTCGCCAGCGCGCCCGGCGGGCTCGCGGCGAGCTACCGGGTGGCCGGCGACGCCGCCGCGCGCCCGCTGGCGCTGACCGTGATCGGCACGGACCTCGTGCTGCAGGGGGAGACGCCGTCGGGCGTGCTCACGCTGCGTCTGTACGGGCAGAACGATCCGCGGCCGGGGGCGCCGGTGACGGGGCGCTGGTGGCTGGGATCGGCGGAGGGGACGCTGCGGGGAGTCCCGCGCCGCTGAGCGCCGGCGCGCCGAGCCGGCGCCCGAACTCGCGGCGCAGCAGCCACAGGCTGAGCGCGAGCTGCACGTACACGCTCGTCACGGCGAGCAGCCACACCCACGTCAGCCGGAACCCCGGCTGGCGCGACAGCACGAGCGTCGGGACGATCACCAGCGCCATGCGCGCGCCCGACGCCACCAGCGACGGGATCGTGTTCCCCATCGCCTGGAACATGCTCGAGGCGACGAAGATGAGCCCCGACGCGACGTAGTTCCACGAGATGATCCGCAGGTACTCCGAGCCGACCGCCACCAGCGCCGGGTCGTCGGAGAACGTGCGGATCATCGCGTCGGGGGCGACGTGCGACAGCACGGCGAACAGCGCCATCACGCCGCTCGCCATCAGCGCGGCCTGGCGGAACGTGGCGCGCACGCGCTCCGGCCGCCCGGCGCCGAAGTTCTGCCCGGCCACCGGCGCCACCGCGAACCCGAGCGCGACGACGGGCATGAAGCCGGCCTGGATGACGCGCATCCCGACGCCGAACCCCGCCTGCGCGGCCGCGCCGAACGGCAGCGCGACGGTGTAGACGACGAACTGGTAGAGCGCCATCATCGAGAACTCGAAGCCGGCCGGGAGCCCGACGCCGAGCATGCGGCGCCACGCGGCGGGGCGCGGGCGCCAGCCGTCGGCGTCGAAGCGCAGGTAGGCCGTCTCGGGGACGAAGTACCAGCCGAGCCACGCCAGCCCGACGACGATCGCGACCAGCGACGAGATCGCGGCGCCGGCGACGCCGTACGCGCGCCCCGTCCCCCAGCCGAAGATCAGGAACGGCGCGAGCGCCATGTTCAGGACGACGCTCGCCGTCGACACGAGCATCGTCGGGCGGAAGTTGCCCGTCGCGCGCAGCGCCGCGCCCATCGCGCCGAGCGGGAACTGGAGCGCCATCGCGGGGACGAACCAGCGCAGGTAGTCGGCGGCCAGCGCGGCGGTGCGCGCGTCGGCGCCGAGCGCGCGCGTGTAGCGGCCGAGCAGCGCGAGCCCGAGCACGAGGAAGAGCGCGCCCACCGCGGTCGCGAGCAGGAGCGCCTGGTGGAACAGGTGCCGCGCCTCCGCCTGGTCGCGCCGCCCGACCGCGTGCGAGACGACGGTGGTCGTGCCGACGCCGAGCATCTGCCCGATCGCCAGCGTGAGGAAGGAGATGTTGCCGGCGATCGAGACGCCGGCGACGGCCTCGGTGCCGAGCCGCCCCACCCAGTACAGGTCGACCAGGAAGTAGAGCGTCTGGAAGACCATCATCACGAGCATGAAGCTCGTGGTCTTCAGGAGGTGCCGGCTGAGCGAGCCGGTGGTCAGGTCCTGCATGGCGGGCGGCGGGGCGGGGGGAGGCGGTCGTCCAACATCGGCCCCGACGGGCCGCGCACGCCAGGGGTCGCCCGACCCGTCGGCCGGCTACGCGGCGCCCAGGACGCGCGTGGTCATCCCCGGGGCGTGCGGCACCCAGCGGCCGCGCCCGAGCGCCTTCGCCTGGTACATCGCCACGTCGGCGTCGTGCAGCAGCGAGGCCGACGTGGCGCCGACGCCGGCGCGCGCGACGCCGACGCTGGCCCCCACCGCGGCGGGGCCGCCGGCGAGCGCGAACGGCACGGTGAGCGCCGCGACCACCCGCTCGGCGACGACGGCGGCGTCGGAGTCGCTGCGCACGCCGTCGAGCACCACCGCGAACTCGTCGCCGCCGAGGCGCGCCGCCGTGTCGCAGCCGCGCGTCGCGCTGAGGAGCCGCGCGCCGACGAGCGTGAGCAGCGCGTCGCCCGCGGCGTGCCCCATCGTGTCGTTGACCTCCTTGAACCCGTCGAGGTCGAGCAGCAGCACGGCGACGCGCGCCGGCTCGCCGTCGGCGCGGGCGCGGGCGAGCGCGCCGTCGAGCGACTCGACGAAGCGGGCGCGGTTCGCGAGCCCGGTCAGCGAGTCCCAGTACGCCAGCCGCGCCAGCGCCTCGGTCGCGCGCTCGGCGCGCGCGTGCGCCGCCGCGCGCCGGCTCTCGAACACGAACAGCAGCAGCGCCGTGCACAGCACCAGCCCCGCGTGGCTCCCCAGCGTCAGGCGCTCCGTCCACTCGGGCGGGTACGTGGTCGGGAAGCGGACGCCGCGCGCCTCGACGGCGTAGAGCGCGGCCAGGGCGGCCACGCAGGCCGCGGTCCAGCCGACCGCGCCGCGGCGGCCGAGGAGGAGCGCGGCGAAGAGCGGCGGCGTGACCAGCCACGGGGCGGCGAGCGAGGACAGCCCGCCCTCCCGGCCCACCAGCGCGAGGACGACGGCGAAGCACGTCGCGGTGACCGCGTGGCCGGCGGCGCGCGTCCACGGGCGCCGCCCCACCATGGCCAGCACCGCCGGCCCGACCGCCGCCCCCGCCGCCAGGATGACCGCGCCGTCGCGGAAGCCGACGACGTAGCGGTACACGAGCGCGTACGCGAGCGCGACGCCCATCACGACCAGCGACAGGACCACCGTCAGCCCCGCGCGCCGGCGCGTCTCCTCGTCGCCGCGGAGCGACGGGTGCAGCAGCGCGTCGAGCCGGGTGCTCATGGCCGGGGTGGGGGAGGGTGCGGCGGGGGCGGTCGGGGCAAGGACGCGCCGCGCGCCCGGCGGGCAACCGCGGGGGAGCCGCCGCCGGCGCGTCATACCCGCACGGTATCGGCGCCCACCAACATCGTCTTGGACCCCGGCGCCCGGGACGGCTAGCTCTCGATGCATGGAGCACCACACGTCCCGCATCTACCACCCGCCCGGCACGGTGCGTCTGCCGACGCCCGCCGAGCTCACCATAGAGAGTGATCCCGTGGCCAACTTCGGCACCCGACTCGCCTACCCGCCGCCGCGCCGCGCGCCGGCGACCGGCCGACCGCCCTCGCTCGTCCGCCGCGCCCTCCGCGCGCTGCTGCGCGCCGTGGACGAGGCGCCGTTCGACCTCGCCTGGCCGCCCAGCCCGGGCGCGGTCGTCCGCCGGCGCGCCGCCTTCGAGCGCTAGCGTCCCGTTCGGCTATCGCGGGCCCGCGCGCCGGTACATCGTTCGGCGCGTGACCGCCGCCGAACCCGCCGTACCCGCCGCCCCGCACGACGAGGCCCGCGCCGCCCTGGCGCTCGCCGCGCTGCTGTTCGAGACCCGGGCGGCCGGGGTGGCGTACGTGGACCGGGCGCTGCGGTACGTGCGCGTGAACGACGCGCTGGCGGCGATGAACGGGCGGCCGGCCGCCGCGCACGCCGGGCGCGCGATCCGCGAGGTCATCCCGGACGCCGCCGCCGACCTCACCGAGCCGCTGCTGCGGCGCGTGCTCGAGCGCGGCGAGGCGGTGGTGGACCTCCCGCTGCTGCTCGAGACCTCGCGCGGGCCGCGCCACTTCGTCTCGGCGTACCACCCGATCCCCGGCCCCGACGGGACCACCGTGGGGGTCGTCGCGGTCGTGCTGGAGTACGCGCCCGACGAGGCCGCGGCGCGCGAGACGCTGCGCGCGAGCGAGGCGCGGCTCGACGCGGTGCTGCAGCAGCTCCCGGTCGGCGTCATCATCGCGCAGGCGCCGTCGGGGCGGCTGCTGCAGGCGAACGCGCAGGCCGACGCGATCTGGGGGCGCGAGGCGCCGCTCTCCCCGGACGTGGCGGGGTACGGCGACTACGCCGGCTTCCACCCGGCGGACGGGCGCCCGCTGGCGCCCGAGGAGTGGCCGCTGGCGCGCGCGGTGCAGCGCGGCGAGACGGTCACGGGAGAGCTGCTGGACTTCCGCCGCGGCGACGGCACGCTGGGGACGCTGCGCGTCTCGGCGGCGCCGGTGCGCGACGCGGGGGGCGACGTCACGCACGCCGTGGTGGTGTTCGAGGACACGACCGCGCAGCGCGACGTGGCGCTCGCCGAGCGGGCCGCGCGCGAGCGCGCCGAGCGGCTGCAGGCGCGCGCCGCCGCGCTGGCCGCGGCGCGCACGCTCGACGAGGTGGCGACGGTCGTGGTGTCCGACACGGTCGTCGCGCTCGGCGCGCGCACCGGCGCGCTGGCGGGGCGCGCGCCCGACGGCGACGCGCTCGTCCTGCTGCGCCAGGAGGGGTTCCCCGAGCGCGTGGCGGCGCGCGTGCGGCGCCAGGCGTTCGACCTCGCGAGCCCGCTGATCGAGTGCTACCGCACGCGCGCGCCGATCTGGATGGAGGGGCGCGACGGCCCCGACGGGCTCGACGCGCGCTTCCCGCCCATCGCGCCGGTGTGGGACGTGCTCGGCGTGGGCTCGGCGGCGTTCGTGCCGCTGATCGCCGCGGGCGAGGCGGTCGGCGTGATCTCGTTCGCCTTCGCGGGGCCGCGCGTCTTCCCCCCCGAGGAGCGCGCGTTCCTGCTCGCGCTCGGGCAGCAGGCGGCGCTGGCCGTCGAGCGCGCGCGCCTGTTCGAGGCGGAGCGCGCCGCGCGCGCCGAGGCCGAGGCGGCCAACCAGGCCAAGAGCCAGTTCCTGGCCGTGATGTCGCACGAGCTGCGCACCCCGCTCAACGCCATCGGCGGCTACGCCGAGCTGCTGGAGCTGGGGATCCGCGGCCCGGTCACCGAGGCGCAGCGCGAGGACCTGCTGCGCATCCAGGCGAGCCAGCGCCACCTGCTCGGGCTCATCAACGAGGTGCTCAACTACGCGCGGCTGGAGACGGGGGCGGTGCGCTACGAGCTCGCGCGGCTGCACGTCGCCGAGCTGCTGGCCGCGGCCGAGGGGCTGGTCGCGCCGCAGGCGCGGGCGCGCGGGCTGACGCTGCGCGTGGACCCGGGCGCGCGCGGGCTGGCGGTGCGCGCGGACGCCGAGAAGGTGCGGCAGGTGCTCGCGAACCTCCTCTCCAACGCCGTGAAGTTCACCGACCGCGGGGGCGCGGTGGAGCTGTCGGCGGCGGCGCGCGACGGCCGCGTGGCGATCGTCGTCCGCGACACCGGGATCGGGATCCCGGCCGACAAGCTGGACGCGATCTTCGAGCCGTTCGTGCAGGTGCGGTCGGACCTGACGCGCCCGCACGAGGGGGCGGGACTCGGGCTGGCGATCAGCCGCGACCTGGCGCGCGGCATGGGCGGCGAGCTGACGGTCGAGAGCGCGCCGGGCGCGGGCAGCACCTTCGTCCTCGTGCTCCCGGAGGGCTGAGCGGTGCTGCAGACGTTCCTGATGGCGCTGAACGACCGGCTGCGCCCCCTCACCGAGCCCGAGGCGATCCGCGAGGAGGCGGCGCGCGCGCTGCGCGAGCACCTCGGCGTGGACCGCGTGGGGTATGCGGAGGCGGAGGCCGACGGGCGCGCCGTCGTGGCGGTGTGCAGCCTGACGGGCGACGGGATGCCGCCGCTGGCGGGGCGCTTCCGCCTCGACGACTTCGGCGCCGAGGTGGCGGAGGCGCTGCGCGACGGGCGGTCGGTGCTGCACGCCGACGCGGCGACGCACGCCGGGCTCACCGAGGGGGAGCGGGCGGCGTTCGCGGCGCAGCGCATCCGGGGCGCGGTGTGCGCGCCGCTGCACAAGGGCGGCCGGCTGCTCGCCGTGCTGTTCGCGCACCACCGCGCGCCGCGCGCCTTCACGCCGGTCGAGGTCGCGCTCGTCGAGGCGGTCGCCGAGCGCACGTGGGACGCGGTCGAGCGCGCGCGCGCCGAGGCGGCGCTGCGCGAGGGGGAGGCGCGCCTGCGCCTGGCGCTCGACGTGGCCGATGTGGGCACGTGGAGCTGGGACCTCGCGACGGGCGGCGGGGAGCTGGACGGGCGCGGCGCGGCGATCATCGGCGTCCCGGCCGGGCGCCTCGGCGACGTCGCCGCGATGCAGCTGGCGACCATCCACCCCGACGACCTGGCGGCGGTGCAGGCGGCGGCGCAGGAGGGGCTCGCGCGCGGCGGGACCTTCCCGCTCGACTACCGCGTCGTGCACCCCGGCGGGCGGGTGCGGCACGTGGCGTCGCGCGCGCACGTGGTGCGCGACGAGGCGGGGCGCCCGCAACGGCTCGTGGGCACGAACCGCGACGTGTCGGCGGCCCGCGAGGCGGCGGCGGTGCGCGAGCGCCTGCTGCGCGCGCTGGAGGCCGAGCGCCGCCGGCTGGAGGAGGCGCGCGAGCGCGCCGACCGGCTGCAGGCGCTCACCGCCGCGCTCGCGGCGACGA
>NZ_JARGEK010000248.1 GCF_029211165.1 Roseisolibacter sp. H3M3-2
GTGGCCACCCGCGGCGGCGGGGCGGGCGACGGCGCCGCGTGGCGGCTGCTCGCGACGCCGCTGCTCGCCACCGCGCTCGACGCCGCGGCCCTCGCCGGGCTCACCGCGCTCATCGACCGGCGACGCGCCACGCTGGCCGCCGCGTCGGCGTCGCTCCAGTCGACCGTCGACTCGGCGCTCCTCGGCGGGGTCCCGCTCGACCGCGAGGGGATGTCCCGTACCATCGTGACCACCGTCGAGGCCATCTTCCTCCAGTGCCGCTCGATCGACGAGCGGCTGCTCGGGCAGACCATCGTCGCGATCGCCCGCGAATACGGCTCCGACGCCAGCACCCCCGACTCCCGCATGGCCGCCCTCGTGCAGATCCCGCAGCAGCTCGAGCGCCTGCAGCAGCGCATCGCCGCGCGCACCACCCCCTGGTACGTGCGGCACGAGAAGCTGCTCGCCGCGCTCGTCTCCGGGACCGCCGTCGTCGGCGGACTCGCCAAGACGGCCATCGACCTCGCCGGGCTGGGGGGCGGGAAGTGAGGCGCGCCGTCCGCGCGGCGTCGTCGGCGTTCGCGCTCTCCGCGTGCGCGCTCGCGGCGTGCGCACGCCGCACGCCGCCCGCGCCGCCGACGCCCGACCCGCTCGCCGAGGCGGGGTCGTGGGAGGACGCGCGCGCGCGCGGCGTCGACTTCCGCGCCGTGGGGCAGGAGCCGGGCTGGCTGCTCGACCTCGACGTCGAGGGGGAGGTGCGCTTCTTCGGCGACTACGGGCGCACGCGCGTGGGCGCGCGCACGCCGGCGCCGACGCGCGAGGGCGGGACGACCACCTACCGCGTGGCCGCCGCCGGCGGCGAGCTGTCGGTCGCGCTCGCGCCCGGCGACTGCCGCGACGTCATGAGCGGCGAGGCGTATCCGTACGCCGTCACGGTGCGCCTCGACGGGCGCGAGGTCCGGGGGTGTGGACGCATGCTGAACGCGGGGACGCTCGCCGGCACGTACTGGCGGCTCGTGGAGCTGGGCGGTCAGCCCGTGCAGTCGCCCGGCGAGGGGCGCGAGCCGCACCTCGTCGTCGAGGCGGACGGCGCGCGCGTCAGCGGCCACTCCGGCTGCAACCGCTTCAGCGGCCCGCTCTCGCGCGACGGCGCCGCCCTCCGCTTCGGCCCGCTCTCCTCGACGAAGATGGCGTGCGCCGAGCCGGCGCTGAACCGGCAGGAGATCGCCTTCCTCCGCGGCCTCGAATCGGTGGACGCGGCGCGCGTCGACGGCGACGCGCTGATCCTCACGGCCGGCGGCGCTCCCGTCGCGCGCTTCGCGGCCGACCGGCTGCGATAAGCGAAGCGAGGCGCTCGGCGGCGAGCCGGCCGCCGCGCGCGTGCGGACGCCACGCGTGGGGGCGCCGTGAGCGCCGGGCGCCGGGCGCCGAGGATTACTCCGCGCGGCGCTCGGCGCCCGGCGCTCACTCGGCTGAGCGAGGGCGCGTGCGACGCGACGCGCACGTCGCTGCCGCGATGAGCCTGCGCTCCCCTCAGCCGCTCACGTACGGACGGAGGAATGGCGCCGTGCGGCTGCCGCGCGTCCGCGCCACCTCCGCCGGCGGGCCGGCCGCCACCACGCGCCCGCCGGCCTCTCCGGCGCCCGGCCCGAGGTCGACCACCCAGTCGCTGCCGGCGATCACGCGCATGTCGTGCTCCACCACGACCACCGTGTTGCCGGCGTCCACCAGCCGGTCGAGCTGCGTCATCAGCCGCTCCACGTCGGCCGGGTGCAGCCCCGTCGTCGGCTCGTCGAGCACGTAGAGCGTGCTCCCGCGCGCGGTGCGCTGCAGCTCCGCCGAGAGCTTGATGCGCTGCGCCTCGCCCCCCGACAGCTCGGTCGCCGGCTGGCCGAGGCGGAGGTAGCCGAGCCCGACCTCCTGCAGCACGTCGAGCGGGCGGCACACCGCCGGGACGTCGTCGAAGAAGGCGCGCGCCTCGTCGACCGTCATCGCCAGCACCTCGGCCACGTTCTTCCCGGCGTAGGTCACCTCCAGCGTCTTCGCGTCGTAGCGCGTGCCGTGGCAGGTGGGGCAGGGGGCGTACACGCTCGCGAGGAAGAGCAGCTCGACGCTCACGAACCCCTCCCCCTCGCAGGTCGGGCAGCGCCCCTTGGCGACGTTGAACGAGAAGCGCCCCGCGTCGTAGCGCCGCGCGCGCGCCTGCTTCGTCGCCGCGAACAGCTTGCGCACGTGGTCGAACAGCCCCGTGTACGTCGCGAGGTTCGAGCGCGGCGTGCGCCCGATCGGCCGCTGGTCCACGCGCACCAGCCGGCGCACGCCGTCCATCCCGCCCGCGATGCGGCCGCCCGCGGTCTCGACGGGGCGCGCCTCCAGGTCGTGCTCGGCCGACTCCTCGTCCTCCGACGGCGCGGCGTGCCCCAGCGCGTCGGCGACCAGCTCCACGAGCACCTGGCTGACGAGGCTCGACTTCCCCGACCCCGACACGCCGGTGACCGACACGAAGTTGCCGAGCGGGAGGCGGACGTCGAGGCCGTGCAGGTTGTTGCGCGTGACCCCCTCGAGCGCGAGCCAGCCGCGGGGCGCGCGCGGCGTGCGCGCGGGGAGCGCCGCGTCGGCGAACAGGTGGCGCGCCGTCGCCGAACCCGCCACGTCGCGCAGCCCGGCCGGCGGGCCGCTGTACAGGACCTTTCCCCCGTGCTGCCCGGCCAGCGGCCCGACGTCCACCAGCCAGTCGGCGTGGCGGATCACGTCCAGCTCGTGCTCGACGACGAACAGCGTGTTGCCGGCCGCCTTCAGCCGGTCGAGCGCGCGCAGCAGCGCCTCGGTGTCCGCCGGGTGCAGCCCCGCCGACGGCTCGTCGAGGACGTACACGACGCCGAACAGGTTGGAGCGCACCTGCGTCGCGAGGCGCAGCCGCTGCAGCTCCCCCGGCGACAGCGTCGGCGTGCTCCGCTCCAGCGAGAGGTAGCCTAGGCCGAGGTCGAGCAGCACCTCGAGTCGCGCGCACAGGTCCTGCGCGATCCGCTGCGCGACCAGCGCGCGCTCGGGGTGCTCGTCGTCGCGCGGGCGGCGCTTCGCCAGCCCGCGGAAGGTCTCGTGCAGCCGCGCCAGCGGGAGGCGCGACATCTCGGCGATGTCGAGCCCCGCGAAGCGCACCGCCAGCGGCTCGGGGCGCAGGCGCCGCCCGCCGCACGCCGGGCAGTCGCCGCTCACGAGGTACTGCGCGACGCGCCGCTTGATCATCGGGCTCTGCGTCGTCGCGAAGGTGTGCAGCACGTAGCGCCGCGCGCTCGTGAACGTCCCCATGTACGCCGGCGGCTCCTTCCGCTTCACGGCGCGCCGCGTCTCGGCGGGGGTGAAGCCCGGGTACACCGGGACCTGCGGCTGCTCGTCGGTGAACAGGATCCAGTCGCGCTCCTTCCGCGGCAGCTCCCTCCACGGCCGGTCGACGTCGTAGCCGAGGGTGACGAGGATGTCGCGCTGGTTCTGCCCGTGCCACGCCGGGGGCCAGGCGGCGATCGCGCGGTCGCGGATGGTGAGCGACGGGTCGGGGACCATCGACGCCTCGGTCGCGTCGTAGATCCGCCCCAGCCCGTGGCAGCGCGGGCAGGCGCCCTGCGGCGTGTTGGGGGAGAAGTCCTCGGCGTGCAGCTCCTTGGCGCCGCGCGGGTAGTCGCCGGCGCGCGAGTAGAGCATGCGCAGCAGGTTCGAGAGCGTCGTCACGCTGCCGACCGAGGAGCGGGTGGTCGGCGCGCCGCGCTGCTGCTGGAGCGCCACCGCCGGCGGCAGCCCGTCCACCTGGTCGACGTCGGGGACCCCCTGCTGGTCGAAGAGCCGACGCGCGTACGGCGCGACCGACTCGAGGTAGCGGCGCTGCGCCTCGGCGTACAGCGTGCCGAACGCGAGCGACGACTTCCCGCTCCCCGACACGCCGGTGAACACGACCAGCGCGTCGCGCGGGATGTCGACGTCGACGTTCCTGAGGTTGTGCTCCCGGGCCCCGCGCACGCGCACGAAGCCCCGGGGAATCGACGGGGGAGGGGACGGGGACTCGGACGGCACCTTAGACTCCGCGCATGGACAACGTCACCCACGCCCTCGCGGGCGCCCTGATGGGCGCCGCCGCCACCGCGCTCGTCGAGCGGCGCGCCGGGCGCCCCTCCACGCAAGGCTTCGGCCGGGTCGCGATGCTCCTCGGCGTGGTGGCGGCGGAGCTGCCCGACGCCGACCTGCTCTACGCAGGCCCCGTGCTGGGGATGGGGCGGCTCGGCTACCTCCTGCACCACCGCGGGCACACGCACACCGTCGTCTTCGCCCTCGCCGCGGCGCTCCTCCTCTGGGGCGCCGCGCTGGCGAGGCGCCGACGCGCGGGGCTCGGCCCTGGCGAGCGCGGCGCGCTGCTCGCGCTGGCGGCCGCCGGCACGCTGTCGCACATCGCGCTCGACTGGACCAACGGCTACGGCGTGCACCCGTTCTGGCCGCTCGACGACCGGTGGTACTACGGCGACGCCGTGTTCATCGTCGAGCCGTGGCTCTGGATCGCCGCGCTCCCGCCGCTCGTGCTCCTGGTGCGCAGCGCCGTCGCGCGCGCGCTGCTGGCGGTCGCGTTCGTGGCGATCCTCGGCGCGGCGTGGACCTTCGGGCCGGTGACGAAGGGGACGGCCGCCCTGCTGACGGTCGGCGCGCTGGCGTGGGCGGCGGTGGTGTGCGCGGCGCCGGCGACGCGCCGCGTCGCGCTCGGCATCGCGGCCTTCCTCGGCTTCGAGCTGGTCGCCTTCGCCGCCTCGGGCGCGGCGCGCGACCGGGTGCGGGCGGCGGCCGGCGCCGGGTACGTGGACGCCGCGCTGGAGCCGGCGGCCGCCAACCCGCTGTGCTTCGGCGCCATGGTGATGGAGGTCGAGGGCGGGATCTACCGCGTGACGGCGGCCGACGTGGCGCCCTTCCCGGGGCTCCGGGGCGTCGAGCGCTGCCGGCAGCAGGGGGGCGGCGGCGGCGCCGGGCGCCCGGCCCCCGCGGGCGTGCGGTGGGGGGAGGAGTGGGTCGCCCCGGTCGACGAGCTGCGGGCGCTGTTCGCCGGGCACTGCGAGGTGGCGGCGGCCCTCCGCTTCGTGCGCGTGCCGAGCTGGGAGCCGCTGCCGGGCGACTCGCTGCGGCTCGACGACCTGCGCTACGCCCGCGGCGGGGGCGGCTTCGCCTCGTTCGCGACGCCGGCCCGTGCGACGGTCTGCCCGCGCCACGTCCCGCCGTGGGTGCCGCCGCGCGCTGACATCCTCGTGAGAGGGTGACGCGCGGCACCAGGGCGCGCCCGGGAAACAGTTGCTTCCGAACGCCGGCGGTCGTTCCCGTCACGCCGGCCCGCTGGCGTCCCGCCCGTCCGTGACACGGACCGGGCGCCGCACCGTCCCCACGGTGCGGTGATGTGGCCGCCCTCCTTCCCCGAGCGCCCCCTTCAGATGCCCGCTCCCCGTCCCGGGCGCCGCGTTCTCGCGGCCGCCACCCTCACGGTCGTGCTCGCCGCTTGCGGCGACTCCACCGCCACGCCCACCTCGGCGTCCGCCGACCCGTCGCTCGCCAAGGGCGCGGCGCCCGGCAAGACGCTCAGCAGCATCCAGGTGAACCTGGGCGGGCTCCCCGCCGGGGTCGCCGGCAGCGTGGCCGTCGCGGGGCCCAACGGCTACGCCCGCACGGTCACGGCCAGCACGCTGCTCGGCGACCTGCCGAACGGCACCTACACCTTCACCGCGGCGTCGGTCGCCGCGTCGGGCACGACGTACACGCCCGCGCCGGCCACGCAGTCGGTGGCGGTGAATAAGGGGAGCACGGGGACGGCGACGGTCACGTACTCGGCGGCCGCGGCCACGACCGGCTCGCTCGCCGTGACGATCACCATGCCCGACGCCACGCCGGCGGCGGTCACGGTCACCGGGCCGGACGGCGCCTCGCGCGCGCTGACGGCGACGCAGACGCTCGCCGGCCTCGCCCCCGGCAGCTACACGGTCGCCGCGGCGACGGTGACCGCCGGCTCCACGACGTACACGCCGACGCCCGCCACGCAGACGGCGTCGGTGACCGCCGGCGCCGTCGCGTCGGCCGCCGTGGGCTACGCCGCCACGCAGACGCCGCCCCCGTCGGGGCTCAACCTCACGGTGCTCGGCGCCTACCTGACGCAGGGCGTGCAGACGATGGCCGGCGGGGTGCCGCTGGTCGCGGGGCGAGAGGGAGTGCTGCGCGTGTTCCCCGGCGCCAGCGCGGCCAACACCGCGCAGCCAGCGGTGCGCGCGCGCTTCTACCGCGGCGGCGCGCTCGTCGCCACGCTGACCGCCGACGCGCCCGCGGCCTCGGTGCCGACGGCGCTCAACGAGGGCTCCGCGACCGCGTCGTGGAACGTCCGCGTCCCCGGCTCGCTGATCCAGACCGGGCTCTCGGTGCTCGTCGACGTCGACCCGACCGGCGCGGTCGCCGAGAGCGTGGAGACGGACAACGCGTACCCGGCGAGCGGCACGGCGCTGAACCTCGACGTGCGCAACGTGCCGGCGCTCGCCGTACGCTTCGTCCCGGTGCTGCAGGCGTCGACGGGGCAGGCGGGCAACATCACCAGCGCGAACACCGCGTCGTTCCTGCAGGGGACGCTCGACCTGCAGCCGGTGAGCGCGGTGACGTCCGCGGTGCGCGCGCCGTACACCACGTCGCAGACGCTGCTGAGCGACGGCGCCGGGTGGAGCGCCACGCTGAGCGAGCTGCGCGCGCTGCGCACGGCCGACGGCGCGACGGAGAACTACTACGGCGTGGCGAAGGTCCCGTACTCGAGCGGCGTCGCCGGCATCGGCTACATCGGCGCGCCCGTGTCGATGGGGTGGGACTACCTGCCGAGCGGCAGCTCGACGATGGCGCACGAGCTCGGGCACAACTGGGGGCGGCAGCACGCCCCGTGCGGCGGCGTCTCGGGCGCCGACGCGGGCTACCCGTACGCCGGCGGCGCGATCGGCGCGTTCGGCTTCAACGTCCGCCTCGGCACGCTGATCCCGTCGTCGCAGTACGACATCATGGGCTACTGCTCGCCCAAGTGGATCAGCGACTACACGTACAAGGCGGTGATGAGCTACCGCGGCACCTCCACCGGCACGACGGTGACCGGCGCGTCGGTCGAGCCGGGGCTGCTGGTGTGGGGGCGTGTCTCGGCCGACGGCGCGGTGACGCTCGAGCCGGCGGTGCGCCTCACCGGGCGGAGCGTCCTCCCCGCGGCCGGCGGCGCGCTGACGCTGGAGGCGCTCGACGCCGCCGGCGGGTCGCTCTTCTCGCTCGCGTTCGACGCCGACGTGGTGGCCGACGACGAGTCGGGGGAGCGCCACTTCGCCTTCCTCGTCCCGATGAGCGAGGCCGCGCACGCGCGGCTCCAGACGCTGCGCGTGCGCGGGCAGGCGCGCGCGGCCGAGCGGAACGCGCGCGCGGCGGCGGCGCTCGCGGCGGC
>NZ_JARGEK010000249.1 GCF_029211165.1 Roseisolibacter sp. H3M3-2
GCCGGGGCGGCGCCGTCGCCGTCGGGCGCCGGGTGGCCGCGAGCCACCGCGTGGCCGCGATCGCCGCGCGCCGCTTCACGCACGCCGAGCTGTGGGCGGCGCTCGACCCGCTGGTCGCGCGGCCGGCGTTCCGCGTCGCCGAGGTGGGGCGGTCGATGCACGGGCGCCCGATCCGCGCGGTCACCTACGGCGCCGGGCCGACCACGGTGCTCCTCTGGTCGCAGATGCACGGCGACGAGTCGACGGCGACGATGGCGCTGGCCGACCTGCTGGCCTGGCTCGGCGACCCGTCCGACGTCGACCGCGCGCTGCGGGCGCGGCTGGCCGCCGAGCTGACGGTGGTGATGGTGCCGATGCTCAACCCCGACGGCGCCGAGTACTTCCAGCGCGAGAACGCCGCGGGGGTGGACGTGAACCGCGACGCCGCGCGGCTGGCGACGCCGGAGGCGCGGACGCTGAAGGCGCTGCGCGACTCGCTGCGCCCCGCGTTCGGCTTCAACCTCCACGACCAGGGCGCGCGCATCCTCACCGGGCGGAGCGGGCGGCAGGTGGGGATCGCCCTCCTCGCGCCGGCCGCCGACGAGCGCCGGGCCTACGAGGGGGCGCGCGTCGCCGCGCGGCTGGTGGCCGCCGGGCTGGCGCGCGTGACCGAGGCCGAGATCCCCGGGCGCGTGGCCAAGTACGAGGACGACTTCAACCCGCGCGCGTTCGGGGACCTGATGCAGCGGTGGGGGACGAGCACGGTGCTGATCGAGAGCGGCGCGCTCCCCGACGACCCGGAGAAGCAGCGGCTGCGCGCGATCAACGTGGTGGCGCTCGTCTCGGCGCTCGACGCGATCGGCTCGGGGCGCTACCGCGCGGCCGACCCGCGGGCGTACGACGCGCTGCCGATGAACGACCGCGCGGCGGTGGACGTGCTGGTGCGCGGCGCGCACGTGGTCTTCCCCGGCGGCGGCGCGCCGATGCGCCTCGACCTCGCCCTGAACTTCGACGAGCCGCTCGCCCGGCGGCGCCCGCGGCTGCGCGAGGTCGGCGACCTGGAGACGGCGGTGGCGATCGACACCGTGGAGGGCGCGGGGCTGTTCGTGCACCTCGCGCCGTCGATGCTGGAGACCGACCGCGCCGGCGCGCGCCGCCTCCGCCCCGGCGCCCCGGCCGCCTTCACCCTGCGCCGCGGCCCCGCGCCCGGGAGCGAGCCGGTGCGGCTGCCCCCGTTCCTCACGCCAGACCCCCAGTGAGCCTCCTCCGCTCCCTCGCCGCCCTCGCCCTCGCGGCGTCGGCGGCCGCCGCGCAGGCGCCCGCCGACGCGTACGACGTCGTCATCCGCAACGGGCGCGTCCTCGACGGCGCCGGCAACCCGTGGGTGCGCGCCGACGTCGGCATCCGCGGCGACCGGATCGCGGCGGTCGGCGACCTCTCGGGCGCGCGCGCCGCGCGGGTGATCGACGCCGCGGGGCGCTACGTCGCGCCGGGGTTCATCGACACCCACTCGCACGCCGGCCCGGGGCTCGCCTCGGCGGCGCTGTCGGGCGCCGCGCCGCTGCTCGCGCAGGGGATCACCACCGCCGTCGTGAACCCGGACGGCGGCGGCCCGACCGACCTCGCGGCGCAGCGCGGGCGGCTGGAGGCGGCGCGCCCCGGCGTGAACGTGGGTTTGATGGTGCCGCACGGCTCCGTGCGCGGCGCGGTGCTCGGCGCCGCCGACCGCCAGGCGACCCCCGCCGAGATGGACCGGATGCGCGCCCTCGTGCGCGCGGGGATGGAGGCCGGCGCGTTCGGGCTGTCGAGCGGGCCGTTCTACGCGCCGGGGAGCTACGCCTCCACTGAGGAGCTGGTCGCGCTGGCGCGCGAGGCCGGCGCGCGCGGCGGCGTGTACCAGAGCCACATCCGCGACGAGTCGGACTACACCGTCGGCGTCGAGGCCGCGGTGGACGAGGTGATCCGCGTCGCGCGCGAGGGGCGGCTCCCCGGCGTCGTCACGCACATCAAGGCGCTCGGCCCCAACGTGTGGGGGAAGTCGGCGTCGCTGGTGGCGCGCATCGACGCGGCGCGCGCCGCCGGCGTCGAGGTGTGGGCCGACCAGTACCCGTACGAGGCGTCGGGGACCAGCCTCTCGGCGTCACTGCTGCCGCGGTGGGCGGAAGCCGGCGGGCGCGACTCGCTGCGCGCGCGCATGGCCGACCCGGCGACGCGCGACCGGCTGCGCCGCGACATGGCGGCCAACCTGCAGCGCCGCGGCGGCCCGGCGCGGCTGCAGTTCCAGCGCTACGCCCCCGACCCGTCGCTGGAGGGGAAGAACCTGCAGCAGGCCGCCGAGGCGCGCGGGGCCGACCCGCTCGACGTCGCGCTCGACATGATCGGCCGGGGCGGGGCGGGGGTGACGAGCTTCAACATGGACTCGACCGACATCGCCACGCTGATGCGGCAGCCGTGGACGATGACCGCGTCCGACGGGGACCTGGTGCCGATGCACCAGGGCGTCCCGCACCCGCGCGCCTACGGCACCTTCCCGCGCAAGCTCGGGAAGTACGCGCGCGACGAGCGCACGGTGGGGCTGGAGCACGCGGTGCGCAGCATGACCGGGCTGCCGGCCGCCGTGTTCCGCGTGCGCGACCGCGGCGCGATCCGCCCGGGCGCGTACGCCGACGTCGTGGTGTTCGACCTCGCCGCGGTGCGCGACCCGGCGACGTACACGCAGCCGCACCGCCTGGCCGAGGGGATGGCCTGGGTGCTGGTGAACGGGCGCGTCGCGCTGGAGGACGGGCGGGCGACCGACGCGCGGGCGGGCGCGGTCCTGCGGCGCTAGCTTCCCGCCGTCCCCCGCCCAGGAGCCCGCGTGAGCCTGCTGAACCGACTGATCGGCAACGCCGCCGAGGTCGACGCCGCCGAGATGCAGGAGGAGTTCGCGCGCATCCTCGCCGACGGCGAGGTGGTCGAGCGCGCCTTCGCGCTCATCCGCGACGCCATGCTGTTCACCAACCGCCGGCTGATCCTGATCGACAAGCAGGGGGTCACGGGGAGCAAGGTCGAGTACCACTCGCTCCCCTACCGCGCGGTGACGCACTTCAGCGTGGAGACGGCGGGACACTTCGAGCTCGACGCGGAGCTGAAGATCTGGGTGTCGGGGCGCGCCGAGCCGTTCGCGCAGCCGTTCAAGCGGGGGCTGAGCATCTACGAGGTGCAGGCGGTGCTGGCCAGCTACGTCTGCCGGTGAGGGCGCGTCCGGCGGCCGCCGGGGCGCTGCTGCTGCTCGTCGGCTGTGGGAGCGACCCCGCCGCGCCGCCAGCCGAGGCGCCGCCGCCGCCCACGACGCCCGCCGTCTACGAGGTCGGGCGCGCGTACCTCGGGCGCGAGGGCTACGTGGAGTACCGGCCGGGGGACGCGCCGGTGATCCTGACCGCGACGCACGGCGGCGCGCTCGCGCCGGCGGAGATCCCCGACCGCACCGCGGCGCGCTGCGGCGGCGAGGCGACCACCGCGACGGACCTCAACACCGTCGCCCTCGCGCTGGCGACGCGCGAGCGATACCGCGCCCGCTTCGGCCGCACGCCGCACGTCGTGCTGGTGCACCTCGCCCGGCGGAAGCTCGACGCCAACCGGCCCGCGGGCGAGGCGGCTTGCGGCGACGCGGCCGCCGGGCGCGCGCTCGCCGAGTGGCACGCGTTCGTGGACGAGGCGCGGCGCGCCGTGACCGCCGCGTCCGGGCGCGGGCTGCTGCTCGACCTGCACGGGCACGCGCACGCGGTGCCGCGCCTGGAGCTCGGCTACCTACTCGACGGCGCGCAGCTCGACGCGTCCGACGCGGCGCTCGATGCCGACGCGGGGCTGGAGGACGCGTCGAGCGTGCGCGAGCTGTCGCGGGCGGCGCCCGCGTCGTTCGCCGCGCTGCTGCGCGGCTCGGCGGCGCTGGGGACGCTCTACGCGCGGCAGGGCGTCCCGGCCGTCCCCAGCGCGTCGGACCCGTCGCCGCGCGGCGCGCCGTACTTCTCCGGCGGCGAGACGACGCGCCGGCACGGGTGCGCCGCCGGCGGGACCGTGTGCGCCGTGCAGGTCGAGGCGCCGCTCGCCGGCGTGCGCGACGACGCGGCGAGCCGCGACCGCTTCGGCGACGCCACCTCGGCGGCGCTGGAGGAGTTCCTGCGCACGCACTGGGGGCTGCGCCTCGCCGCGGGCGCGGGCGCGCGGTAACGTTGGCCGCGCCCACCCTCCTCCCGGCCATGCCCGAGCCCCTCCGCGTCGCCCTGGTCGGCGACCACGACCCGTCGGTGGTCGCGCACCGCGCCATCCCGCGCGCGCTCGCCCTCGCGGCGCGCGACGCCGGCGTCGCCGTCGAGGCCACCTGGCTCGCCACCGACGCGATCGCCGACGACGCGGTGCTCGCGCCGTTCGACGCCGTGTGGTGCGTGCCGGCGAGCCCGTACCGCAGCGCCGACGGGGCGCTGCGCGCGATCCGGGTCGCCCGCGAGTCGGGACGCCCCTTCCTCGGCACCTGCGGCGGCTTCCAGCACGCGCTGCTCGAGTACGCGCGCGCGGTGCTCGGCTGGGCCGACGCCGCGCACGCCGAGACCGACCCCGACGCCGCGCACGCCGTCGTCGCGCCGCTCGCCTGCGCGCTCGTCGAGGAGCGCGGCGTCGTGCGCTTCCGCGCGGGCTCGCGCCTCGCCGAGGCGTACGGCGCGCCCGAGGCGGTCGAGGGGTACCACTGCCGCTACGGCCTCAACCCCGCCGTGCGCGACGCGCTGACCGGCGGCGCGCTGCGCGTGGCCGCCGAGGACGAGAGCGGGGACGTGCGCGCGGTGGAGCTGGAGGGGCACCCGTTCTTCGTGGCCACGCTCTTCCAGCCCGAGCGCGCGGCGCTGCACGAGGTCACGCCGCCGCCGGTCGCGGCGTGCGTGCGCGCGGCGGCGGCGGCGCGCGCGGCGGGGCTGGCCGCGTGATCGCCGTCGCGCCCGCGACGCTCGAGGGGCACGGCGTGCGCCTGGAGCCGATGGCGCCCGAGCACGCGCCGGCGCTGGCCGCGGCGGCCGCCGACGGGCGGCTGTGGGAGCTGTGGTACACCTCGGTCCCGGCGCCCGGCGAGGAGGCGCGCTACGTCGCCGACGCGCTGGCCGGGCGCGACGCGGGGCACATGCTGCCGTGGGTCGTGCGCGAGCTGGGCTCGGGCGACGTCGTCGGCACCACGCGCTACCACGACGTCGTCCCCGCCGCCGACCGCGTCGAGATCGGCTACACGTGGTACGCGGAGCGGTGGCAGCGCAGCCACGTGAACGCGGCCTGCAAGCGCCTGCTGCTGGCGCACGCCTTCGAGACGCTCGCGTGCAAGGTGGTGGGGCTGCGCACCGACAACTTCAACTTCCGCTCCCAGCGCGCCATCGAGGGGATCGGGGCGAAGCGCGACGGGGTGATCCGGCACCACGGGGTGCGGCGCGACGGCTCGGTGCGCGACACGGTGATGTTCAGCATCCTCGCCGCCGAGTGGCCCGACGTGCGGCGCCACCTCGACCTGCGGCTCGCGCGCGCGCCGCGCCCCGCGCCGTGACCGCCGACGCGCGTCGCCGACTGCTGCGCGCCTGGCTCGCGCTGGCGGTGGTCGACTTCTGCTTCGCGAGCGCGCTGGCCACGCTCGCGTACGGCGGCACCTTCGGCGGGCTGTGGCAGGGCGTCGCTTCCACCGTGCTCGGCCCGTCGGCGATCGGCGGCGGCGCGGCGCCGGTGCTCGTCGGCATCCTGCTGCACGTCGGCGTCGCGTTCGCCTGGTCCGCGGCGTTCGTCGCGCTGTGGCTCGCGCTCCCCGCGCTGCGCCGCCTCGTCGCGACGCCCGCGGGCGTGCTCGCGGCGGCCGCGGTCTACGGCCCGCTGGTGTGGTGCGTGATGTCGCTCGCGGTGATCCCGACGCTCACCGGGCGCCCGCCGTCGGTCACGCCGCGCTGGTGGATCCAGCTCCTCGCGCACGTGCCGTTCGTCGCGCTCCCGGTGGTGGCGTCGGTGGGGCTCGGCGCGCCCGGCGTGCGGGCGCCCGCGCCTCAGTAGGCGATCCAGCCGTCGACGACCCGCATCGTCGACGAGGCGGTGGCGACGTCGGCCACCCCTTCGATGCGCAGCGCGCCGCGCGCGCCCGCGAACCGGCCGGTGCCGCCGGTCAGCGTCATCGTCGCCCGGAACGCGATCCGCCCGGGGCCGGCCGGCGCGCTCGTCCCGCTGCCCGCGCCGAACAGCTGGTCGCCGTCCGCGGCGGTGAGCCGGAAGTCGTCGGTCGCCTGCGTCCCGGCGGCGAAGTCGATGACCTTGCTGCTGTACAGCGCGGCGCGGCCGAGGTGCGTGAGCCGACACGTGCCCACGTCCACCTGGCGGATCGTGCCGACGGGCGGCCCCTGCAGCCGGGGGAAGGTGGTCTCGCAGTCGCCGCGCATCGGACGCTCGGGCGCCGCGGCGCGCGACGGGGCCGCGACGGCGACGCGGGCGCCGGTCGGCGGCTCCCCGGCGCAGGCGCAGAGGGCGAGCAGGGCGAGCGACGCGGGGCGCGAGAGGGCGGACGGGCGCATGGCGGTCTCCTGGTGCGGGGTGGGGACGGCCGGCGGCCGTCCGCGTTGCCGGGTCGTCGGCCCGCCCGTACCTTCGACATCGAGGCCCGGGGGGGCGCACGGGCAGACGCGCGAAATCCCGCCGAAAGACGCCACGCGTCCCGCGACGCCGCGCCGGACGCCGGCCAGAGCCCGAGGTGCGGCGCATGCCCGAGCGGCAGGAGCCCCCGGCCGACCCCGAGGGCCACGAGATCACGGCCGCGCTGGCGGTGCTGCGGCGCGGCGCGCCCGACGCGATGGACCGGCTGCTGCCGCTGGTCTACGGCGAGCTGCGCGGCATGGCGCACCGCCGGCTGCGCGCCGAGCCGTCGGGGCACACCTTCGACTCGACCGCGCTGGTGCACGAGGCCTGGCTGCGGCTGGCCGAGCAGTCGCGCGCCGGCTGGGCGGACCGCGCGCACTTCTTCGCCGTCGCGGGGCGCGTGATGCGCCGCGTGCTCGTGGACTACGCGCGGCGGCACCTCGCCGGCCGCCGCGGGGGCGGCGCGCGCGGCGTCGCGCTCACCGACGCCGACGACGCGGGCGCGCTGGTGGCGTCGTCGCGCGACGACGCGCTGCTGGCGCTCGACGAGGCGCTGGCGCGGCTGGGGGCGCTCGACGAGCGGCTGTGCCGCGTGGTCGAGTGCCGCTTCTTCGCCGGGCTGAGCGAGGCGGAGACCGCGGAGGCGCTCGGCGTGTCGCCGCGCACCGTGTCGCGCGACTGGACCACCGCGCGCGGCTGGCTGTTCCGCGAGCTGCGCGGGGACGACGCGTGAGCGCCGACGCGGCCGCGCGCTGGGCCGCGGTGCGGGCGGCCGTCGAGGGCGCGCTCGAGCGGC